>JBIKWU010000017.1:0-26472 GCA_044356115.1 Burkholderiaceae bacterium
CATGAGGGTGAGCAGGCCGGTCTTCTTCTCGAAGAGATCGAACAGCCGGCGCATGCGCTCCATGTTGTCAGACAGCTCGGCCACGCCGAGCAGGTTGCGCTCGCCGGAGATGACCATGGGCTCGGTCTCCTCGGTGAGGGCGCGCCCGCCGGCCTCGACCGCGCGGGTCATGAGGCGGGTGATGTCATCACGAAGGCTGGTGAGTTCTGTCTGCAGGCGCCGGCGGATGGATTCGAGATCGAGGCCGGCGAAATGGTGGTTGAGGTAGTTGGCCGCCTCGGTGAGTTCGGGCCCGGCGTAGTCGCGCTCGACCGCGAGGATGCGGTTCTGCACGTCGCCATCGGGGGTGACCAGGATGAGCAGGACCCGCCGCTCGGAGAGCCGCATGAACTCGACCTGCCGGAACAGCGAGGAGCGGCGCGGCGTGGTGACCACGCCGGCGAACTGCGAGAGGCTGGAGAGCAGGCCGGCGGCGGCCGAGAGCAGACGCTGGGGCTCCTCGGCCTGCAGACGATCGTGGATGCGCTCGGTCTGGCCCAACTCCAGGGGCTGCACGGTGAGCAGGGTATCGACGAACAGCCGGTAGCCGCGCGGCGTGGGCACCCGGCCGGCCGAGGTGTGCGGACTGGCGATGAGGCCGAGTTCCTCGAGATCGGCCATGACGTTGCGGATGGTGGCCGGGGAGAGATCGAGCCCGGAGTGACGCGAGAGCGTGCGCGAGCCCACCGGCTGACCGTCGGAGATGTAGCGCTCCACCAGGGTCTTGAGCAGCGTCTTGGCGCGACTGTCGAGTTCTCGCATGACGGACCTATTCTATTGGACTGCGAAACCCGCGCAAGCCAGGCCTGATCCACCCTTCGGCTCGGCCATCCGACCGGGATGGGCGTGGGGGGATTCATGGTTTAATCCTTCGCATGACCCAGGCATTCCGAACCGTCGCGCTGGTCGGCCGCTACCAGTCGGAAGGCGTGGCGCCGGCCCTGCTCGAGATCGCCCGCTTCCTGGCCGCGCGCGGCATCCGGGTGCTGGTGGAGGCCGACACCTTCGAGGCCATCGGCCGGCCCGAGCTCGAAGCCGCCGATGCCGAGCGGATCGGCCGCGAGGCCGACCTGGCCATCGCGGTGGGCGGCGATGGCACCCTGCTCGGCCTGGCCCGTCAGCTGGCCCGCTCGCAGGTGCCGCTGGTGGGCATCAACCACGGCCGGCTGGGCTTTGTCACCGACATCGCGCTCAACCAGTGGCCGGCGGCGCTCGGGGCCATCCTCGATGGCAGCTACTCATCGGAAGACCGCACCATGCTGGTCGCCCGGGTGGTCCGTGACGGCCACGAGGTCTGGCGCGCGCTCGCCATGAACGACGTGGTGGTCAACCGCTCCTCGCGCACCGGCATGATCGAACTGCAGGCCCGCGTCGATGGCGTGTTCATGTACAGCCAGCGCGCCGACGGCCTGATCGTGGCCACCCCAACCGGCTCCACCGCCTATGCGCTGTCGGCCAACGGGCCCATCCTGCATCCCCGGCTCGCCGGCATCGTGCTGGTGCCGGTCGCGCCGCAGTCGCTCTCCAACCGGCCCATCACCCTGCCCGACGATGTCCGCATCGACATCCGGGTGGTCGATGGCCGCGAGCCCCGCGTCGCCGCCGACATGCAGGTCTTCAGCGATCTCCACGTGGGCGATGACATCGTCATCGAACGCGCGCCCTTCAAGGCGCACCTGCTCCACCCGGCTGGCTACAGCCACTTCGCCACCCTGCGCGGCAAGCTCAACTGGCACGAGCTGCCCGTCCTGTCGCGCCCGCCCGCCTGAGTGCGGGCCACACTCCCATGCTGCTCGCGCTGCGCCTGCGGGACTTCGTCATCGTCGACGCGCTCGAGCTCGAGTTCGGGCCGGGCTTCACCGTGCTCACCGGCGAGACCGGCGCCGGCAAGTCCATCCTCATCGACGCGCTGCAACTCGCGCTGGGGGGCCGCGGTGATGCCGGCGTGGTGCGCGAGGGCGCTGCCCGGGCCGACATCGTCGCCGAGTTCGCGCTGAGCCCCGCCCTCGCAACCTGGCTGGCCGAGCGTGACCTTGCCGGTGACCCCGGCACGGTCATGCTGCGAAGGCTCATCGAGAGCGACGGCCGCTCGCGGGCCCTGGTCAACGGCCATCCCGCCACGGTGGCGCAGCTGCGCGAGCTCGGCGAACAGCTGGTCGATGTCCATGGCCAGCACGCCGCGCAGTCCATGCTGCGTGCCGGTGGTCAGCGCGATCTGCTCGACGCCTTCGCGCAGCAGCAGGCCCTGGCCGCCGAGGTGGCCGCAGCCTTCGGGCGCTGGCGCACCGCGCAGGAGCGGCTGGCGCAGGCGCAGGCCGCAGCGCGCGAACTCGACCTCGAACGCGAGCGCCTGCAGTGGCAGCTCGGCGAGCTCGAGCAGCTCGCGCTCGCCGAGGGCGAGTGGGAATCCCTCAACCAGGAGCACCGCCGGCTGGCCCACGCCGCCGCGCTCCTGGAGGGCACCCGGGCGGCCGTCGATGCCCTGGCCGAGAGCGACGACGCGATCAGCGGACGTCTGCAGGCCATCACCCAGCGCCTGCGCCCGCTCGCAGCCATCGACGCGCGCCTGAGCGATGCCCTGCTCATGCTCGAGAACGCCTGCATCCAGGCTGACGAGGCCGCCTCGGCGCTGTCGGCCTACGCCGACCGCCAGGACCTCGATCCCGAACGGCTCGCCCAGCTCGACCAGCGCATCGGCCAGGCCTTCTCGCTGGCGCGCAAGCTGCGGCTCGCGCCCGAGGCACTCGCCAGCACGCTGGTCAGCGCGCGCCACCGGCTCGCCGAGCTCGAAGCCTCGGCCGATCCCCAGCGGCTGCGTGCCGACGAGACGGCCGCGCACGAGGTCTTCCAGGCCGCGGCCGCTCGCCTGTCGGCAGCGCGACGCGACGCCGCCGCGCGCCTGGCCCGTGGCGTGAGCGCGCGGCTGCAGCCGCTGGGCATGGCCGGCGCACGTTTCGAGGCCGACGTCCAGCCGGCCGAGCCGGGGCCCGGCGGCATCGACCGGGTGGAGTTCCGCATCGCCGGCCACGCCGGTACGCAGCCGCGGCCCCTGGCCAAGGTGGCCTCGGGCGGCGAGCTCTCGCGGGTGGGGCTCGCCGTGGCGGTGCTGGCCGCGCAGGCCAACCCGGTGCCCACGCTGATCTTCGACGAGGCCGACGCCGGCGTGGGCGGGGCGGTGGGCGAGGCCATCGGCCAGCTCATGCGAACCCTGGGCGAGGCACGGCAGGTGCTGTGCGTCACCCATCTGCCGCAGGTGGCCGCGCGCGCGCACCAGCACCTGTCGGTGAGCAAGGCCGAGCAAGGCGGGCGCACCGTGAGCCGCATCGCGGCCCTTGATCGCCAGGCCCGCATCGACGAGGTCGCCCGCATGCTGGCCGGCGCCGAGATCACGGCCACCAGTCGCCAGCACGCGCGCGAACTGCTCGCGGGCGCCTGAGCACCGCGCGTCGCCACCCGGGGCAACCGAGGGCGCCCGGGAGCGCCCTGGGGCGTCGGACACGCTCCGGCGCGCCGGCCGGCGATCGGTGATCCCCCACCGCCGGGCCAGACGGTCGCCGGCTGCTGCGCATTCCTCGCCTCCCGTCGGCCACCAGCGGCGCCAAACCCGAAAAAGCGGTCTGATCCGGTCTCAGATCTTCCCTTTTCCCGATGGCGCTTCACGAACTCTTCCCTGCCCGCAGACTGGAAGGCGCAATGCGGTGGATGGCCTGGGTGGCCGCGCCGGCGCTCGCCTTCCTGCTGGCCTGCGTGATGCTCGCGGTGGCCCTGGCCCAGGGCGAGCTGCGCCAGGAAGCGCACCGCCGGGTCGAGATCCTGGATGCCGATCTCGCCCAGCTCGGCGCCGCGGGCACACCGGCCCGGGTGGTCAGCGGCCGCATCTCCCTGCCGACCGACCCGATGAACCTGAGCGTGTTCGTGGACGGCGCGGTGAGCCCCGACGTCGCGAGCGACCTGTTGCTCAGCACGCTGGCACGATCGCCACGGCACGGGTATGCGGTGCTGGCCGGCTTCGGCGCACGTGGCCTGTGGGAGCGCAGCCGACCGGCCATGCCCCTGGCGATCGCCGGCGCGCTGGCCTGCGCGCTGCTCGGACTGATCGCGCTGCGCCAGCGAAGCTCACCCGATGACGACATCCGCGAGGGCCTGAGCCGGGCGCTGGCGCGCGGTGAATTCGAAGGGCATCTGCAGCCGATCATCGAACTGGCCAGCGGCCGCTGCGTGGGCGCCGAGATGCTGATGCGCTGGCGCCATCCCACCGAAGGTCTGGTCGGGCCGGCGAGCTTCCTGCCACTGGCCCGCGCCACCGGCCTGATCACCGAGATGACCGAGGCCTGCTTCCGGCAGGTAGCCGACCAGCTCGATGCCTGCGAGCACCTGGGCGACGGTTTCATGCTGAGCGTGAACTTCACCGGCGCCCAGCTGATGCGAGAGCCGGACTGCGAGCGATTCACCGCGCTGGCACGACCCGGCGGGCGGCGCTGGTACACGGTGATCGAGGTCAGCGAGACCGACGCGCGCGACGCGGCGCTGCCGCCCCGGCTGGCACGCCTGCAGGACGCGGGCTTCCTGATCGCGCTCGACGACTTCGGCACCGCCTACGGCGGCACACGCTGGCTGGAGCGCCTGCCGGTGGATCTGGTCAAGATCGACAACCGCATCGTGGCCACCATCGGCACTGACTCCGTGATGCGGCCGGTGCTCGATGCGATCGTGCTGGCCAGCCGGCAGACCGGCGTGCACCTGATCGCCGAGGCGGTGGAGACCCGCGCCCAGGCGGCGCACCTGCGCCAGCTCGGCGTGAGCTGCGCCCAGGGCTTCGCGTACAGCGCGGCCATGAGCGCCGAGGACTTCACCCAGCGCTGGCTGCCCGACCTCATCCGCGAGGAGGAGGGCCCGCGCACGCTGTCGGGCGCCGACCGGCATCCGGTCGATGCCTGAACACGCCCGGGCGGGCCCGCGCAAGGTCAACGACTGAACAGGCCTGCACGGGCCGGCGCAGGGTCGATGCCTGAACCGATCTGCGTGTGTCGGCCCGCCGCGCGGCAGGCCGCAACCCTCAGGACTGCGGGCTGACCTCGGCGTCGGCGAGCAGGTCTTCGCCCTCGCCGCCCAGGCGCACGCCGCGGACCGGACAGGCATCGAGGTAATCGAGCCCCACCGCCAGCTTGATGTGACCGCCGCCCGAGGACCGGGCGTGGGTGACATCAAAGCTCACCCAGCGGCTGGCCAGCCAGGCCTCGGCCCAGGCATGACTGGCCACGGCCTCGCGATCGGGCGAATACGCATAACCGCTGACGTAGCGCGCCGGCACGCCGAGCACCCGGCAGGCCGCGATGAACACCTGGGCGTGGTCCTGGCTGACCCCGCCGCCAGCGGCGAAGGCCTGCGCGGCGGTGGTCTCGGCCGTGGTGAGGCCGCGCCGGTAGGGCAGCCGGTCGAGCACGGCGCTCATGAGATCGCTCACGCCGATCAGCGGGCGTGAACGCACCGTGGCGCGCATGGGTTCGACGAAGGCGCGGATGGCCTCGTCGGGCGTGGTGAGCGCGGTGGACCGCAGGAACACCTTGGGGTTGATGCGGCCGGCGGGCTCGCCGTCGTCGACATCGGGCACCTCGACCGTGCCGCGCGCTTCCATGCGGATCTCCTCGTGCGGCTGGTCGAGGGTGAGCACATGGGTGAGGTTGTCGAAGGCATCGCGCAGGGTGACGCAGGGCCGCGGCAGCTCGACACGCCACTGCACGATGCGCTGCTGCGGCACCGCGCAAGGCGTGAGCCGGATGTACTGCGTGCTGCGCGACACCAGCGTGTGGTAGCGGTAGCGCGTGGAGTGGACGACCGACAGGCGCATCTAGCGCATCTCCATGAAGCCGCTGTGCAGCGCCGAGCCAAGGGCGTTGTTGTCGCGCAGGAAGGCGTCGAGGTACTCGCGCAGGCCCATGCCGAGCACCTCGTCGAGGTCGCCGTGGGCCAGGCCCGCGCGGATGACCGCCGACAGGCGCCGCGCCTGGCGGCCCGACTCCTGGGGCAGCGCGGCCAGGATGCGCTCGATCTCGTCGAAGCACGAGCGCAGCGAACGCGGCAGCTGCGGGTCGAAGATCAGCAGCTGCGCCACGCGCCGCGCCTCGATGGTGTCGCGGTAGGTGTCACGGTAGGCCTCGAGCGAGGACACCGAGCGCAGCACCGACGACAGCCGGTAGTAGTCGTCTTCGGACTCGTCCTGGCCCACCACCTGCTTCACCGACAGGATGCGCGCGGTGTTGTCCGCGCGCTCGACGAAGGTGCCCAGGCGAATGAACTGGTAGGGCTGGTCTCGGCGGATGGTGGCGAAGGTGACGCCGCGAAAGAGGTGGCTGCGCTCCTTCACCCAGTCGAAGAACTCGGAGTCGACCGGCTCGCGGCCGCTGCGCCGGCGCGCCTGCAGCTGCAGCCAGGTGTCGTTGATGGTCTCCCACATCTCGGAGGTGACCGAACCGCGCACCGCCCGGGTGTTCTCGCGGCTGGACTCCAGGCAGTTGACGATCGACGAGGGCAGCGACGGGTCCCAGGCGAGGAATCGCGCGACGTTCTCGGCGCTGATCGGCCGTCCGGTGGCCCGGAAGGCCTCGAGGGTATCGGTGATCACCAGCAGTTCGAGCGCGCCGGAGTCGTCACTGGTGCCCGACAGCAGCGCCAGGGAGTGCCCGACGTCGATGATGCGGGCCATGTTCTCGGCGCGCTCGAGGTAGCGCGACAGCCAGTAGAGGTGGGAGGCGACTCGCGACAGCATCAGGCACCCCCGACCGGCTCGGCGGGCTCGTCGTCGTCGACCACCCAGGTGTCCTTGGTGCCCCCGCCCTGCGAGGAGTTCACCACCAGCGAGCCGCGACGCAGGGCCACCCGCGTGAGCCCGCCGGGCACGATCCGCACCTCGCGGCCGACCAGCACGAAGGGCCGCAGGTCGATGTGCCGGGGCGCCACGCCCTCGTCGACGAAGGTGGGGCACGACGACAGCGACAGCGTGGGCTGGGCGATGTAGTTGCCGGGGTTGGCCTGCAGCACCGCGCGGAAGGCCTCGATCTCGTCGCGCGAGGCGGTGGGCCCGACCAGCATGCCGTAGCCGCCAGCGCCATGCACCTCCTTGACCACCAGCTCGGGGAGGTGGGCGAGCACATGGGCGAGATCATCGGGGCGCCGGCACTGCCAGGTGGGCACGTTCTTGAGGATGGGTTCCTCGCCGAGGTAGAAGCGCACCATCTCGGGCACGTACGGGTAGATCGACTTGTCGTCGGCCACGCCGGTGCCGACCGCGTTGGCGATCACGACGTTGCCCAGGCGATAGGCCGCCATCAGGCCGGGCACCCCGAGCAGGGAGTCGGGCCGGAACGCGAGCGGGTCGATGAAGATGTCATCGAGCCGGCGGTAGATGACATCGACCCGCTGCGGCCCGGAGGTGGTGCGCATGTAGACGAAGCCGTCCTTCACGAACAGGTCCTGCCCTTCGACCAGTTCGATGCCCATCTGCTGGGCGAGGAAGGTGTGCTCGAAGTAGGCGCTGTTGAAGCGGCCCGGCGTGAGCAGCACCACCACGGGGTCGTCGACCACCGCCGCCGAGCGCAGCGTGCGCAGCAGCATGGCGGGGTAATGCTCCACCGGCCGCACGCGGTAGCGGCGGAACAGATCGGGGAACAGCCGCATCATCATCTTGCGGTTGGACAGCATGTACGACACGCCCGAGGGCACCCGCAGGTTGTCCTCGAGGACGTAGTACTCGCCGTCGTTGTGGCGGACGATGTCGACGCCGACGATGTGCGCGTAGATGTCGTGCGGCACCTTCATGCCGATCATCGCCACCTGGTACTGGTCGTTGGTGAGGATCTGGTCCTCGGGGATGAGACCCGCGCGCAGGATCTCCTGCGGACCATAGATGTCGGCCAGGAAGCGGTTGATCGCGGTGACCCGCTGGATGAGGCCGCGCTCGAGCCGGCCCCACTCGGTGGCGGTAATGATCCGCGGCACGACGTCGGACGGTATGAGCCGCTCGGTGCCGCTCTCGTCGCCATACACCGAGAAGGTGATGCCGATGCGGCGGAAGATGAGGTCGGCCTGGGCGCGCTTGGCGGCCATGGCCTCGGCGCTGCTCGCCGCCAGCCATTCGGCATAGGGGCGGTAATGCTCGCGCGGAGTCAGGGCACCAGCTTCGAGCATCTCGTCAAAGATGCCCTCCTTTGGTGCGATCAACTTGAGGCTGGCGGTCATGCCCCCATTCAAGCAAAGGTCATGCCGTGGTTCAACCGGCCTCGGCCGGACGGTAGGCGCAATCGGTCTTGGTGCAGTTGCCATACAAGGCCAGCGCGTGGCTGTGAAGACTGAACCCGTGCTCGCGCGCGATGCGGCTCTGACGCTGCTCGATGTCGGCGTCGTAGAACTCCTCGACCCGACCGCACTGCAGGCAGACCAGATGGTCGTGGTGGGTGCCCTGGTTGAGCTCGAACACCGCCTTGCCCGATTCGAAGTGGCTGCGCTGCAGCAGACCCGCCTGCTCGAACTGGGTGAGCACCCGGTAGACCGTGGCCAGGCCGACATCCTCGTTCACCGCAAGGAGTTCGCGGTAGACGTCTTCGGCGCTCATGTGCCGATGCCGGCCGGCGCGGAAGATCTCGAGGATCTTCATGCGCGGCAAGGTGGCCTTGAGCCCGATGGTCTTAAGGTCGTGGCTGGACGGCATGCGGCGCCCGAGGGATACAGACTCGCTATCATATCGGGATTGCCCCTGCGGCCCATCGAACCCGCGCAAGCGACAGGTGAACCCCCCATGACCGAGCCCCTGTTCCTTCGCCCGTCGCCGGCCGGCCAGCGCGCGCGGCCGCCGGCACGCGGGTGGCGTCTGGCGCTGGCCCTGGGCTGCGCCCTGGCCATGGCCGGCTGCGCGGCCAAGCGCGACAACCAGTCGAGCGGGTTCTTCTCGCCCTACCGGATCGATCTGCCGCAGGGCAATTACGTCACCACCGAGATGCTCGATCAGGTCAAGCCCGGCATGAACCGCGAGCAGGTGCGCCAGGTGCTCGGCGCGCCGCTGCTCAACCCCCTGTTCAGACCCGACCGCTGGGACTACGTCTTTCGCTACCAGTACCCGAACGGCCGCGCCGAACTGCGCCGGGTGGCCCTGATCTTCAAGGACGACCAGATCACCACCATCCGCGCGGACACCCTGCCGGCGAGCGAGACAGTCATCGACCCGGCCCTGCCCGGCTACCGGCCGCCGGTGGCCGAGCGCCGCTGAAGGAAACCAGACCGCCATGCCCATCATGAACATTGCCGTGGCCGGGGCCGGTGGCCGCATGGGCCGCATGCTCGTCGAGGCGGTCATCGGCGCGGCCGACGCCCGCCTGAGCGGCGCCATCGACCTGCCCGGCGCGCCCGGCTTCGGCCGCGACCCCGGTGAATCCCTTGGCCAGACCACCGGCGTGCAGGTCACCGATGACCTCGCCCTCGCCCTGGCCGGCGCCGACGTCCTCATCGACTTCACCCGCCCCGAGGGCACGCTGCGCCATCTCGCGGCCGCGCAGGCCGGCGGCGTGCGCATGGTGATCGGCACCACCGGCTTCGACGAGGCCGGGCTCGCCAGCCTGCGTCAGGCGGCCACCCGCATCCCGATCGTGGCCGCGCCCAACATGAGCGTGGGCGTCAACGCCACGCTGCGTCTGCTCGAGGTGGCGGCGCGCATGCTGCCCGAGGGCTACGACATCGAGATCATCGAGGCGCACCATCGGCACAAGATCGACGCGCCCTCGGGCACCGCACTGCGCATGGGCGAGGTGGTCGCGGCCGCGCTCGGCCGCCAGCTCGACGAGGTCGCGGTGCACGGGCGCCACGGCGTCACCGGCGAGCGCGATCCCTCCAGCATCGGCTTCTCGGTCATCCGTGGCGGCGACATCGTCGGCGAGCACACCGTGATGTTCGCCGGCCTGGGCGAGCGCATCGAGATCACCCACAAGTCCGCCAGCCGCCAGGGCTATGCCAGCGGCAGCCTGCGGGCCTGCCGCTTCCTCATGGATCGCGCGCCCGGGCTCTACGACATGCAGGACGTGCTCGGCCTGCGCCCCTGACCCGTCTGCGGCCGCGCGCGGCGCGCCGCCCCCCGGAGGATCGCCATGAGCCTGCTGCTCGCCCTCGACCAGGGCACCTCCAGTTCGCGCAGCATCGTCTTCGATGCGGCTGGCGCCGTGGTGGCCAGTGCCCAGCGCGAGTTCACCCAGCTCTTTCCCAGCCCCGGCTGGGTCGAGCACGACCCGCGCGAGATCTGGACCAGCCAGCTGGCCACCGCGCGCGAGGCCCTGGCGCGAGCCGGCGTGCGCGCCGCCGACATCGCCGCGGTGGGCATCACCAACCAGCGCGAGACCACCGTGGTCTGGGATCGCGCCACCGGCGAGCCGATCCACCATGCCATCGTCTGGCAGGACCGCCGCACCGAGCCCGACTGCGCGCGGCTGCGCGCGGACGGCCTGGAGCCGCTGGTGCGCAGTCGCACGGGCCTGGTGCTCGACCCCTACTTCTCGGGCACCAAGGTGGCCTGGATCCTCGACCATGTCGCGGGCGCGCGGGCGGCGGCCGAGCGCGGCGAACTCGCCTTCGGCACCGTGGACAGCTGGCTGGTGTGGCAGCTCACCAGCGGGCGGCTGCATGTCACCGACCCGAGCAACGCGGCACGCACCCTGCTCTTCGACGTGCAGCGCGGACAATGGGACGAGGAGCTGCTGACGGCGCTGCGCGTGCCGCGGGCGATGCTGCCCACGGTGTGTCCGTCGAGCGGCCTGATCGGCGAGTGCGACCCGGCGGTGCTGGGCGCGCCGGTGCCCATCGGCGGCATCGCCGGCGACCAGCAGGCGGCGCTCTTCGGGCAGGCCTGCTTCACCGAGGGCATGGCCAAGAACACCTACGGCACCGGCTGCTTCATGCTGATGCACACCGGCGAACGCTTCCAGACCTCGGCCAACGGCCTGATCACCACCGCCGCGGCGCGCCCGGGCGACAGCCGCGACTGCGCGCTGGAGGGCAGCGTGTTCATCGGCGGGGCGGTGGTGCAATGGCTGCGCGACGGCCTGGGCGCGATCCGCAGCTCCTCCGATGTCGAGGCCCTGGCCGCGAGCGTGCCCGACGCGGGCGGCGCGATCATGGTGCCGGCCTTCACCGGGCTGGGCGCGCCCTACTGGCGACCCAACGCGCGCGGCGCCATCCTGGGTCTGTCGCGCGGCACCACCATCGCGCACATCGCGCGCGCGGCGCTCGAATCCATCGCCTTCCAGAGCGCGGCGCTGCTCGAGGCCATGCGACGTGACGCCACCACCCGCGTGGCCGAACTGCGGGTCGACGGCGGGGCCTGCGCCAACAACCTGCTGATGCAGTTCCAGGCCGACCTGCTCGGCATCCCGGTGGTGCGCCCGCGCATCATCGAGACCACCGCGCTGGGCGCGGCCTACCTCGCCGGTCTGGCCTGCGGCGTGTGGCCCTCGCGCGAGGCACTGGCGGCGCAGTGGCAGGCCGAGCGCCGCTTCCATCCCACGATGGAGCGCGGCCGGGCGCAGGAGCTCATGGCGGCCTGGGCGCAGGCGGTGGAGCAGACCGCGCCCGGCTGAGCCGGCGCCCGGTCAGCCTCGAGCCGCAGGCGCGGGTTCAGCCGCGGATCGGAAGCGCAGGTTCAGCCGCGCGCCGCGGGCGCGCGAAAGCGCCCGCGCAGCGCCTCGCACGGGTCGGGGCGCGGCTGCGCCTGGGCAAGCACCTGCCAGTCGAAGCGCGCATCGGCCTCTGCCACCAGACGCGGCTGGCGCTCGCCGGCCGCCTCCAGGAAACCCACGCAACGCACCCGCGCGGGCGGCAGCGTGCCGGCCAGATGACGCGGCACGCCCAGGTCACGGCGGGCGTGGCCATTGCCGGTGAGCAGCACCACCGGCAGGCCGTGGCTGGCCTGCGCCGCGCGCATCGCCTGGGCCATCGCGGCGTCGCGGGCGCGCTGCGCCAGGGCCATCGGCGCCAGTGCCGGCGCAGGCAGCACGCCGCAGTGCCCCTCGTCGATCTCGCGCCGCTGCGCGGCCTCGTCGGCCTCGCTCCAGCCGGCTGGCCGCGGCACCGGCGCTGCCGCCCGGCCGCGGGCCACCGCCGCCACCTCGGCGGCAGGCAGATTGGCGGCCACCAGCGGCAGGCGGTGGCGCAGCGCCAGCGCGAAGACCGGTTCATAGCGCGGCCAATCCCAGCCGGCAAAGTCGAGGCCGCCCGCCTGCGCGAGCGCCTTCGGCGTGATGCCCGGATCGCGCAAGGCTGCCTCCAGCGCGGGCTGGCGCGGCGCATCCATCTGCTCGAAGGCGATCGCGAAACGCAGGCCCGACGCCGCCCAGGCTTGCAGCCAGGCCAGCCTCGCCTGATGCAGGCGGGCATGGTCATGCACCTCGCCGAGAACGAGCATGGCGCCCGCGGCCGGTTCGCGCAGCAGGGCAGTGAGCGCCTCGGGCGCGGGCGGATCGGTGTCGGCGGGGCGCCTCGGGACATCGGCACAGGCCGCCAGCTGCGCGGCCCCCGCGGCCAGGGCCATGGTGCCGAGCAGGCGGCGGCGGTTCACAGCGTGAACGAGAGCCGGCTCACCAGCGCCCCCGGCGTGAGGCTCAGGCCGAAGCTGCGGTGATCGTAGGTCTGGGTGTCGGGCAGGCGCGCCGGCACCTGCGAGAGGGCCTCCAGCTCGCTGCCCAGCAGGCGGTACAGGGAATCGTCGAAGCGCATCACGGCCACCGGCGCCACCGGCTCGCCGTCTTCCACCCAGAGGGTGGCGAAGCGGGTCATGCCGGTGATGCGCGCGGCCGCGCGGTCGGACCAGTTCAGGTACCAGAAGTTGCTGACCGCCAGACCGGTGCCGAGCCGGCGCAGGGCGTCGGCCTCGGGCAGGTCGCCGCCGGCCAGGCTGAGCGCCTGCGCGGTCTCGGCGGCATCGGCGCCGGTGCCAGCCAGGCCGAACTCGCGGGCGCTGCGCGGCGACACCAGCGACCCGGCCCAGGCGCCGGCCTGCACCAGCGGCAGCCGGTCGGGCCGGGCGAAGCCCTCGGACTGGAAGCGCGGCAGCCCGCCCGCAGCAAGATCGTCGGCCAGGCTGACCCTGGGGCTGAAGCGCTGTCCGCCCTCGGCCAGACCGGTCAGCGGAGAGTGGCCGCTGCGCAGCGCCGCCGCCGAGAACCCGCCCCAGTTCAGCATGCCGATCAGCTCGGCCATCGCGGTAGGGCTCAGCCAGGCGCGGTAGCCGCCGGGCGGCAGGGTGCGCACCGGGCGCGCGAGGATGACGGCGTCTCGCCGGGCCCGGGCGATGCCCGCGGCGAGCGCCTGCGCATCCCAGGCCGGCCATGACAGCGTGGCCTTCACCGCGCGGTCACCGCCCACTTGCACGCTGTGGTCGAAGAACCAGGGCGAGGCCTCGTGCCAGAGCCGGTGCCCCAGGCTGCTGGCAAAGCCGCAGGCCAGCGCGCCGCCCGCGTAGAAGCCCACCAGGTCGGCGTCGCCGGCGGCGGCGCAGACCGTGTCGCAGAGCGCCTCGCGCGGCGGCAGCGCGGGCGCAAGGCGGGTGATCTGCTCGCGGGGCTGCTCGCAAAGGGCGAGCCAGGGATCGGGCTGGCTGTCGGCGAGAAGGCCGCGCAGTTCGGTCAGCGCCGCGCCGAGCCGGTCGGCGTCGGTGGCCTCGTGGCCGGAGAGCACGAACTGCAGCGTGGCCTGGCGGGCATCGCGCACCAGGCGCAGCTCGAGCAGGGCGCGCTCGACGCTGCCGGCCTGCCGCACCCGGCCATGGTTGAAGCGCACGAAGTCGGAGGACTCCGCGCGCAGCCAGCCCAGCACCACCTCGCCGGGCCGCGCGGCCGAGCCGATCCGGTCGAGAAGCGGCAGCCCGCGCTCGAGCAGCGGCGCGGCGGCGTCGCCGCTCATGCCTCGGCCCCGAACACATCCACCCCGTGGAAGAGGCAGGGCGGCGCGGCATGCCCCACCCGCGCCACCTGCCCCGGCTCGCCCTTGCCGCAGTAGGGCGTGCCCAGGTGGCGCACCTCGTCAGCCGAGCCGACCGCGGCCAGGCTGCGCCAGAAGGTGGCCGACACGCCGCGGTAGTTGGGGTTGCGCACCACCGGGCCGAGTTCGCCGTCGACGATGAGGCGGCCCCACTCGCAACCGAACTGGAACTTGTTGCGCGAATCGTCGATCGACCAGGAGACATTGGTGCGCATCAGCACGCCGCGCTCGGTGGCGCGGATCATCTCGGGCAGGCTCGAGCTGCCCGGCTCGACATTGATGTTGCCCATGCGGTCGATCGGCGGGCGGTGCCAGCCGCTTGCCCGCGCATTGGCGGTGCCCTGCAGCCGATGACCGAGCGCGGCCGCCCGTGCCACCGAGAGCGCGCCACCGAGCGGGCGCATCAGCACGCCGCGTTCGATGAGGCGCACCGGCTGCGCGGCCTGACCTTCATCATCGACGCCATAGCTGGCGTACTGGCCAGGCACGCCAGGGTCGAAGCTGACATCGAGCAGCGGCGAGCCGTAGCGGTAGTGGCCGAACATGTCGGGGGTGACGAAGCTGGTGCCGGCGAAGTTGCGCTCATCGCCCAGGATCCGGTCGAGCTCCAGCGGATGGCCGATCGACTCGTGGATCTGCAGCAGCATCTGGTCGGGTTCCAGCAGCAGCGACATCGACCCGCTCGGACAGTTGGGCGCCATCAGCAGCTGCAGCGCCTCCTCGCCGATGCGCTCGCCGCCGCCACGCAGGCCCGAACGCGCGATCACCTCGTCGCCGCCCTGCATGCAGAAGCCGTTGTACTGGCCGCCCAGGGTGCGGGTCTGGCTGCGCCCGGCCTGCGCCGCGGTGGCCTCGAGATTGGGCTCGACGAAGGCGAAGCGCTGGTCGGCCACCGGCTCGCCATCGAGGAACAGGCGCTGGCGCCCCTCGACCTGTCGCAGCGTGGCCGCCCAGTGGACGATGCGCTCGTCGCGACGCAGCGCGGCCGACTCGACGAGGAGCTCGGCGAGCAGGTCGGCGCGCGCCGGCAGCGGACGCTCGACCGGACTGCGCCAGCTCACGCCGCGCGCCGAGGGCCGGGGCAGTTCGATGCCGGCGAACAGGCCCAGTCGACCCACGGTGGCCGCCCATGCCAGGGCGCGGTCAGCGGCGGCCTGCAGACCGGCGGCCGAGAGATCGGCGCTGGCGGCATAGCCCACGCCACCGCCGTGCCAGGCGGTGACCATGGCGCCGGCATCGAGCGTCACCGCATCGGGCTGGACCACGCCGCGCAGCACCTGCAGCTGATGCTGGCGCTCGACGACCATCCGCACCGACAGGCTGGCGCCGCGCGGGCAGCGCAGGGCGGGGAGACGATCGGGCAGGTCGGGCAGCATGGGGGTGTGCCGAGATTCTATCGCTGCGGCGGCGTGGCACCGGCCGGCCGGCCGAGCGCGTCGATCTCGGCGCAGGCCGCCGCGAGCAGGGTCGGCAGCCGCGGGCCCGGGCGCGCGATGGCCGGGTCGACCGACACCAGGCGCATCGGGCCCGCGGGCGCCAGCACGCCGAGCCGCGACCAGGGCTCGGCCTGATGCCCGGACTGCACCCGGATCACCAGTCGCGGCGCCCGCGCCAGCACGGCCTCGGGCCCCACCGCCACCGACAGGCCCGGCGCGTCGGCGAACACGTTGCGCACGCCGCACAGGGCCAGCGCCTGCGCCAGCGGATCACGGTCGGTGATCGTGAAGAGCGGCTGCTGCGCCACCTGGATGAACACCGGCAGCGGGGCGGCCTTGCGGTGCCGCGCCTCGATCTCGGCCAGCGCGCCACGGAACCGGCCAAGCACCTGCGCACTGCCCCCGGCATCCCCCGCGGCCGGGGCCAGCCGCTGCGCCGACTCGGCCAGTCCGGCCAGGCCCTGTGGCTCGCTCACGAAGACGGCGATGCCGAGCGCGGCCAGGCGATCGAGGGTGCTGCGTCGCAAGCCCGCGCCCCAGAGCACGACCAGGTCGGGGCGCAGCGCGGCGATCGCCTCGACATCGGGCACGGGATAGGCGCCGAGCCGTGGCAGCGCGCGCAGGGCGGGCGGATGGTCACTGTGCGGATCGAGCCCGACCAGCCTCGGCCCGGCCCCGAAGGCGGTCAGCCACTCGGTGGCATGCGGCGCCAGCGACACGATGCGCGCCGGCGGCGCGGGCAGGCTCACGCGCCGCCCACGGTCATCGACCAGCGTGAGTTCGCCGGCGGCCAGCGGCCCCGCCATCAGGCAGAACAGCGCGAGCATCCCGAGCGCGGCCCGCCACCGCGCCTGCCCGCCCCGGCTCAGCGCTCGCTGAATCGCAGCCCCGCCCACAGCGTCCGGCCGGGCATCGCATAGCCCGCGGCGGTCTGGTAGTCGCGGTCGCCGAGATTGCCGGCCCGCGCGAACAGCGACCAGCGGGCATCGATCCGCCGCGACACGGTCAGATCGACGATGCCGTAGCCGGCCAGCTTCTGCCCCAGGGTGTCCACCCGGTCGCCCTGCGCGATCCAGCGGCCGTCGATCACCCAGGGGCCCTGCTGCCATTGCGCGCCGAGCACCCCGAACGCGCGCGCGCGCCGCGCCAGGCGCTGGCTGGCGCCGGCGGCATCCTCGCGTTCGCCGCGGGCATCCTGCACCGTGGCCGAGGCCTGCCAGCGCAGCCCCGCCCAGGGCCGGGTCAGGGTGAGGCTCGCGCCCTGGACCCGGGCCCGCGCGAGATTGCGCGGCACATAGCTGGCATCGAGCTCGATCGCGTCGCGGATGCGGTTCTCGAAGAGCACCAGTTGCGCGCCCGTCCCGCCCTCACCGCGATGCTCCAGGGCGATCTCGGCGCCCTGCCCCCGCTCGGGTCGCAGCGCGGGATTGGCGCCGAAGGGGCTGTAGAGGTCGTCGAAGGTCGGCGCCCGGAACGACGAGGCCCATGAGGCCCGCAGCCGCCAGCCGGGCCGCCACTGCCAGCCCCAGCCGATGGCCGCGGTGGGCTCGGCGCCCACGGTCTCGATGTGGTCGTGGCGCACCTGCACGCGCAGCCGGTGGTCGCCGGCCATCCACTCCCAGGCGGCGAAGCCCGCGTCGGTGCGACGGCGCAGGCGGTTGTAGGGGGTGCCCCCCACGCTCACGCCGTCACCGCTCATGCGCTGCGCCAGATGCTCCAGTCCGACCTCGAGCCGACCCGCCGGCAGCGCCAGCGTGTTCAGCCAGAGCAGCGAGTCCGAGGCGGTGCGCGGCGCGAACGCGAAGGCCTGGTAGGCATAGTCGATGCCGCTCTGGCCCAGCCGCAGTTCGGTGGTCCAGCCGGCGGTGAGCGGCCCGCGGGCGGCCAGCCCGAGGGTGGAGGTGCGGTAGCTCAGCCGCGCGGTCTGCGGCGTGGAGAAGGCGTCGTCGTAGGCGGTGCGACCGTCGGTGGCCAGGGCCGAGGCGCTGAGCTGCCAGCCGCCCGCCAGCCGATGCGACAGGCCGGCGCTGGCCGCCACCCGCCGATGGCTGTCGCGGTCGGCCTGGTAGTTGGGCGAGCCGGGCTGGGTGGCTTCGAAGCCTCCGGTGCGCTCGGCCGATACCGCCGCATTGACGCGGGTGCGGCCATCGACGGTGTCGCGCGCGAAGCCGGCCTGAGCCTGGCTGCTGCCCTGCGTGCCCAAGGCCAGCAGGGCCGAGGTCGCCGGCCCCGTGCCCGCGCGCGTGAAAATCTGGATCACCCCGCCGATCGCCGCCGAACCGTAGAGCGCCGAGGCCGGGCCGCGGATGACCTCGACGCGCTCGATCACCGACAGCGGCATGTACTCGAGATTGCCGCCACCACCCGAGGGATTCTCCATCCGCACGCCGTCGATCAGCACCAGGGTCTGCGCGGTCTTGGTGCCGCGCAGGAACACGCCGGAGATCGCGCCCGGGCCGCCGTTCTGCGAGATCTCGACGCCAGCGCGAGCGCGCAGCAGTTCGGTGAGCGAGGTCGCGCCGGAGCGGGCGATCTCGGCGGCATCGATCACGACCTGGTCGACCAGGGTCTCCTGGGCAGGGCGTTCGGCGCGGGTGGCGGTGATCACCACCTCGGGCAGGGTCTGGGCGCCCAGGGGCGACAACGGCCCCCACAGCACAACCAGGGGCCAACAGACCCGGGCCGGCAGATGCAGCGACAGCATGGATGAACTCCTCGCGCACCGCCCAGGGGATGGGAAAGGGACGGCGCGCAGGACGCGCTGCCCACCGCAGCGCGTCGTTGGCGACATGAAGGGGAGACCCCTTCTCCCTCTCGGCCGGTATCCGGGCTGGCAGGACCGAGCGATTCGCCTTCCCAGGGCCGGCATGACCGGACCCCAGTGGCCTGGAATCACCCGCGTCCGCCACCCTGGCGGACGCGCCTGCTTACCGTTGCGGGGGCAGCACAGCCGGGACCAACCGGCTCGACACCGGAGGGACCCTCTGTTTCCCGTTTAACGCCGCCCGACGAACGCGGGCGATGCACCGAAAGCCGGGCCAGTGTAGCACCGGGGTCGGCGCCGCCCGACCGGCGAACGCCGGCGGCATTCCGTTCAGCGCAGGCTGCCGAGCGCCTCGAGCAGCAGCCCCGGCGTGAGGATCTCGGGGAGCACCTGCGGCTGGGCCTGACCGGGCCGATGCAGCAGGTAGAGCGGCACGCCATTGCGGCCATGGCGCGCGAGCGCGGCAGTGATCGCGGGATCGTGGCGGGTCCAGTCGGCGCGCAGGCGCAGCACGCCGGCGCGAGCGAACGCCTCGCGCACGGCATCGCGCTCGAGGGCGAGGCGCTTGTTGGCCTGACAGCTCACGCACCACGCCGCGGTGAAGTCGATGAACACCGGCTGGCCCTGGGCGATCGCCTGGGCCACGCGGGCTTCGCTCCAGGGCTGCCAGTCGGTGGCCGCAGCGGCGCCCGGGGAGGCTGCAGCGGCGCCCGGGGCGACCGCCACCGCGCCGCCGCTGGCCGCGGGCCCCGCGCCTACCGCCGAGGGGCTGGCCGGCAGCGACTGCAGCGCCACCCAGACCCCGAGGAGCGCGAGCTCCAGGGCCAGCGCGCCGGCCAGCGGCCGGCCACCGCCCACGGCGGGCTGCACGAAGCGCCCGAGGAGCCAGCCCGCCAGCGCGAGCAGCACCGCGCCGATCGCCAGCCCGAAGACCGCGTCGATGCCGGCCTGCTGACCGAGGACCCAGGCGAGCCAGGCCGCGCTGGCGAGCATCGGGAAGGCCATGAACTGGCGCAGGCTCTCCATCCAGCGACCCGGCCGCGGCAGCCGGGCGATCAGCGCTGGCGCGAAGCCCAGCACCAGGTAGGGCAAGGCCATGCCCGCGGCAATCGCCGCGAAGACCGCCAGCACCACCGGCGCCGGCTCGCCCAGCGTGAAGCCCAGCGCCGAGCCCATGAAGGGCGCGGTGCAGGGCGTGGCCACCAGCACCGCCAGCACGCCCGAGCCGAAGGCCCCGGGCAGGCCGCCACCCGGCCGCGCCGTCGACCCGGCGGTGATCGCGGCCTCGACGCCGCCCAGTCGGGTGAGGCTCATGCCCACCTCGAACAGGCCGGCGAAGTTGAGCGCGATCGCCACGAAGAGCAGGCCGAGCAGCGCCACGAACATCGGCGACTGGAGCTGAAAGCCCCAGCCCACGGCCTCACCGGCCGCGCGCAGCGCGAGCAGCAGGCCTGCCAGCCCGAGAAAGCTGGCCAGCACGCCCACGGCGAAGGCGATCGCGGCGCGCCGGGCGTGCGCCGGACCGTGACCGACGAAGCCCATCACCTTGAGCCCGACCACCGGGAACACGCAGGGCATGAGGTTGAGGATGAGACCGCCGAGCGCGCCGAACAGCAGGGCCAGCCACAGCGAGCCCGGCGGCGCGGTCGGCAGCGTAGCCGGGGCTGCCGGACCGAGCCGCGAGCCCGAACCGGCCTGACCGGACAGCGCCCCGGACACCGCAGCGCGCCCGTCCGCGGGCAGCAGTTGCCGACCGACCGCCTCGCTCACCGGCTCGCCGGCGGGCATGGGCCCGACTGCCGCCACCGCCAGCACCTCGCTCACCCGGTCATCCAGGCGGATGACACCGAGCGCGCGGGGCGTGGCCGACAGCGCCAGCGCCTCGCCTGGCGCGGGTTCGGCCAGCGGGACATCGAGCCGGTGGCTGCCATCGGGCAGCCGCGAGAGGCGCTGCGGCGCGGCCGCCTGCAGCCGCCCCTCCTCGTAGGGGAAGAACTCGGCCCGCGTCAGCCCCGCCGCTGCGGCAAAGCGCAGGGAGAAACGACCCTGCGCCATCAGCGCCTGCGCCGGCAGCGGCGCCGTGGGCAAGCCCGCGAGGGTGGCATCGATGGCCGCCCGCTGCGCCGAGGCCGGCGGCTCGCCCGTCGCCTGCACCGGCAACGACAGGCTCAGGCTCGCCTCGCCGGGGATGCAGACATCGCGGCACATCAGCCACTGCGCCTGGGCCTGCAGCGTGACCGTGCCGGTCACCTGCGACGGCACGGCGAGGCTCACCGGCAGCAGGACCTCGTCCTCGTAGACATGGTTGGCGAGCGGCCCGATCAGCACCCGCTGCGGCGCCGGCCAGCGGATCTCGCCGGCCTGCCAGCCCGCGGGCAGCCGCCAATCGAGCCGCGTGGGCAGGCCGGAGTCGCCGGGATTGCGCCAGTAGCTGTGCCAGTGCGGATCATGGCGGATGCGCAGCGCCACCTGCAGCGGCCGACCGGGCACCACCGCGGCATCACGCGCGACCAGCGCCACCTCCACCGCCTCCACCCGCGTGCCCTGCGCGGCGCCGTGCCGGGGCAGCGCGGCCAGCCACGCCGCGGCCAGCATCACCAGCGCATGAAGGGCGCCGCGCAGCACGCGACGGGAGAAACGCTCAGCCATCGGGCGATGCTACCGCAGGCCCGCGCTTGACCCCCCTCACCGCCCTGCCTACCATCGGCGGATGGATCCTGAACTCGACCGGCTGGAAGGCCAGATCCAGCAGCTGATCGCCGGCAGCCAGCGGCTCATCGACGAGAACCGTCAGCTGCGCCAGGCGCTCGACGAGGCCCGCCTCGCGCAGCAGAGCCTGCGCCAGCGCATGGACGAGGCCAGGGCGCAGGTGCGCAGCGCCCTGGGCCGCCTCCCCGATGCCGCCCCGCAGGAATGACATGGAACAGATCGATGTGCGCATCCTCGACCGCGACTACCGGCTCGCGGTCGGCCCCGACGAAAAGCCCCGCCTGATCGAGGCCGCCGCGCTGGTCGACCAGGCCATGCGCACGGTGCGCGACGAGAACCGGCTCACCCACCTCGACCGCATCGCCATCGGCGCGGCGCTGCAGCTCGCCGAACAGCTCATCCTCGCCCGTCAGCCCGCCGCTCCCGCCCCCGACAGCGCGCGCCGGCTGCGCGCCGTGAACGAGGCCCTCGAGGCCGAGATCCGCCGCCAGGAGTCGCTCTTCTGACCGGCGGCGCTGCGGGCGCCGCATCCAGGGCTACAATCGACCCTGCCCTGCGGTGTCCGACAAGGCCTTACATTCCTTGAACCAATGTGTCGTACCAGGCCGTGGCGAATGGCGCGTCGCTGTTGAGATCGTCCCTCGTCGGATGAACCTGATGTGATGCCCGCTGCGGCCGACCTGAGCCTCATGGTTCAGGATGCCGGTCTACCGGCACAGGCGGGGCACCTCTTTCCAACGCCACCGGCGCAACCCGATCCGCCATGGCCTGCTGGCTCATGAAGTCCGAACCCTCGGACTGCTCCATCGATGACGCGCTCGCCGCGCCCCAGGCCACCGTGGCCTGGACCGGCGTTCGCAACCATCAGGCGCGCAACTTCCTGCGCGACGCCATGCGGGTGGGCGATGACGTGCTCTTCTACCACTCCAGTTGCCCGCAACCGGGCATCGCCGGCCTCGCGCGCGTCGCCTCCGAGTGCCGGCCCGACCCCACGCAGTTCGACCCCGCCTCGCCGTGGTTCGACCCCACGTCGCGGCCGCAGGCGCCGCGCTGGCTGCTGCGCGACGTGCAGGCGCTGCGGCGCACCCGGCTGCTGTCGCTGGCCGAGCTGCGCGCCCATCCGGGTCTGGCCGATCTGCTGGTGCTGCGCCGGGGCAACCGCCTGTCGATCACGCCGGTGACCGAGCCGCACTGGCGGCTGATCACCGAACTGCTGGCCGGCTGACGCCGATCAGGTCAGGCCGAGCTTGGCCGCCAGGCCGATGCGCTGCAGCTTGCCGGTGGCGCCCTTGGGGATCTCGTCCAGGAACAGCACCTTGCGCGGCACCTTGAAGTCGGCCAGGCGCCTGGCGGCGAACTCGCGCAGTTCCTTCTCGGCCAGCGTCGCGCCCTCGCGCAGCACCACCGCGGCGCCCACCTCCTCGCCGAGCTTGTCGTGCGGGATCGCGAAGGTGACCACCTGGGCCACCGCGGGATGGTCCATCAGCACCTCGTCGACCTCGCGCGGCGAGACCTTCTCGCCGCCGCGGTTGATGATCTCCTTCAGGCGGCCGGTGAGCGTGAAGTAGCCCTCGGCATCCATCACGCCCTGGTCGCCGGTGCGGAACCAGCCGTTGGTGAAGGCCTCGGCATTGGCCTTGGGGTTGCTCTCGTAGCCCAGGGTGACGTTCTCGCCGCGGATCACGATCTCGCCGATCTCGCCCGGGGGCAGCAGCTTGCCGTCGGTGTCCATGATGGCCACCTCGGGGCCGGCGGCGATGCCGACCGAGCCGGGCTTGCGGGCGCGCGGCGGCAGCGGATTGGCCGCCATCTGATGCGCCGCCTCGGTCATGCCGTAGGACTCGACGAGCGGCGCGCCGAATACCTGCTCGATCTCGCGGATCACCTGGGTGGGCATGGCCGAGGACGAGGAGCGGATGAAGCGCAGCGGGTTGGCCTCGATCACCGCGCGGTTGTTGGCCGCGCGACTGAGGATGGTCTGGTGCATGGTGGGCACCGCGGTGTACCAGGTGGGCCGCGACTCCTCCATCCAGGCGAAGAACTTCAGCGCGTTGAAGCCCGGGGTGCAGCACACCTGGCCGCCCGCCGACAGCGGCGCGAGGATGCCGGCGATCAGGCCGTGGATGTGGAAGAGCGGCATGATGTTCAGGCCGCGGTCTTCCGGGGCGAGCGACAGGAAGCCGCGGATGTTGCGCGCCGACGCGCAGACATTGCGCTGCGTGAGCGGCACGATCTTCGGGCGCGAGGTGGTGCCCGAGGTATGCAGCACCAGCGCCACGTCATCGGGCTGGGCCGCGCCCGGCAGGGCCGCGCTGCCGGCCGGACCGGCGCTGAGGCTGAATGCACCGGCCCCGGCTTCGCGTCGCGGATGCAGTTCGATGATGCGCACGCCGAGCTTGCGGGCCACCTCCACCGCCGGCGAGGTGCTGCCCGCCTCCACGATCAGGCCGCGGGCGTTGAGGTCCGACAGGTAGAACTCGAATTCGTCGGCGCGATACGCCGGGTTGAGCGGCGCCGAGGCCGCGCCGGCCGCCACCGAGATGAAGGCGGTGGCCATCTCGGGGCCGTTGTTCAGCACGATCGCCACGCGGTCGCCGCGGCCGATGCCCATCGCATTGAGCGCGGCCACGGTGTCGCGCGCCTGGGCGCGCAGCGCCGCGAAGCTCAGGCCCGCGACCCCGGGCGCGGTGAGGGCGATGGCATCGTCGGCGCCTGCCGACATCAGTTCCACGAGGGTGCTTGCTTGCGGCATGAGGGAATCCCCGACTAATTGGCCAAACCTTTGATTCTACGGGGAGGCCTTGCCAGTACCATCCGCAGCCGATGAAGCCGATCAACTTCCACCCAAAGTTTCAAATGCAAAAACAACTCCCCAAGCCCTTGTCGGCCCTGCACCTCGGTCTGAAGCACGCCGTCACCGGGCTTGCGCTGGTCGGCGCCCTGACTGTTTCAACCAATGCAACTGCCGCCTGGGAGCCGTCCAAGCCGGTGGAGTTCGTCGTGCCGGCCGGCACCGGGGGCGGCGCCGACCAGATGGCGCGCTTCCTGCAGGGCGTGATCAGCAAGCATTCCCTCATGAAGCAGCCGCTGGTCGTGGTCAACAAGGCCGGCGGGGCCGGCGCCGAGGGCTTCCTCGAGGTCAAGTCGGCCAAGGGCGACCCGCACAAGATCGTCATCACGCTGTCCAACCTGTTCACCACGCCGCTGGGTACCGGCGTGCCCTTCAACTGGAAGGACATGACCCCGGTGTCGATGCTCGCGCTCGACCAGTTCGTGCTGTGGGTGAATGCCGAGTCGCCCTACAAGACCGCCCGCGAGTATCTCGAGGCGGTCAAGGCGGCACCCCCGGCCACTTTCAAGATGGCCGGCACCGGCTCGCGCCAGGAAGACCAGATCATCACCGTGGCGCTCGAGAAGGTCGCGGGCCGCAAGTTCATCTACGTGCCTTTCAAGGGCGGTGGCGATGTCGCGGTGCAACTCGTGGGCAAGCACGTCAACTCCACCGTCAACAACCCCATCGAGGCGGTGGCCCACTGGCGCGCCGGCAAGCTGCGGCCCCTGTGCGTGCTCGATGACGAGCGCATGCCCTTCAAGGCCAAGGTCACCGACACGCAGTCGTGGAACGATATCGCGTCGTGCAAGGAAGCGGGCGTCGACGTCGATTACCTGATGCTGCGCGGCATCTTCATGCCGCCCGGCGTCACCCCCGACCAGGTCAACTTCTACATCGACCTGTTCCGCAAGGTGCGCGCCACGCCCGACTGGAAGGAGTTCGTCGAGAAGGGCGCGTTCAAGGACAGCTTCATGACCGGCAAGGAGTTCAACGACTGGCTGGTCAAGGCCGAGGCGCTGCACAAGGGCCTGATGCAGGAAGCCGGCTTCCTGGCCAAGTAGCCGACCCGACCGCGGAGCGCCACCATGTCCCATCCCACGGGGGATGAAACCCCCTCACGCCTGCGCCACGCGCAGGTCGAGCTGATCACGTCGCTCTTCTTCATGGCGGTGGGCGTGGTGGTCGCGGTGGACAGCCACCGCATCGGCGCGGGCTGGGCCGAGGATGGCCCGCAGGCGGGTTACTTCCCGTTCTACATCGGACTGGCGCTGGCCGCGGCCGGCCTGGTGGGCGTGACCGACGCGCTGCGCGCCGGCATCAGCGCCGGGCAGGCTTTTGCCAGCCGCGAGCAGCTCGGCCGGGTTGCGCAGGTGTTCGTGCCCACCGCGATCTACGTCGCGGCCATCTACGGGCTGGGCATCTATCTCGCCTCGGCGCTGTTCATCGGCTACTTCATGCGCCGCCACGGCGGCTTCGGCTGGCCGCTGGTGAGTGCCGTCGCGGTGGGCGTGCCGCTGCTGCTGTTCATGCTGTTCGAGCGCTGGTTCCTGGTGTCCCTGCCCAAGGGCCCGATCGAACGCATGCTGGGGTTCTGAGCCATGGAAGACCTCGGCAACCTGATGCACGGCTTCTCGGTCGCGCTGTCGCTGCAGAACTTCGGGTTCATGCTGCTGGGCATCGTGCTGGGCGTGCTCATCGGCGTGCTGCCCGGCCTGGGCGGCGCCAACGGCGTGGCGATCCTGCTGCCGCTCACCTTCACCATGCCGCCGGCCACCGCGATCATCATGCTCTCCTGCATCTACTGGGGCGCGCTGTTCGGCGGAGCGATCACCTCGATCCTGTTCAACATCCCGGGCGAACCGTGGTCGGTGGCCACCACCTTCGACGGCTATCCGCTCGCCCAGCAAGGCCGCGCCGGCGAGGCGCTCACCGCCGCCTTCACGGCCTCGTTCTTCGGGGCGCTGCTCTCGGTGCTGATGGTCACCTTCCTCGCACCGGTGGTGGCGAAGTTCGCGCTCAAGTTCGGTCCGGCGGAATTCTTCGCGGTGCAGTTCCTCACCTTCTGCAGCTTCGTGGGCATGAGCGGCAACAAGGCCTACAAGACCATCGCGGCCATGATGCTGGGCTTCGCGCTCGGGGCGGTGGGCATGGACACCGTCACCGGCCAGCTTCGCCTCACCTTCGGCCAGCAGGAGCTGCTGCGCGGCTTCGACTTCCTGGTGGCGGTGATCGGGCTGTTCGGCGTGGGCGAGATCCTGGTCACCATGGAGGAGGGACTCGCCTTCAAGGGCGGGCGCTCGGGCATCAACGCCCGCGTGGTGCTCGAGACCTGGAAGCAGTTGCCGCGCTACTGGGCCACCGCCATCCGCGGCACCCTGATCGGCTGCTGGATGGGCATCACCCCCGGCGGCGCCACGCCGGCCTCGTTCATGAGCTACGGCATGGCCAAGCGCTTCTCGCCCAACGGCGCGCGCTTCGGCAAGGGCGAACTCGAAGGCGTGGTGGCACCCGAGACCGCCGCGCACGCGGCCGGCACCAGCGCGCTGCTGCCCATGCTCACCCTGGGCATCCCCGGCTCGCCCACCGCCGCGGTGCTGCTCGGCGGCCTGCTGATCTGGGGCCTGCAGCCCGGTCCGCTGCTGTTCGTGGAGCAGAAGGACTTCGTCTGGGGCCTGATCGCC
>JBIKWU010000171.1:0-8340 GCA_044356115.1 Burkholderiaceae bacterium
AGCGTGGGCGCCTGGAAGGCCATGCCCACGATCTTCAGCGGTCCGGTGACCGGCTGGCCGTCGATGTGCACCGTGCCGCGGCTGGGCATCTTCAGCCCGGTGGCCAGCTTCATGAAGGTGGACTTGCCGCAGCCCGACGGGCCGACGATGGCGATGAACTCGCCGGCCTTCGTGCTGACGGTGATGTCCTCGATCGCGAAGTCGTTGCTGGCCAGCAGCTCGTCGTTGTAGGCGAGCCATACCTGGCGGAAGTCGACGAAGGCCTCGGACATGTTGATGCTCTCGGGAAACGCCCGCGGCAGGCAGCCCGCGGGCACGGCGGCGGGCCGCGGGGTCTACTTGCCCAGGATGTTGCGGGCCTCTTTGGACGGCAGGAAGCCGCCGTCCCAGATGCGGTCGGGGTTGATGCGCTCCTTGGTGGCGAAGGCATCAGCCACCTGCGAGGCCATCAGCGCCATGCGCGGCAGGCGCACGTCGCCGAAGCCCTCGGCGCGGGCGTCGGCCGTGGCGATGGAGCCGGCGATCGCCAGGCGCAGGCGCCGCTTCTCGAGCGTCTCGTCGATGATCGCGTCGCGTTCCTTCACGAAGCGGATCGCACCATCGGGATCGGCCAGGACGTCCTTGGCCCCCTTGGTGAAGGCCCTCAGGAAGGCCTTCACCGCCTCGGGATTCTTCTTCAGGAACGCGTCCGAGACGATGATCGCGTTGCCGTAGAGCTTCACCCCGAATTGCGGGTAGGGCAGGATGCTGATGTCCTCATCCTTCACGCCGCGCGCGTTCAGGTTGAGCAGCGAGGTGAAGTAGAAGCCGGTGATCGCGTCGACGTCGCCGCGGGCCAGCATGGTCTCGCGCAGCGGCGGGTCCATGGACACCCAGTTCACCTTGGCGAGATCGATGCCATTGGCCTTGGCGAAGATCGGGAAGGCCTTGCGGCCGGCATCGAACACCGGCGCGCCCAGGCGCTTGCCGACCAGGTCGGCCGGGCTGTTGATGTTGCTCTTCTTGAGCGCGAACACCGCGGCCGGCGTGTTGTTGTAGACCATCATCACCGCCACCGGCTTGTTCGGGGCGGTGGGGTTGTTGCCATGGAACTCCATGAGCGCCGACAGGTCGGCGAAGCCCATTTCGTAGGTGCCCGAAGCCACCCGGTTGACGGCGTTGCCGGAGCCGTTGCCGGCGTCGATGGTGACGTCGAGCTTCTCCTGGGCGAAGTAGCCCTTGGCCTTGCCGGCGAGAAACAGCGCGGCCGGGCCCTCGAAGCGCCAGTCGAGCTGGAACTTGATCTTGGTTTCCTGGGCCTGGGCGGCGCCGGAGCCCAGAGCGAGGCTCAGGCCGAGGACGGTGGCGGCGAGAAAGGGTCTGCGGGAAGACATGAGGGACTCCTGAGGCGGTTTGGCGGCTGGCGCGACACCGCTGACTCGGATGCCAGGGGTGGCGGGCGCCACGGGATCGGGCGGCGAACGGGCCTTCACCGAACTGTAGCAAATACCGTGCACGCCACCGAACGTGCGCCCGGTGCCCGGGTGCACCCGGCCCGGCCTACAATGCCGGGGGCGGGCCGCCCCGCACCCCAGGAGACGTCGATGAACCACCCCAGTCCCTTTCTGTCCGAACTGCGCCGCCCGCTGCCGCCCGCGCTGGCGCAGGCCCTCGCCGCGCGCTTCGGCGAGCGCTTCTCGGTGGCCAGCGCCGTTCGAGAGCATCACGGCCGTGACGAATCGCCCTTTCCGCCCACGCCCCCTGAAGGCGTGGTGTTCGCCCACAGCACCGAGGAGGTGGCCGATCTGGTGGCGCTGTGCCGCGCGCATCGCTATCCGCTGATCGCCTTCGGCGCCGGCTCGTCGCTGGAAGGTCACCTGCTCGCCGTGCAGGGCGGCATCAGTGTCGACCTGTCGCAGATGAACCGCATCCTGTCGATCGACGCCGATGACCTCACCGTCACCGTGCAGGCCGGCGTGCTGCGCAAGCAGCTCAACGAGGAGCTCAAGTCCACCGGCCTGTTCTTTCCCATCGATCCCGGCGCCGACGCCAGCATCGGCGGCATGTGCGCCACGCGTGCCTCGGGCACCAATGCCGTGCGTTACGGCACCATGCGCGAGAACGTGCTCTCGCTCACGGTGGTCACCGCCGACGGCAAGATCGTTCGCACCGCCGGGCGGGCCAAGAAGTCGTCGGCCGGCTACGACCTCACCCGCCTGTTCATCGGCTCGGAGGGCACGCTGGGCATCATCACCGAGATCACGCTCAAGCTCTATCCGCTGCCCGAGGCCATGAGCGCCGCGGTGGTCAACTTCCCCACCATGGCGGCGGCGGTGGCCACGGTCATCCAGACCATCCAGCTCGGCGTCCCGATCGCCCGCAGCGAGTTCCTGTGCGAGCGCACCATCCGCGCGATCAACGCCCACAGCCACACCACGCTGCGCGAGGCGCCCACGCTGTTCTTCGAGTTCCACGGCACCGAGGCCTCGGCTCGCGAGCAGGCCGAACTCGTGCAGCAGATCGCCCGCGATCAGGGCGGTCAGGACTTCGAGTGGGCCAGCCGGCCCGAGGACCGCACCCGGCTCTGGAACGCGCGCCACAACGCCTACTTCGCCTGCCTGCAGGTGCGCGCGGGCTGTCGTGCCATCTCCACCGACACCTGCGTGCCGATCTCGCGCCTGGCCGACTCCATCACCGGCGCGCGCGCCATCCTCGACAAGGGCAATTTTCCGACCATGCTGCTCGGCCATGTCGGCGACGGCAACTTCCACGCGGTGCTGCTCATCAACCCCGATGACCCGGTGGAGGTCGAGCAGGCCGAGCGCCTGAACGACGAGATCGTGCGGCTGGCGCTGTCCATGGACGGCACCTGCACCGGCGAGCACGGCATCGGCCTGCACAAGATCGGCTTCCTGGTCGAGGAGGTGGGCGACGACGCGATCGAGCTGATGCGCCGGATCAAGCTGGCCTTCGACCCCGACAACATCCTCAACCCGGGCAAGATCTTCCGGCTCGAGGCCTGAGGCCGGGGGGCCGGGCGGTGCGGGCCGCCGTGCCAGGGCCGCCGCAGGCCCCGGGCGCGGCAGGCTCGGGCGCAGCAGGCCCCGACCGCAGCAGGCTCGGGTCTGGGCGCGCTCAGCGCCGGTAGCGCTTGGGCACGAAGGGCAGGGCGATCGGGCTCACCGGCAGGCGCCGCTCGCGCACCAGCGCCTGCAGCGCGCCGCCGGCCTGCAGCGCCTCGCGGGCCACCAGCGCCAGCATCACCGGCCGCCCCAGGCTGGGCGAGACCGTGCCGCTGGTGACCTCGCCCACGGCATGGCCCTGGGCATCCAGGATGGGCGCATGGGCGCGGATGGGCGCAGGCTGGTCCGACACCAGCCCGACCAGTCGGCGCGGCGCGCCCTCGGCGAGCTGCGCCAGGATCACCGTCGCTCCCGGGAAACCGCCGGCCTTGGCCGCGCCACGCCGACGCGAGCGGGCGATCGCGAAGGCGAGCCCCGCCTCCGCCGGCGTGACGCCGGGGCCGATGTCGTTGCCGTGCAGCGGCAGACCGGCCTCCAGCCGCAGGGTGTCGCGTGCGCCCAGGCCCACCGGCGCCACTGCCGGGTCCTGCAGCAGGCGCTCGACCACCGCCTCGGCCTGCGCCAGCGGCAGCGCGATCTCGTAGCCGTCCTCGCCGGTGTAGCCCGAGCGGGTGGTGAAGCAGGTCGCGCCAAGCAGCGTGAGCGTGGCCGATTCCATGAAGCGCAGCCCGGCCGCGGCCGGGTCGAGCCGGGCCAGCACCGCCTCGGCCTGCGGTCCCTGCAGCGCCACCAGCGCCTCGTCGATCCAGTCGATGGTCAGGCTCGGACACAGGGCGCGCAGCAGGGCGAGATCGGCCTCGCGATTGCCGGCATTGACCACCATGCGGACCTGGTCGCCGAGGTTGACCATCATCAGGTCGTCCTCGATACCGCCCTGCGGGTTGAGCAGCAGCGAGTAGCGCTGCTGGCCCAGCGGCCAGTCGTCGAAGTCGACCGGCAGCGCGGCCTCCAGCGCGGTGCGCAGGGTGGCCGCCTGGCCGTCGCGCGGCACGATGCGCAACTGGCCCATGTGCGAGACATCGAAGAGCCCGGCCTGGCTGCGGGTGTGCAGGTGCTCGGCCTTCAGGCCGGCCGGGTACTGGATCGGCATGTCCCAGCCGGCGAAGGCGCCCATGCGCGCGCCCAGGCGGCGGTGCAGGGCGTCGAGCGGAACGCGCGCCGGGGCGGCGGCGGTGGAATCGGTCATGGTGTCTCCAGCGGGAGCAGGGCCGCCCGCCGCATCGGGCGGGCGGCGGGAGCGACTCAGGCGTAGTCGCTGATCGGCGGGCAGGTGCAGACCAGCTGGCGATCGCCGGCGGCGTTGTCCACCCGCTTCACGCTCGGCCAGAACTTGGCCTCGCGCAGCCAGGGCAGCGGATACGCCGCCAGCTCGCGGGAGTAGCCGTGGCGCCATTCCCCGGCGATCTCGGCCGCGGTGTGCGGCGCGCACTTCAGCGGGTTGTCCGTCCGGTCGAGCTCGCCGCGGCCGATCGCCTGCAGTTCGCCATGGATGGCGATCATCGCGTCGCAGAAACGGTCGAGCTCGGCCTTGGACTCCGATTCGGTGGGCTCGATCATCAGGGTGTCGGCCACCGGGAACGACAGCGTGGGCGCGTGGAAGCCGTAGTCCATGAGGCGCTTGGCGACGTCCTCGGCGGTCACGCCGTACTGCGCCTTCAGGTGACGCATGTCGAGGATGCACTCGTGCGCCACGCGGCCGTTCTCGCCGGCATAGAGCACCGGGAAGCAGGGCCGCAGCCGGTGCGCGATGTAGTTGGCGTTCAGGATGGCCATCTCGGTGGCCTTGCGGATGCCGCTGCCGCCCATCATGCGGATGTACATCCACGAGATGGCGGTGATCAGCGCGCTGCCGCTGGCCGCGGCCGACACCGAACCGTGCGTGAGCGGGCCGCCCTGCGCCAGTTCGCGGCCCTGCGCCAGCGGATCGGCCGGCAGGTGCGGCGCCAGGTGCCGGGCCACCGCGATCGGGCCCATGCCGGGGCCGCCGCCGCCGTGCGGGATGCAGAAGGTCTTGTGCAGGTTCATGTGGCAGACGTCGGCGCCGATGAACCCGGGCGAGGTCAGGCCGGCCTGCGCGTTGAGGTTGGCCCCGTCCATGTAGACCTGGCCTCCGGCGGCATGCACCAGGGCGCAGGCCTCGCGGATGTCGGCCTCGAAGACACCGTGGGTGGACGGGTAGGTGACCATCAGCGCCGCGAGCTGCGCGCGGTGGGCCTCGATGCGCGCGGCGAGATCGGCCATGTCGATGTTGCCCTGCGCGTCGCAGGCCACCACCACGATGCGCAGGCCCATCATCTGCGCGGTGGCCGGATTGGTGCCGTGGGCCGAGGCCGGGATCAGGCACACATCGCGGTGGCCCTGGCCCTGCGCCGCGAGATAGCCGCGGATCGCCAGCAGGCCGGCGTATTCGCCCTGGGCGCCCGAGTTGGGCTGGAACGACACCGCGTGCATGCCGGTGATCTGGGCGAGCCAGTGGCCGAGCTGCTCGAGCATCTCGGCATAGCCTCGGGCCTGCGCGGCCGGCGCGAAGGGGTGCAGCGCGGCCAGCTGCGGCCAGCTGAGCGGGGCCATCTCGGCGGCGGCGTTGAGCTTCATCGTGCACGAGCCCAGCGGGATCATGGAGTGCACGAGCGAGATGTCCCGGTTCTCCAGGCGCTTGAGGTAGCGCATGAACTCGGTCTCGCTGTGGTAGCGGCTGAACACCGGATGGGTGAGCGCCGGCGTGGCGCGGCGCAGCGCCGGCGACAGGCTGGCCGGTTCGGCGCTCAGGCCGGCGGCGGCCGCGGCCACCACCGTGGCCTCGGGCCGGGTGCCGGTGAACACGAACACCAGGTCGGCGAGGTCGGTCAGGGTGACGGTCTCGTCCAGGCTCACGCCGAGACGGCCGCCGCCGTGGTCACGCAGGTTGATGCGGCATTGCGCCGCCCGCGCCAGGATCTCGGGCGCGCGCGCGCCGGCATCGACGCACACCGTGTCGAAGAACTCGGCGTGCCGGGGCGCGAGCGCGGGGCCGGCCAGCGCCAGCAGCAGCCGCGCCAGGCCGTTGACGCGCAGCGCGATCCGCAGCAGCCCCTGCGGGCCGTGGTAGACCGCGTAGAACGCGGCCATGTTCGCGAGCAGCGCCTGCGCGGTACAGATGTTGCTCGTGGCCTTGTCGCGGCGGATGTGCTGCTCGCGGGTCTGCAGCGCCATGCGCAGCGCCGGGTTGCCGGCAGCATCGCGCGACACCCCGATCAGGCGGCCCGGCATCATGCGCACCAGTTCCTCGCGCACCGCCATGAAGGCCGCGTGCGGGCCGCCGAAGCCCAGGGGCACGCCGAAGCGCTGGGCCGAGCCGATCGCGACGTCGGCGCCCATCTCGCCCGGGGTGCGGATCAGCATCAGCGCCAGCGGGTCGGTGCCCACGCAGACCCGGCCGCCGGCGGCGCGCACGCGCGCGATCAGCGCGCCGTGGTCGCGCACCCGGCCCTCGGTGTCGGGGGTCTGCAGGTGGGCGCCGAACACCGCGGCAGGATCGAGGTCGCGATCGGGGTCGCCGATCACCGGCTGCAGACCCATCCAGCGCGCGCGCGTGACCATCACCGCGATCACCTGGGGGTGGGCGCCGGCATCGATGAAGAAGGCCTGGCTCGGGCTGCGCGAGGCGCGCCGGCACAGCGCCATGGCCTCGGCCGCGGCAGTGGCCTCGTCGAGCAGCGAGGCATTGGCCACCGGCAGGCCGGTGAGCTCGACCACCATCTGCTGGAAGTTGAGCAGCGACTCGAGGCGGCCCTGGGCCACCTCGGCCTGGTAGGGCGTGTAGGCGGTGTACCAGCCGGGGTTCTCGAACAGGTTGCGGCGGATCGGCTCCGGGGTGAGCGTGCCGTGGTAGCCCGCGCCGATGTAGGAGCGCCAGACCTGGTTGCGCCCGGCGATGGCCTGCAGCTCGGCGAGCGCGGCAGCCTCGGTGGCGGGCGCCGGCAGATCGGGCTCCTGCGCAAGGCGGATGGCCTCGGGGACGGTGGCGGCGATCAGGTCCTGGCGGGCGGCATAGCCCAGGGCCGCGAGCATCGCGGTCTCCTCGGCGACCGAGGGCCCGAGGTGGCGGGCATGGAACTCGTCGTCGGCGAACAGCGAGCGCACGCCGCCGATGGCATCGGCTGAACTCATGGTGCTGCTCCTCAGGCCGCGCCGGGGCCGGCGGTGTAGTCGGCGGCGCTGAGCAGGCCGGCGGCCTGATCGGCGCGGCTGGGGCGCAGGCGGAAGAGCCAGCCCTGCGCGAAGGGGGCCTCGTTCACGGTCTGTGGCGCGTCGGCCAGCGCGGTGTTGACCTCGAGCACCTCGCCATCCACCGGTGCGTAGACATCGGAGGCCGCCTTGGTGGACTCGACCACCACGCAGGCCTCGCCGGCGCTCACCTGACGGCCGGGCTGGGGCAGGTCGACGTAGACCAGTTCGCCGAGTGCATCCTGGGCGTGGAAGGTGATGCCGACGGTGACGGTGCCGTCGCCGTTGTCGCGCAGCCACTCATGGCTGGCGGTGTAGCGGAGGTCAGAGGGGTTGTCCATGGAGGGCTCCTGGGCGGCCGTGGGCGCGTGACGACGGCTGGCAGGCCGTCGGTGCGGGAACCCCCTCTGTCCGTTTGCCTGAGACATTCAGCGAGCGCGGCCCGGTGGGGCGCGATCAGCCTGTTTCCTTCGGCGAGGCCGCCGCGACCGCCGGGGCGGGCACGCGCCTTCTCTCCAGAGAGTCGAAACTGCGGCAGTCCTTTTGCCTGAGAGTTTTCGGGGCGATACACCTTCGGCGCCACCCGCGATGCCGCGGGTGATCTCTCCCGCCGCAGTCAATCGACTGGCGCGAAGGGTGCCCACCGGGTGGCCCGATGTCAAGCCGAAGGGGCGTCGCGACCAGGGGATTGCCGACCCTCGCGGGCGATCAGCAGGATGCCCGCCACGGCCATCACCAGGGCCACGGCATGCGCCCAGCCCACCGACTCGCCCAGCACGGCCACGCCCACCGCGGTGGCCGCCAGCGGCATGGCGATGGTGAACACCCCGGCATGCCCGGCCGGCACCCGCTGCAGGCCCGAAAGCCACAGCCAGACCGAGACGATGCTCGCCGACACCGAGTAGAAGGCGAGCAGCAGCCAGTGCCCGATGCCCACGGCGCCGAAGTCGAAGTGCAGCGCCTGCCACAGGCCCGGCGGGGTCATCAGGGCGAGGCCGATCCCGTTGATCCAGGCCGAGATGCGCATCGGCGACAGCTGCGCGGTAAGCCGTCGGCCCAGCAGCGCGTAGAT
>JBIKWU010000018.1:0-26199 GCA_044356115.1 Burkholderiaceae bacterium
GCAGCAGAACAGCACGATCGCCGGGAACATCAGCCGGTAGGGCACCCGCAGCAGCGACACCCACATGCCGATCATCGGCAGGTTGATGATCACGAGCATGAGGTTGCCCACCCACATGCTGGCGATCATTCCCCAGAAGAGGTCGGGCCGCTTGGTCATCACCTCGGGGCCGGGCTCGATGCCCTGGATGATCATCGCGCCCACCATCAGCGCCATGACGGCGTTCGACGGGATGCCCAGGGTGAGCATCGGGATGAACGAGGTCTGGGCCGCGGCGTTGTTGGCCGACTCGGGGCCGGCCACGCCCTCGACCGCGCCCTTGCCGAAGCGCGAGGGATCGCGGGCGATCTTCTTCTCGACGGTGTAGGCCGCGAACGAGGCCAGCACCGCGCCCCCGCCGGGCAGAAGCCCGAGCACCGAACCCAGGCCGGTGCCGCGCAGCACCGCCGGCAGCGCCTCGCGCAGCACGCTGGCCCGGGGCCACAGCCCGGTCACCTTGGAATCGAGCACCGAGCGGTCGGTCTCCTGGGCATCGAGGTTGCGCAGGATCTCGGCGATTCCGAACAGGCCCATGGCCAGCGCCACGAAGCTGATGCCGTCGGAGAGCTCGCCCACGCCGAAGGTGTAGCGCATGGCGCCCGTGTCGACATCGGTGCCGATCAGGCCCAGCAGCAACCCGAAGAAGATCATGGCAAAGGACTTGATCACCGAGCCGCGCGCCATCACCACCGCAGCCACCAGACCGAGCACCATCAGCGAGAAGTACTCGGCAGGCCCGAATTTCTGCGCGATGCCGGCCAGCGGCGGCCCCGCGGCGGCGATCAGCAGCGTGCCCACGCAGCCCGCGAGAAAGGAGCCCAGCGCAGCGATGGCCAGCGCGTCGCCGGCGCGGCCCTGGCGTGCCATCTGGTGGCCATCAAGGGTGGTGACGATGGACGAGGCCTCGCCGGGCAGGTTGACCAGGATCGCGGTGGTGGAGCCGCCGTACTGGCTGCCGTAGTAGATGCCCGCGAGCATGATCAGCGCGCTGGCCGGCTCGAGCTTGAAGGTGATCGGCAGCAGCATCGCGATGGTGGTCACCGGGCCGATGCCGGGCAGCACGCCGATGAGCGTGCCCAGCAGCGTGCCGATCAGGCAGTAGAGCAGGTTCTGCCAGGTGAGTGCGACGCCGAAGCCCAGCGCGAGGTTGGCCAGCAGTTCGGTCATGGGAGGATGCGCAGCGGCAGGTTCAGGGCGAAGGGAAACAGCAGGCAGGCGAAGCCCGCCATGCACACCGCGAGCAGCACGATCTCGCGCAGCCGCGGCGAAGGGGCGGCGAGCGCGGAGAGCGCCACCGCGAGCGTGGAGGCGATCAGCAGGCCGGTGCGCTCGATGCACAGCGCGAACACGATCAGCGAGCCCAGCACCAGCACCATGGGGCGCAGCCGCCACTTCTCCAGGCCCGGGCCGCGCGCGACCAGGGCACTGAGGACCAGCACCGCGCCGAAGGCGCCGGTGATCCAGGAAAGCAGCATGGGCACGTAGCCGGGCCCCATGCGGTAGGCCGTGCCCACCTTCAGGGGCTGGCCGAACCACCACGCCAGTGCCGCCACCACCAGCAGGAACAGGCCCGCGGCGAGTTCGGTCGGGCCAGCGATCAGCCGGCGCTCAGCCCCCGGGGCCGGGGGTTTGGGGTGTGGTGAGGCGGTCATGCGGCTCCCTGGCCAGAACGCGGCGATCCCGGAATGCCGGCACGCCCCGGTGCGGGGCTTCGCGGGTAGGATCGGACGCCGCCCGCGAGTTTCGCAGGATGCGCCACCCGGTCGACGAACCGGCGGTTCAAATCGAAATCAAGGAGACACCCGATGACCATCAGCTTCAGCAGAAGAAAGGCGCTGGCGGCCGCCGGCGGCGCCATGGCGGTTGCCGCCGCTCCCCGACATGCGCTGGCGCAGTCCCTGCCCACCGGCACCATCCGCGTGCTGGTCGGCTTCCCGGCCGGCGGCGGCACCGACGTGATGGCCCGCATCATCGTCGAGAAGCTCAAGGAGAAGACCGGCCTGAACATCATCGTCGACAACCGGCCCGGCAACAGCGGCAACCTCGCCTGCGAGATGCTCAAGAACGGGCCCACCGACGGCTCGCTGCTCATGTACGGCACCAGCGCCACCACCGTGGCCCAGCGCGTGACCCGCAAGCAGCTCAACTACGACGTCGATAAGGACCTGATGGCGCTGGGTCTCACCGGCACCGTGTCGGTGGCCTACGTGGTGTCGTCCAGCATCGGGGTGAAGACCTTCCCCGAGTACCTCGACTGGCTCAAGAAGAACCCCAAGAAGCAGAACTTCGGCACCACCGCCATGGGCAGCATGACCCACTTCTTCGGGGTGCTGATGGGCCGCGAGATCGGCATCCCTCTGGAGCCGATCGCCTACAAGGGCGCGGGCCCGCTGATCGCCGACCTCTCGGCCGGCCATGCCTCGGCCGGTTGCGGCGGGGTGTCCGATTTCCTCACCCACCATCGCGCCGACAAGATGCGCATCATCGCCGTCAGCGCGCCCAAGCGCGTGGCCGCGGCGCCTGATCTGCCCACCATCTCGGAGCTCGGCTACCCCAAGCTGGCCTACGAGGGTTTCTACGGCTTCTACGCCTCCTCCAAGATGAGCCCGGCCCTCGCCAGTCTCTGGCACAAGGAGCTGCGCGCGGTGGTCGAGCAGCCCGACACGAAGCAGCGCCTGCTCGGCGTGGGCCTTGACGTGCTCACCTCCACGCCGCCCGAGATGACCACGCGCCAGACCAACCTGATCGCCTACATGACCTCGGTCATGAAGGCCGCCGGCGTCGAGCCGGAGTAATGCCTCTTTCAACCCCGGAGATCCGTCGCATGAGTTTTCGAGTCAACCGCCGCAAGGCGCTCACCCTGGCCGGCGGCGCTGCCCTGGCCAGCGCCCTTCCGGCGCCCACGCTGGCCCAGTCGCTGCCCTCGGGCCCGGTGCGCATGATCGTCGGCTATCCCGCCGGTGGCGGCACCGACGTGATGGGTCGCATCATTGCCGAGAAGCTCAAGGAGCGCCTGGGCATCAACGTGCTGGTCGAGAACCGGGCCGGCGCCAGCGGCACGCTGGCCAATGACAGCGTGGCCAAGGGCCCGGCCGACGGCTCGGTGATCCTGTACGCGCCGAGCGCGGCCACCACCGCGCAGAAGGCCACCAAGAAGACCCTGCCCTACGATCTCGACAAGGACCTCGCGCCGATCACCATGGCGGGCACGGTCTCCACGGTCTTCGTGGTCTCGCCCACCATCGGCGCCCGGACCCTGCCCGAGTACATCGAGTGGCTGAAGAAGAACCCGCGCAAGCACAGCTTCGGCTCCACCGCCATGGGCAGCTCCACCCACTTCTTCGGCGTGGAGCTCGGGCAGGCGATCGGCATTCCCCTCGAGCCGGTGGCCTACAAGGGCGCCGCCCCGCTGATCGCCGACCTCTCCGCGGGCCATGCGCCGGCGGGCTGCGGCGGCCTCACCGACTTCCTCACCCACCACCGCGGCGACAAGCTGCGCATCATCTGCATCTCCGCGCCCAAGCGGGCCTCGGCGGCGCCCGATCTGCCCACCATCGCCGAGCTCGGCTATCCCAAGCTCGCGAGCGAGGGCTTCTATGCGTTCTACGGCTCGGGCAAGATGAGCCCGGCGCTGGTCAATCTCTGGAACAAGGAGCTGCGCGCGGTGCTCGATGCCCCCGACATGCGCCAGCGCCTGGTGGGCCTGGGCCTTGAGGTGCAGACCTCCACGCCGGCTGATCTCGCCGCCTACCAGACCCGCCAGTTCCAGCAGTTCCTGGCCTCGATGAAGGCCGCGGGTTTCGAGCCGGAGTGAGTCCCCGCGCGCTCACGGCGCTGATGTGCACCTACCTCGGCCTCACGGTGCTGGGGTTCCACGGTGTCGCGGCGCTGCTGCCCGGGTTCATGGACCTGTGGCAGCTGAGCGAAACCCAGGCGGGCTGGCTGCTCGGCGTGATGTCGCTGTGCTCGCTGCTCGCCTCCCCGGCCATCGCGCTCACCGACCGTGTCGACACCCGGTGGGTGCTGCTGGCCGGTACGGTGTGCAACATCGTTGGCTACGCGGGCTTCGGCCTGTTCGCCGACGGTCTCGTGTCAGGCATGTTCTTCCGCGGCCTGGCCGGCGTGGGCTACGTGCTGTCGTACATGCCGGGCATCAAGGCCATGGCCGATCGGCTGGCCCCGGCCGATCAGGCGCGAGCCACCGCCACCTACGTGTCGAGCTTCTCGATCTGCTCGAGCCTGTCGGTGGCGCTGGCCGGCCTGGTGGCGGGCTGGGCAGGCTGGCGCTGGGCCTTCGCGGTGCCGGTGCTCAGCAACCTCGTGGCCGCGGCGCTGGTGCTCTTCGTGCTGAAGCCGGCAAGGCCGACGGCCGCGGGCAAGCCGGCAGCGGCCGGCGGCGCACGTGAGGCGGGCCTGTTCGGCTGGCGCGCCGTCACCGGCAACCGGGGCGCGATGGGCTTCGTGGCCGGCGGCTTCTCCCACACGGTCGAACTGCTGGCCATGCGTGGCTGGACGGTGGCCTTTCTCGCCTTCGCGGTGTCGCTGCATCCCGGCGCGGCGCCGGCCTGGAACCTCTCGCTGGTGGCCACCCTGCTGATCCTGCTGGGCGTGCCCAGCGGCGTGATCGGCGGGGCGATCGGCGCGCGTCACGGCCTGGCCCGGGTGTCGGTGGTGGTGATGGTGCTGTCGGCGCTGGTGGCGCTGTCGGTGGGCTTCTCGGCGGCCCTGCCCTTCTGGGTCTTCTTCTGCGGGCCGCTGGTGCTGCACAACATCCTGGTGCTGGCCGACAGCGGCACGCTCTCGGCGGGCATGATGTCGCGCGCCGATCCGGCGCGCCGCGGTGCGACCGTGGCGTTCTACACCATGGTGGCCTCGGTGGGCTCCTTCGTGGGGCCGGTGCTGCTGGGCACGGTGCTCGATGCCGCAGGGGGGAGGCAGTCGCTGCTTGCCTGGGGGCTGGCCTTCGGCAGCGTCGGCCTGATCGGGCTGGCGGCCGCGGCCACGCTGCACCGGCTGGCCGGCCGCGACTGAGCCCGCCGCGACCCTGCCCGGCACCGTGCCAGAATGCGCGGGCCCCACCATCCCAACGCACCTGCCGGAACCCACGACATGATCCGCTTCTACTACAACGCCGCCCCGAACCCCATGAAGGTCGCCCTGCTGCTCGAGGAGCTCGGGCTGGCCTATGAGCCTGTGCCGGTGGACACCCGCAAGGGCGAGCAGTTCGCGCCGGCCTATCTGCAGGTGAATCCCAACGGCAAGGTGCCCGCGCTCGTCGATGGCGATGCCGTCATCTTCGACAGCAATGCCATCCTGCTCTACCTCGCCGACAAGGCCGGCCGCTTCGTGCCGCCGGTTTCTGACGCGTCCGGCCGTGGCGAGATGCTGTCCTGGCTGATGTTCGTGGCCAGCGGCATCGGCCCCTTCTCGGGCCAGTCGGTGCACTTCCGCCATGCCGCCCCCGAGCCGAAGGAATACGCGCTCAACCGCTACGACTACGAGGCCCATCGCCACTGGAAGCTGATCGAGGACCGGCTCGCGGCCCATCCCTACATGGTGGGCGGCCGGTACGGCATCGTCGACATGGCGGTGTGGGGCTGGGCGCGCCTTCTGCCCTATGTGCTCGGCGGCGAGCAGCACTGGGCGCAGTACCCGAACGTGCGCCGCCTGCTCGACGAGGTGAACGCCCGTCCGGCCGCGCAGCGCGCCGAGAAGCTCAAGGCCTCCCACGCCTTCAAGACCGAGAACGACGACGAGGCTCGTCGCTTCATGTTCCCGCAGAACGAGCGCCTCAAGCGCGGCGCCTGATTCCTTTCCAACGACACCAGGAGACACCCATGGATCTCGGACTCACCGGCAAGGTGGCGATCATCACCGGCGGCACCCAGGGCATCGGCAAGGCCACCGCCGAGCGGCTGGCCGCCGAAGGCGCGCGCGTGGTCATCGTGGCCCGCGGCCAGCCGCGGCTCGATGCCGTGGCCGCCGGCATCCGCGCCGCCGGCGGCGCGGTCCACGCCGTGGCCGCCGACGTGGCCCAGCCCGGTGAAGCGCAGCGCATCGTGGCCGAGGCACTGAAGGCCTTCGGCGGCATCGACATCGTGATCAACAATGCCGGCACCTCGGCCACCGGCGCCTTCGAGTCGGTGACCGACACCGCCTGGCAGGCCGACTTCGACCTGAAGCTCTTCGCCGCGGTGCGGCTGGTGCGCGAGGCCATCCCGCACATCCGCCAGCGTGGCGGCGGTCGCATCGTGAACGTGACCAACATCGGCGCCAAGCAGCCCGGGGCGCGCACCATGCCCACCACGGTCACGCGCGCGGCCGGCCAGGCCATGACCAAGGCGCTCTCCAAGGAGTACGCCCCCGACAACATCCTGGTGAACTCGGTGTGCATCGGCCTGGTGCGGGCGGGCCAGCACGAGACCAAGGCCGCCGCCGCCGGCGTCGACCTCGAGACCCACTACGCCACGCTCGGCAAGACCGTGCCGCTGGGCCGCGTGGGCCGGGCCGAGGAGGCCGCCAGCGTGATCACCTTCCTGGTGTCCGACATGGCGAGCTTCGTCACCGGCTCGAGCATCAACATCGACGGCGGCGCCTCGGCGGTGTTCTGAGGCAGGCGCGCGGCGCGCCGGCTCCTGGCCGGCGCCCGCTCAGGGCTTCAGCCCGCGGCCGCGTAGGCCGCGCGCTTCATGTCGAACGAGAACGGGTGCCAGAAGGCGATATCGCGCTGGGCCATCACCACGCCGGCAATGCCGCGGCGCGGATTGATCCACCAGTGGGTGCCGGCCATGCCGCCCCACTGGAATTCATCGACCGAGTCGGGCGGGTCGCCGGGCGCCTCGGCCAGCGTGACCGCGCCGCCCAGGCCGTAGCCCTTGCCCGGGATCGGGCCGGGAAAGCCGGCGTACACGCCCTCGGCGAGATGATTGCGCATCATCATCGCCCGCGTCTCGGGCGCGAGCAGGTGCGGGCCACCGGGCATCAGGCTGCGGATGAACGCGATGGTGTCGGGCAGTGTTGAGACCAGTCCGCCGCCGCCCGAGAGCCGGGGCACCGGCGCGAGGTGCGCGCCGCGCCAGGGCACGTTCTCCATGCGGGTGAGGCCGGGCTTGAGCGGCCGGTTCAGGCTGGCGCCGCGGTAGTGGGTCACCAGCCGGTCCGCGCCGCCGGCCGGCACCACGAAGCCGGTGTCGTGCATGCCCAGCGGCCCGAAGATACGCTCGCGCAGGAACACGTCGAAGGCCTGACCACTCACCACCTCCACCAGCCGTCCGAGCACATCGCTGGCGATGGAGTAGGCCCAGCTCTCGCCGGGGTGGAAGTAGAGCGGCAGCGGCTCGAGGCGGTCCATCATGACCGACAGCGGCGTGGTCTCGTCGCGCACCTTGTGGTCGATGAAGGCCTGGTAGAGCAGCGTGCCGGGGTCGAGCAGACCGTAGCCCAGGCCCGAGCCGTGGCACAGCAGGTGGCGCAGCGTGATCGAGCGCCGTGCCGGCTCGGTGTCATCCAGCGAGGTGGCGCCAGGCCGCAGCACGCGGCGGCGCGCGAGTTGCGGCAGGTGCTCCTCGATGGGGGCGTCGAGAGCCACCCTGCCTTCGTCGACCAGCATCAGTGCCGCGCACGACGCGATCAGCTTGGTGCTCGAGAACATGCGGAACAGGTGATCAGGCCGAAGGGCCTCGCCGCGCTCGCGGTCGGCCCAGCCCGTGCAGTGCTGGTCGACCACCTCGTGGCCGATCAGCACCGCCGAGGACACGCCGGCGAGCAGCTCACCCTCCACCGCCGCCCGCATGGCGGCGTGCAGTCCGGAGAAATCGCGCGTGGTGGTGCTCATGCTGCCCCCGTGCCGAGGTTGCGGCTGATGATGTCGCGCAGCACCTCGGAGGCGCCTCCGGCGATGCGAGAGACCCGGGCGTCGACCCAGGCGCGGCCGATGCCGTACTCGGCGCTGTAGCCGTAGCCGCCGTGCAGCTGCAGGAACTCGTCGAGGAAGCGGCCCATGGTCTCGGTGGCCACCAGCTTGGCCATGGCCGCCTTCTCGCTGCTGATGCCGCCGGCCATGTGCTCGGCCGCGCACTGATCGACGAAGCTGCGCAGCATGGTGATGTAGGCCTTGGCCTCGGCCAGCTTGAAGCGGGTGTTCTGGAAGCCGATGATCGGGTTGCCGAACACCTTGCGCTCGGTGGTGTAGCGGATGGTCGCCTCGAGCTGGGTCTCGAGCGTGGCGGCCGAGCGCATCGCGATCACCAGCCGCTCCTGGGGCAGTTGCTCCATCAGGTAGATGAAGCCGCGGCCCTCCTCGCCCACCAGGTTGCCGGCCGGCACCCGCACGCCATCGAAGAAGAGCTCGGCGGTGTCCTGCGCCTTCAGGCCGATCTTGTCCATGGGCTGGCTGCGCGTGAAGCCCGGCGTGCCCTCCTCGACCGCGATCAGCGACACGCCCTTGGCGCCGGCGGCTGGATCGGTCTTGCAGGCCACCAGCACCACGCCGCAGTTGAAGCCGTTGGTGATCCACACCTTCTGGCCGCTGATCACCCATTCGTCGCCGTCGCGCACGGCGTGGGTGCGGATGCTCTTGAGGTCGCTGCCCGTGCCAGGCTCGGTCATGCCGATTGAGCCGATGATCTCGCCGGCGCACAGCTTGGGCAGCAGCCGCTGCTTGAGCGCCTCGCTGCCGTAATGCAGCAGATAGGGCGAGACCATGTCCGAGTGCACCGGGATGCCAAGGTTGGCGCCCACGCGCACCATCTCCTCGGTGACGATGCAGGCGTGCAGGAAGTCGCCGCCCGGCCCGCCGTACTCGGTGGGGATGGTGGTGCACAGCACGCCGTGCTCGCCCGCCTTGCGCCAGAAGGCGCGCGGGCTGTGGCCGGCCTTCTCCCACTCGCGGTAATGGGGCGCGATCTCGCGCTCGCAGAAGCGGCGCACCTGGTCGCGGAACTGCTCGTGCTCGGGGGAGAAGAGGGTACGCATGGGATTCCGTCGAGAGACTGATGACCGCCCGATGATAGGCGTCGGCCGCGCCGGGCCGTTCCGAAAGCGCCCGGCGACCGGGTATGCTGCCGTGATGAGACCTGGCCTGCATTGATGCGACCGCGCCACCGCGAAACCCATCGCACCGAGCGCATCGGCTGGCTGCGCGCGGCGGTGCTCGGGGCCAATGACGGCATCGTGTCCACCGCCAGCCTCATCCTCGGGGTGGCGGCTACCCAGGCCGATCGGCCGGCCCTGCTCGCCGCGGGCGTGGCGGCACTCGCCGCGGGTGCGATGTCCATGGCCGCTGGCGAGTATGTGTCGGTGCACTCGCAGGCCGACACCGAGCAGGCCGATCTGGCCCGCGAGCGAGACGAACTCGCCACCGACAGCGCCGGCGAGTTGCGCGAGCTCACCGGCATCTACGTGGCCCGCGGCCTCGACCCGGCGCTGGCGGCGCGCGTGGCCGAGCAGCTCTCCGCCCACGACGCGCTGGGTACGCACGCCCGTGACGAACTCGGCATCTCCGAGACCCAGGGCGCGCGCCCGGTGCAGGCCGCGCTCGCATCGGCAGGCAGCTTCTCGGCCGGGGCGCTGCTGCCGCTGGCGGTGGCCGCGCTCGCGCCGCGCTCGGTCCTCGATGCCGCGGTGGCCGGGTCGGCGCTGGTCTTTCTCGCGCTGCTCGGCGCGGTGGCGGCGCGTGCCGGCGGCGCGCCCCCTGTGCGGGCCGCGCTGCGGGTCACGCTGTGGGGGGCGCTCGCCATGGCGGTCACCGCGGCGGTGGGCGCGCTGTTCGGCACGGTGGTGGGCTGAGCCCGCTCCTGGCGTCTGCCCGGGCCGCGGTAGCATCGGCCTCTTCGCCCTTGGCCGATCCTGGCCGCCGCGCCCGCGCCCTTTCCTTCGGAGCCAACCCATGAGCAGGTTCTTCGAGCCCTTTGCCGGCACGCCCAACCCGTCCACGCAACCCAGCATCGGCGATCTCATCACCAACCCGCAGCGGCGCACCTGGCTGGGCGGCGCCACCGCGGCCTCGCTGGCCTCGGTGCTCGCCCTGGAGGGCTGCGCGGCGCTGCCGGGCGCGTCATCAGGCGCTGCGGCCGGCCCGCTGCTCGGCTTCACCGGCATCGCGGTCTCGGCCGATGACGCGGTGCGGGTGCCCGAGGGCTATCGCGCCGAGGTGCTGGTGGCCTGGGGCGACCCGATCGGTGACCCGCGCGGCATGCCGGCCTTCCAGTGGGATGCCGGCAACAGCGCGCAGGACCAGGAGCTGCAGTCGGGCACGCATCACGACGGCATGCACTTCTTTCCGCTGCCGCCCGGCTCGAGCAATGCCACGCACGGACTGCTGGTGATGAACCACGAGTACCCCGACAACAACGGCCTGTTCCCTGACGGCATGGCCAACTGGTCACTGGCCAAGGTGCGCAAGTCGCAGGCCTCGGTGGGTTGCTCGGTGCAGGAGATCCGTCTGGTCGATGGCCGCTGGTCACTGGTGCGGCCCTCGCGCTACGCGCGCCGCATCCACGCCAACACGCCCATGCGCATCGGCGGGCCGGCGGCCGGTCATCCGCTGATGCGCACCGTGGGCAGCCCGACGGGCCGCGAGGCCGTCGGCACGTTCAACAACTGCGCCAACGGCTTCACGCCCTGGGGCACCTACCTCACCTGCGAGGAGAACTTCAGCTTCCACTTCAAGGCGCCGGCGCAGCCCACCGTCTTCGAGGAGCGATACGAGCTCAGCCCCAAGGTGCGCTTCTCGTTCCGCTGGGGCGAGGCCGATCCGCGCTTCGACCTCAATCGCAACCGCAACGAGGCCAACCACTTCGGCTGGGTGGTGGAGATCGATCCCTTCGACCCGACCTCGGTGCCGGTCAAGCGCACCGCGCTCGGTCGCTGCTCCCACGAGGGCGCCACGGTCACGGTCTGCAAGGATGGTCGGGTGGCGGTCTACACCGGCGATGACCGCGGCTTCGAGTACCTCTACAAGTTCGTGAGCAGCCGGCCCTGGAACCCCGCCGACCGCGCCGCGAACGTCGGCCTGCTCGACGAGGGCACGCTCTACGTGGCACGCTGCCACGCCGACGGCAGCGGCGACTGGGTGGAACTCGTGCATGGCCGCAACGGCCTCACCGCCGAGGCCGGTTTCGATTCGCAGGCCGCGGTGGTGATGTTCGCGCGTGCCGCGGCCGATCGGGTGGGTGCCACCCGCATGGACCGGCCGGAGTGGGTGGCCCGCCATCCGCTTACCGGCGACATGTACGTGACCCTCACCAACAATGCCGGTCGCGGCCGCGACGGCGCCGAAGGCCCCAACCCGGCCAATCCGCGCGCGCCCAATCGCTACGGCCACATCATGCGCTGGACCGAGGAGGACGCCGACCACGCCGCGCTGCGCTTTCGCTGGGAGACCTTCATTCTGGCGGGCGATCCGGCGCACGCCGACCCCGGCCAGCGCGGCAACATCCGCGGCGATCTGTTCGCCTCGCCCGACGGCCTGTTCATCGATGGCCGCGGGGTGATGTGGGTGCAGACCGATGTCTCGCCCAGCGCGCTGCTCAAGGACGACCACGCCATCTACGGCAACAACCAGGTGCTGGCGGTCGACCCGATCACGCGCGAGGCGCGCCGCTTTCTCACCGGGCCGCGCGGCTGCGAGCTCACCGGGGCCTGCATGAGCCCGGATGGCCGCACGCTGTTCGTGAACATCCAGCACCCCGGCGAACGCGGTGCGCTGGGCACCGACCCGGCCAATCCGCGTCAGCTCTCCAACTGGCCCGACTTCCGTCCCGATGGCCGGCCGCGCTCGGCCACCGTGGCGGTGCGGCGCGTGGATGGGGGGGTGGTGGGGTCCTGAGGGCGGGGTTCGGGGCCGAGCCGCCCCGCTCAGGCCGGCGGCGCCGGCCGCCGCGCCAGCGCGAACAGCAGCGAACCCGCGCCAGCCAGCAGCGCCAGCACGGTGAAGCCGGCGCGGTAGTTGCCGGTGGCGTCGCCCAGGATGCCCGCCACCATCGGGCCGCCGATCTGGCCGATGGCGATGATCAGCGACGACAGGCCCAGGATCATGCCGATCGAGCGGCGCCCGAAGTAGTCCGCCCGGATGGCCTGCATGAAGGGGCCGCGCACACCCCAGGCCAGCCCGTGCAGCACCGCGAAGGCGATGAGCATGACCGGGCCGGTGGCGAAGGTGAGCATCAGCAGGCCGGCGGCGTGCATGAGCATGCAGACCGCGCACATCCAGCGCTTGCTGTAGCGGTCGCCCACCGCGCCGCCGATCAGCACGCCGGCCACCTGGCAGGCGGTCATGATCATGATGATCACCGCCGCCTCCGACACGCTGTAGCCGAGCGCCTGCCGCATGTGGTTGATGGCGTGCACGTTCACCGCCGTGACCACGAACAGCGCGAAGCCGTGGCCCAGCGAGAGCAGCCAGAAGGCGCTGGTGCGCAGCGCCTCGCGGGCGGTGAACTCGCGCTGCGGCGAGCCCTGCTCGGCACCGGGGTTCTCGCCCGGCGCGGGCGGGGGCAGGCCGTCGAGGGTCTCGCCGATGTCGGAGGGCCGCCGCTTGAACAGCCGCGCCATCGGCCAGCCCAGTGCGATCATCAGCACGCCGGAGCCGAAGGCGGTGGCGCGCCACCCGAAGTGCTGCATGCACCAGGCCACCAGCGGCACCAGGATGCCGCCCAGCGCCAGGCCCAGGCCCGAAATGGACAGCGCGCGGGCGCGCTTGCGCTCGAACCAGTGGATGAGCGCGATGTTCAGCGGGAAGTAGCCCGACAGGCTGGAGCCCAGCGCGATCACCAGCACCGCGGCATACAGGCCGGGCAGGGAATCGATCTGGCTGAAGAGCATGAGGCCCACGCCGAAGGTGATGATGCCAGCCCGGATCATGTTTTGCGGGCCGAACCTGTCGATCAGCCAGCCCATGGCCGGGCCGATGATCGCGGTCTCGGCCGACTGCATGGCCGAGGCCGCCGACAGCGAGGTCTTGCTCCAGCCCTTCTGCTCGATGAGGATCGAGAAGTAGGCGCCGAAGGACTGGTGCAGCAGCGCCGCGTGCAGCATCTGGATGCCGGCGCTGGCGCCGGCCATTTTCCAGCCGTGGAAGATCTTCATCGGGGGGTGGTGCGGCGCGGCGGCGACGGGTGATGCGGGCGGCAAGGGGCGCCCCTGGGGCGCGGCAGACGCAGTGTACCGGCCCGGCGGCAGGCCTCGCGGATTGGTTCGATCGATGAAATCGGGCGACCGGGCGGCGTGGTCAGGCGGCTAGACTGTCGACCTTGCCTGGGTTGGAGCCCGCCGCGCGCGGTGCCGGCCCGTCCGATCCGCCCGGAGAGCCCGATGGACCGCATCGTCCCCGCCCAGACCCCTGTGGCCGCCGCGCTGGCGGACTGGCTCGATGCCTGCAACCAGGCCCTGGCCCGAGGCGATGCCGCGGCGGTGGCGGCGCTCTTCGAGCCCGAGGGCCATCTGCGCGACCTGGTGGCCCTGGGCTGGCAGGTGCGCACTGTGAGCGGCCGCGCCGCGGTGGCCGCGCTGCTTGCGCAGTGCCTGCCCGCGGCCGGCCTGCGCGGTCTGCGGGTGGCGGCCGGCCGCACCGCGCCGCGCCGCGTGCACCGTGCCGGTCGTGACGTGCTCGAGGCGATGATCGACTTCGACACCGCCCACGGCAGCGGCGCGGGCGTGCTGCGCCTGATCGATGACCCCGACGGACCGGGCGGCCTGCGCGCCTGGATCATGCTGCTCAGCCTGCGCTCGCTGCGCGGGCACGAGGAGTCGAGCAATGCCTGCGGCTCGCAGGGCCGCGATCACTATCTGCGCGACTTCGGCGCCGAGAACTGGGAAGACAAGCGCCGGCGCGCGGCCCGCTTCGAGGACCGCGATCCGGCGGTGCTGGTGGTGGGCGCGGGTCAGGCCGGGCTGTCGATCGCGGCGCGCCTGGGCCAGCTCGGCGTGGACACCCTGGTGGTCGACCGCGAGGCCCGCGTGGGCGACAACTGGCGGCACCGCTACCACTCTCTCACGCTGCACAACGAGGTGCATGTCAACCACCTGCCCTACATGCCCTTCCCGACCACCTGGCCGGTGTTCATCCCCAAGGACAAGCTCGCCAACTGGTTCGAGTCGTATGTGGACAGCCTCGACCTGCGGGTGTGGACCGGCACCGAGCTGGTGTCGGGCAGCCATGACGCGCAGGCCGGGCACTGGACGCTCACGCTGCGCCGGGCTGACGGCTCGCAGCGGGTGATGCGGCCGCGTCATGTGGTGTTCGCCACCGGGGTGAGCGCCATCCCGGTGATGCCCGACCAGCCTGGGCTGGCCAGTTTCGCGGGCACCGTGATGCATTCCGGCAGTTACACCAGCGGCGCGGCCTGGAAGGGGCGCCACGCGCTGGTGCTGGGCACCGGCAACAGCGGCCATGACGTCGCCCAGGACCTGCATGCCGCCGGCGCGCAGGTGACGCTGATCCAGCGCAGCCCCACCTACGTGGTGAGCATCCAGGAAGCGCAGCGGGTGTACGCGCTCTATGCCGAGGGCATGCCCACCGACGACTGCGACCTGCTCGCCACCGCCATGCCCTACCCGGTGCTGCGCCACGCCTACCAGCTGTCCACCGCGGTCTCGCGCGAGGCCGATCGCGAGCTGCTGCACGGGCTGGCCGCGCGCGGCTTTCGCCTCACCGAGGGCGAGGACCGCACCGGCTTCCAGATGATGTACCTGCGTCGTGGCGGGGGCTACTACTTCAATGTCGGCTGCTCCGACCTGATCGCGCAGGGCCGCATCGGCCTGGTGCAGCACGAGGATGCCGAGTGCTTCGCGCCCGAGGGTCTGCGCCTGAAGGACGGCCGCGTGCTGCCCGCCGAGCTGCTGGTGATGGCCACCGGCTATCACAACCAGCAGGAGGTGGTGCGCAGCAGCCTGGGCGATGCCGTGGCCGATCGCATCGGCCGGGTGTGGGGCATCGATGCCGACGGCGAGCTGCGCAACCTGTGGCGGCCCACGGCGCAGCCCGGCCTGTGGTTCATCGCCGGCAGCCTCGCGCAGTGCCGCATCTACTCCCGCTTCCTCGCCCTGCAGATCACCGCGCGCGAGGCCGGTCTCGCCCCCTATGCCGGCTGACCCCTCCTCAAGGACCTCCATGGAACGACGCTCGATGATCGGCACCGAGGCCGCGCCGGTATCATTGCCCGACGGTACCGCGCTTCTCGGCACTCCGCCTTCCGTGCCCTGCCTTCCAAGCCCCGCCCGCGTTCTGCCTACCCTGCGAGCCCGCCCATGATCCGCACCCCCGCCGGCTTCAACCCCGCGCTGAACCTCGAGCTGCACGACGATGCCATCGCCCATGTCTTCGTGCGCGATGCCATGGTGCTGTTCAGCGACTCGCCGGGCGCGCTGCCCTGGCGCTTCTACCGTGGCGAGGGCCTGCGCGCCGCGCGCTTCCACGGCATCGGCGAGCATGAAGGCCGCCAGCACGTGGCGGTGGCGCTCGATGACGACATCTCGCCGCGCGCGCTGCCCCCGGGCCTGAAGGCATCCAATCTGCGTAGCTGGTTCGGGGTGATCGATGACGCCACGCTGGCCATCGCCATGCGGGCGGTGCAGGTGCTCGAATGGGACCGCACCCACCGCTTCTGCGGCGCCTGCGGCACCCGCACCGAGCAGGCCGAGAACGAGCGCGCCAAGCGCTGCCCGGCCTGCAACCTGACCGTGTACCCGCGCATCTCGCCGGCCATGATGGTGCTGGTCACCCGCGGCCGCGAACTGCTCCTGGGCCGCGGCGTGAACTTCCCGCCCGGCCGCTACAGCGCGCTGGCCGGCTTCCTCGAGGCCGGCGAGACCATCGAGGAGGCGGTCATCCGCGAGGTGCGCGAGGAGGTCAACGTGGAGGTGACCAACCTGCGCTACTTCGGCAGCCAGAGCTGGCCCTTCCCCAACTCGCTGATGATCGCCTTCCAGGCCGAGTACGCCGGTGGCGAGATGCGCCATGACCCGGCCGAACTCGCCGACGCGCAGTGGTTCACCCCCGAGAACCTGCCGCAACTGCCGCCGCCGCTGAGCATCGCGCGCGCCCTGCTCGACGCCACGCTGGCCGAGCTGCGCTGAAGGCGCCGGTCCGGGCGGCGCGGGCCTCGCTGCCAGGGCCCCGCTGCCTGGGCCCCTGCGCGCAGCAGCTCCCGGTGCTCACTCCGGCTTGATGTTGCGCTCGCGGATCAGCTTCACCCAGCGGATCTCCTCGCGGCCCATGAACTCCTTGAACTCCGTCGGCGTGGAGGCGCGGATCTCGACCCCCTGCGGCTTGAACTGCTCGATCATCTCGGGCTCGGCGGCCACCTTCGCGATCGCCTTCTGCAGCCGGTCGATGATCGGCCGGGGCGTGCCGGCCGGCACGACCATGCCCTGCCAGAAGGTCACCACGAAATCGCGCTTGCCGGTGGCCTCGGCCATGGTCGGGATGTCGGGGAATGCCGGCGAGCGCGCGCCGCTGGTGATGGCGATGGCGCGGGTCTTGCCGGTGGCCAGCACGGGTCTGGCCTCGAGCGCCGCCGAGAACATCATCTGCGCCTGACCGGCGGCCACGTCCTGCCCGGCCTGCGCGCCGCCCTTGTAGGGCACGTGCGTCAGGTCGATGCCGGTCTCCTGCTTGAGCATCTCGGCAATGAGGTGGTTGGTGGCGCCGATGCCGGAGCTGGCGATGTTGAACTTGCCCGGATTGGCCTTCACATGGGCGATCAGCTCGCTCATGGTGCGGGCCGGAAACGCCGCGTTCACGTGCAGGATGAAGGGCGTGAACGACATCAGCGAGACCAGCTCGAAGCTGCGGTTCGGGTCGTACTGGACCTGCCCGGTGAGCGTGGGGTTGATGACGAGCGAGGTGCCCGCCGCATAGATGGTGTAGCCGTCGGGGGCCGCCCGGGCCACATGGTTGGAGGCCACGGTGGTGGCCGCGCCGGCGCGGTTGTCGATCAGCACGGGCTTGCCCAGCTCGGCGGCCAGCCGGGTGGCATACCCGCGCGCCACGGCATCGTTCACGCCGCCGGGCGGGTAGGGCACGACCAGGGTGATCGGCTTTTGCGGCCAGTCGGTCTGGGCGGTGGCCGCGAGCGGGGCCATGAGCATGGCCGCAGCGGCCGAAAGGCAGGCGAGGAATCGCATGAATGTCTCCGGATAGCGCAGTGGTGCCGGGGTCGGTGCTGTCGAGCGCCTGATGGTTCGGTGCAGGCCCCGGTTCGGGTTCGCCCTGTCTGGGGCGGCCCCCAGCTTGTCGGTTCTTCGAGACTTTTGCCACCCTGTGCGGTCCGGTGCCGTGTCGCCGGCCACACGCGAGCGGCATGCGCCGGTGGCCTTGTCGCCATGGGCCATCCGCCCGCCATGAGAGGAACAACATCGTGACGATCCATGCCATTGGCACGCCGCGCGTGCTGCCACCTGCCGCCGAGGAGGCGCCGCCCCCTGTGGCCGACCCTGCACAGGCGCAGGCGGCCGAGCAGGCGGCCCAGGTCCTGCTGGCGCAGGCCGGCCGCGGTGCGGCAGTCTCGGCGCCCGCGTCGGCCTCGCGGGAACTGGGCGCCCTCGGGCAGTTCCGGTTCCAGAGCTACCTCGGCTTCCGAGGCGAGGATCGCGACTACCAGGTGAAGCTGGGTTACACCGACAACGGCTACACCGCGGTCCAGACGCAGACCGCGACGTATGCCGTACCCGCCAGCGCGGCCACCAGCCGGGAATCGATCCGGCAGTGGGTGGCGCAGGCGCATGGCGCCGGCGCGATCAGTGGTGTCTGGCCCTTGTCGACCGGCGAGGCTCGAGCGGCAGCGGTGAAGCCGACAGCCCCGGTGGACATCGGCGATGTGCTCGGGGCAGCAGCGCCGGATGCGCTCGTCTACACCCTGGGAGGCCTGAACCAGGCCCATCGACGCGACTTCGCGCTCGTCAATCCGCTGACCGGGTCGGCGACCCACTTCATCTCCCACAAGGGCGATACCGTGAAGTGGGGCCCCCTGACCTTCAACCGGGTGGAGACCGTGCACTACTCGCTCGCCGGCCAGGGCGTGCGGCGCGAGGACGGCCTGACCTGGGCCAGCAAGCTCAAGGACCTCGGCGTTCCCGGCCAGGCGGGTGCGGCGACCCTGTTCCTCAATGTGCGCGGCGGGGACGCCAACCTGCGCCAGGCGGCAAGCGGCCTGAGCGTGAACGCGGGCTTCTTCGGCCCGCCCAGCGCGATGAAGGGGGCGGCCGAGGCCATGCAGCGCTCGGGCAACCCGACGGTCAGACGCGCCGGGGAGGCCTTCGAGAAGGGCCTGCAACTGGCCAGCGTGGGTGGCAGCGAGTACGGGCTCGCCTGGCGTGGCACCGCCACGCTCGACCCCCGTTCGGGCGAGGTCATGCTCAACCTGTCCGGCCTGAACATCCCGCTGCATGACTTCACGGCCGCCCTCGCCGCCGGCAGCGCCCACAACGAGGGTGATCGGGCCATCGCGAGATCGATCAATCGGGAGGATTACCTGAGCGGGGCCAATCCCTACGACCTCGCCATCCAGACCCGTGACCCTGCCGGCCGGTATCGCAATCATGGTGATCCGGTCTCGGCGATCGCGGGCGGCATCCAGCAACTCAACGCCGCACTCGAACCGGGCGCGCAACCCGTGCGCACCAATGCCGATGCCCGGCGAGTGCTGGAAGCGGCACTCCAGCGACCACCCCTGTCGCCCGAGGAGCGGCAGGCCCTGAGCAGCACCCTCGAACTGCTCAACCGCTACGGCATGGATTTCGGCTCGGAGGCCATCCACCGCGCGGCAGCGGCATCAGGCGCGCGCGTCGGGATGCCGGCCGACCGGCAGTTCGTGCGCGATGTCTTCGAGGGCGACTTCCGGACCGAGCACATGGCTGCGCGCGGCAACCTGGTGGGCGATCTCCTGTTCGGGCTCAACCGCCATGTCGCCCTCGCGGCCTCGATCCTCGATGCCGGCGGCGTCGCCCGGGACGACCTCTATCTGCAGCAGACCCGCGCGGCCCAGGAGGGCCTGGCCGCCCGCCTCGACAATGCCCACGGCGGCGTGCTCAAGGCGCTGGGCATCGAGGCCTCGGGCCTGACGATGGCCGAGCGGGGCAGCCTGAGCGGCGCGGCGCTCGGGATCCTCAGCGGTGAACTGGCAGAGCGGGTGCTGCGTCAGGGTGGCAGCGGCGTGCCGGGCGGACAGGCCCTCTACAACGCCTTCACCGGTCTTGGCGCGGCCGAGAAGGCCGCGGTGGCCGCCCGAATCAACGCCCTGCTGCTCCGATAGGCCGCGCCCGCACCCCGCGCGCTCGTCAGCCCACCGACATCGGCAGCGCGGGGTCGGCGGCCCACTCCTGCAGCGAGTTGTCGTACACCTGGACGGCCTCGTGCCCGAGCAGGGCGGTGAGCGCGAAGGCATCCCCCGTGGCCGCGATGCCGCCGCCGCAGTAGGCGATGACCGGCTGGCGGGCGTCGATGCCGCGAGCCGCGAAGACCTCGCGCAGGGCCGCGGGCGGCAGGTAGCGCCCGGCGGCGTCGAACAGCGCCGCCGCTGGCAGGTTGATGCTGCCGGTGATGTGCCCGGGCCGGCCGTAGTGCAGGGCCGCCGCGCCGCTGTGCTGTTCGGCGCGCAGGCAGTTGACCACCACCGCGCTGCCCTGGTCGATGGCCGCCTGCACGCCGTGCCGGTCGGTGAACACCGGCCGGGGCCGCGGGCTGAGGCTCGCGGCGGGCGGGTGGCGCACCGGCTCGCGCGACAGCGGCCGGCCCTCGTCCGCCCAGGCGCGCAGGCCGCCATCGAGCACCGCGGCGCGGTCCATGCCGATGGCCCGCAGCAGCCACCACACCCGGGTGGCCCACCAGGCGTCGCTCGCCGAGTAGAGCACCACCTCGGTGTCATCGCCCACGCCCAGCGCCTGGAAGCGGCGCGCCAGATCATCAGGGGCCGGCGCGGTGAAGCGCAGGCCGTTGGCCGGGTCGGAGAGATCGGCCTGCAGGTCGATGAGCGCGGCGCCGGGAATGTGGCCTTCGTCGTAGCCGCGCTGCCCGGTCTCCACCCGCATGCGGTGGGTGCCGGGCTGCGGGAGCAGGAAGGTGGTGCAGTCGAACAGGCGCAGCGTGGGCGAGCCGAGCCGCTCGGCGAGCTCGGCGGGGGTGATCAGGGGGTGCATGGTCACGGGTCAGGGTGAAGGGCAGCCGCCACGGTAGCGGGTTTTGGCCACGCGGGGCGCGAGCCACGTCGGCCGCGAGGGTCCGCGTGCCCGCCACGGCCTCGGCCCGCTACCATCGCCGTTCCGAATGCCAGGGGGTGCCACGATGCGCGAGCTCTTCATCACCAACAAGAACTACTCGTCGTGGTCCTTGAGGCCGTGGCTGCTGATGACCGAGCTGGGCATCGACTTCCGGGAGCGCCTGGTGCCCTTCGGCGGCCACCAGGGCCCCGAGGGCTTCGCGCGCTTCTCGCCCACCGGTCGCGTGCCGGTGCTGCGCGAGGGCGATCTCACCATCTGGGACTCCCTGGCCATCATCGACCATCTCGCCGAGGCCCGGCCCGATGTCTGGCCGGCCGATCGCGCGGCGCGGGCCTGGGCGCGCAGCGCCACCGCCGAGATGCACGCCGGCTTCGCGCGGGTCCGCGAGGTCTGCACCATGAGCTGCGGCATCCGGGTGGCCCTGAACGCGCAGGACCCGGCCTTCCATGCCGAGTGGTCGCGCATCGACGCGCTCTGGTGCGAGGGCCCGCGCCGCTTCGGCGGGCCTTTTCTTGCCGGGGATCGCTTCAGCGCGGTGGACGCCTTCTATGCGCCGGTGGCCTTCCGCGTGCAGACCTATTCGCCGCCGCTGTCAGCGCAGGCGATGGCCTATGCCCGCACCCTGCTCGCGCTGCCCGGCATGCAGGCCTGGTATGCCGCGGCCCTGGCCGAGACCTTCCGCGATGAGCCGCACGAGCAGGAGGCCCGCGCGGCCGGCCGCTGGCTGCAGGACCTGCGCGCTCAGCCGGCCGGCTGATCAGCGTGCGGCTGCGCGGGCGCGCGCGCCGAGATGGCGGGCGTCGCTCTCGTTCATGCCGCCTCGCTTGCCGGCAGGATCGGCGCGTCGGCATCGAAGCGCACGCCCTCGCGCAGGCAGAAGTCGGGCCGCAGCAGTCGCTCGGCGATGAGCTGCGTGCCCTCGTTGTCCTTCAGCGCGAAGCGGCCGCGCTCGTCGTGCAGCACGCTCACGTCGGCCGGGCAGCCCGGTGCGAGCGTGCCCAGCTCGGCGGGCAGGCCGAAGATGTCGACCACGCTGCTGGTCACCATCCGCACCACCTGGCCGATCGGCAGGCCCAGGGCCAGCATCGCGGTCATGGCCGAGGTCAGCGAGAAGCGGGTCTGGCCGAAGAACATGTGCTCGGTGTCGCTGTGCTGCTCGGGCGTGCCGGCCGGCGCGGGCACGTGGGTGTTGTAGCCGTGCATGTCGGCGCCCAGGGTGTCGGGCACGATGCCGGCTTCGAGCGCGATGCGCGCCATGCGGTAGCTGAAGTGCGAGCCATGGCCCACGTCCACCTTCAGGCCGCGGGCGAGCGCCTCGCGCACGATCGCGTGGACCTTGCCGTTGCGGTCGACGAAGCCGCCGGGGTGACGGGTGAACGGATGCGCCAGGATGTCGCCGGCCTTCAGCAGCGGCACCACGTCGGCGAGGATGCGGTCGGGGTCGACGCCGTTGGTGCCCGCCTCGGGCAGCGGCCAGAGCTGGCCGAAGTGGATGTAGAGCGGCTTGTCGGCGCGCTGCGCGATCTGCGCCGCCTGCTGCATCACGGCGATGCCCCAGCGCGCGAAGCCGCCGAGCTCGGCGTGCGCCTTGAAGCCCTTGACGATGTCGGCATTGGCCAGCGCCGCGCGCACCGTGGCCTCGACATCGACGCAGTCGGGCTTGTAGAGCGCCGGGTAGTAGTGGCCCTCCATGCCGCCCACCAGATAGGCCGACAGGTAGGCGAACACCCGCGAGTGCTTGGGCTTGACCACGAACTCGCGGAAGGCGGGCAGGGTCATGCACGAGGGCCCGCCCTGGTCGATCAGGGTGGTCACGCCCGAGCGCACGCCGCACAGGTCGGCCTCCAGACCGAAGCGGCCGGTCACGTACTGGAAGACGTGGGCGTGGGTGTCGATCATGCCGGGGATCACCAGCCGGCCGCGCACGTCGATGCGCTCGCGCGCCGGTGCGCTCGTGCCGGTGGGCAGCACGGCCGCGACCTTGCCGTCGCGGATCGCGAGCTCGTGCGGGCCGTCCAGGCCCTGACGCGGGTCGATCAGGTGGCCGCCGGTGAGCAGCAGGTCGAAGGGTCGGGGATCGAAGGCGATGGGCTGCGCCATGGCGATGCCTTTCTCAGGAACGCGGCTCGTCGCGGCGGGCCGCGAGCGAGAGCCGGTGCAGGGTGATGCGCCGGATCTCGGCGCGCGAGGCGCCGATGTGGGCGCGGATGAGCATCTCGACCTCGCCGGCGCGGCGTGCGAGCAGGGCGTCGAGGATCCGGTCGTGCTCCTCGTAGGCGGCGTGGATGCGGTCGGGCTCGATGAAGTCGAGCCGGCGGATGATGCGGATTCGCTCGGTGAGGTCACCGTGGGTGCGCAGCATCTCGCGGTTGCCGGCGAGCTCGACCAGGGTGCCGTGCAGCCGCTCGTCCTCGCGGGCCACGGTCTGCCCGTCGAGGCTGCGCTGGCGACGCGGCACGCGCCAGAACGCGCACAGGCTGCCGAGGTCTGGCGGCGGGTCCATCGCGCACAGCCGGCGCACCGCGATCAGCTCGATCTGGGTGCGGAAGTCGTAGAGATCCTCGTAGTAGCCGAGGTCGAACTCCGGCACCTGCCAGCAGGCGTGGCCGCTCACCCGCTGCAGCGAGCCCTCGCGGGCCAGCACGTGCAGGGCGAAGCGCAACGGCGTGCGCGACACGCCCAGGCGGTCGGCGAGCTCCTGCTCGGCATAGCGACGGCCAGGCGCCATGCGGAACTCGAAGATGTCGTCGCGCAGGCGCTCGTAGACGGCCTGCGCGAGGGTGGTCTTCTCGCGGTCGGCGGCGCCGGTCTGCACCAGATCGAGGCCGTGCTGCACGACGCGGGGGATCCGGCTCACCATCATGAGGATCTGTGCACCCATTGGGATCCCAAATGGGTCCTGGGTTTGGATGTTCGGTACCCGGTGCAAGTCGCGTGCCACCGGGGCCGCGAGACGGCCGTTCGTCGGCCGGGCGCGGCCGGTCGGGATCGGCTCGGCTACGGTGTCGGCGACAGCCCGCGGGCCGGTGACCACCGCCACGGCGCTGTCGGTGGGCACGCTCCTGTTTCGCGAGAAGGCGCTCTCGGCCAGCGGCCGGCTGGCCTGCGCCAGCTGTCACGACGAGAACAGCGGCCACGCCGATCCGGCGGGCACGACCCTGCCCCTGGGCGGCGTGAGCATGACGGTGCAGGGCTTTCGCAGCAGCCCGTCCCTGCGCTACCTCGAGGACAACACCGCGTTCCGCTTCGGGGGCAACGGCAACCCGCGCGGCGGCTTCACCTGGGACGGGCGGGCCGACACCCGCGCCGCGCAGGCCGCGGGCCCGCTGCTGGCCGTCAACGAGATGGCCAACGCCGATGTGGCCGCGGTGGCCGCGCGGGTGCGCGCGCTCGGCTACTTCAGCGACTTCGCGCGGGTGTTCGGCGTGGCCGCGGGCGCCAGCGACCAGGCGGTGTACGACACCCTGCGAACCGCCCTGCAGACCTATCAGCAGCTCGATCCCGACTACCAGCGCTTCAACAGCCGCTTCGACCAGTTCCTCGACGGCAAGATCGCGCTCACGGCGCAGGAGCAGCGCGGCCTGGCCGTCTTCAACGACCCGACCCGCGGCAACTGCAGCAACTGCCACAGCAGCCAGACCGGCGGCGACGGCAGCCGGCCGCTGTTCACCAACTTCGGCTACTTCGCGCTGGGCGTGCCCCGCAAACCCGCCTGGTACCCGGCGGTGGCGCCGGGCGTGCTGCCCTACGACGACCTGCCTCAGGCCTTGCGCGGCAATGTCTTCCAGGGCGCGCCCTTCGGCCGCGGTCGCGCCCCGCGCATCAGCCCGCAGGATGCCGACGATCTGGTGGCCTTCCTGCGCACGCTCACCGACGATCCGACGCTGCCCGCGGCCAGCCGCTTCGTGGGTCGATAGCCGGGCGGGTGGCCGGGGCGCCTGCGTGGCGCTCCTGCCGTTCGGCCTTCGTGCCGGGCACTGCCCTCAGGCCTGGCGCCGATCAAAGCCCGGATAGACGAAGGCGGATGCGATCCGATCGCAGTCGCGCTCGCTCACGCCTGCCGCGCGCGCTGTCGCATACCAGGTGCCGCGCACCTGCGCTGCCATCGCCTCGACGAGCGCCCGTGCCTCGCCGGCATCGAGCAGGAAACGGGCGCTTTGCGAGAGCAGGTTGTCCAGGTTGGCGAACCGGCCGGCGTCACCGCACTCCATGGCCAGATCGCGCCGCTCCAGGCTGACCGGCACGGCCGGGGTCAGGTCATAGGCGGGCGAAAGGCTCCAGTCGGCAGCGCGTGCGAGGACCGCATGATTGCGCGGGTGATCATCGACGTTGGAGATCAGGGCGTTGAAGCACATCCGCCGGAACAGCTCCGCGGTGCTTTGCCGGGGCTGCGCGCACACGCGCCGCAGCTCTTCCGCGAGCAGGACGTACGACCACTTGTCGCGGGACTGCCAGGTGTCATCTGCGCGCAGCAGGGTCAGGGCGCTCACCATGCGGGCTCGCCGGTAGCCGGCATCGGTTCGTTCACGGTCGAAGCGCCTGACCAGCAGCACATCACGCCCGGCGACATCGACAACCCGGCTTTCGGCCGTGACGAGGCCGCAGGCGCGCGCGAGGGTCAGCATGGCGTGCTCGACCCGCGCGTTGTTCCAGGCGTCATCCGGCCGGTTGAACTTTGCAATCCAGAGGCCGTCGTCGTCTTCGACCACGGCCTTGGGGCGCGCGCCGCCCATCGACGTGCCGATCACCATCAGCTTCTCGACCTGATCGTGATCCGCATCATCTGGACCATCACCGCCGCCGCTCGCGACGGGCTGGTCTTCATCGGCCATGATGGCTTCGGCGATCGCCTGCAGCCTCGCGAGATCGAGTGTCCGGTTGAAGCTGCGCCTGGGCGCGGGGGGCGTCTGGTTGAGCCCGAAGCCGAGCGCGCCCGCCCGGTCATCGGGCGAGTGCAGCAGGTAGTCCATCTCGCTGGGCTGCGCCTTGCCGAGATGGCGCTGGATGATCCGGCGGCCCCAGTAGTCCGGACTGGCATCACGCAACGCGCCGAAGATGCCCCCCATCGACGCGGTTGCGTACATGCGCGGCGTCAGCTTCAGGGCGACAGGGTCGAGCGCCACCGCGTTAGGGCGCTCCAGGTAGCTGCGCCCGTAGACGAAGCGTCCTTCGGGCGCGCCACGGCGATCAACGGAGAGCGCGAAGCGCCCTGCCGTGACAGGCTCGGTGTCTCCGGGCAGCGTGATGTAGACGAAGCATTCGCGCGGCGCGTCAGAAGTCATTGCTCAGCTCTGACTTGGGGCGGGCGCGACCGCGCTCGCGCGCGAGGGCCAGGGTCTGCCCTTCCGGATCCCGTTCCGGTGTGGCGACGAGATCGAGCTGGTCGAGCAGATCGAGCGCCCAGAGAAGTGCCACGTAGACGGCGATGCCGGTCGAGGGTTTTCCTTTCTCGGCGTCGGCCACGGCGCGCTCGCCCGTGCCGATCTTCTCGGCCATCTCGCCGATCGTGAGGTTGCGCCGAAGCCGCGCGGTGCGCAGGTTCGCGCCGAGCCCTTTCAGCGACTTCTCGACGGCGTAGGGCGGCGCGCTGAGCAGCATGTTGCGGGCAGTCATCGAAGCACCTCTCCTAGCGCCATCGTCGTGATCACCAGCACCATGGCGGGGCTGGAAGATCAATCATATCTGCTCATGAGAGCAGATTAACAGTTTTAAAGCGCTCTTGAGGGCGTCTTTCAATGAGCGTATGCTCGGGTGCCCGCGCCTGAACCACACCAGACCCGGGATTGGCAGTCTCCGGGGAGCGGGTCGCGGTGCCGCGGCCTCGGGCCCCTCGGCAGTGCGGTGTGGCTGTGCCCCCAACAAGGTTCTTCGGTGATGTCGAACGAGCAGATCGTCAGTGAGGTCAAGCGCAGACGCACGTTTGCCATCATCTCCCACCCCGACGCG
>JBIKWU010000019.1:0-26196 GCA_044356115.1 Burkholderiaceae bacterium
GCCCTTGACGATCGCGCCCTCGTGCAGGGTCTCGAGCAGCTTGGCGCGCTCTTCGCCCTGGGTGAGCTCGATGACGGCGCGGCGCGACAGCACCACGTTGTTGCGCTTGCGGTCGAGCTTGATGACGCGGAACTCGAGGGTCTTGCCCTCGAAGGGGGTGGTGTCCTTGACCGGACGGGTGTCGATCAGCGAGCCCGGCAGAAACGCGCGGATGCCGTTGGTCATGACGGTGAGGCCGCCCTTGACCTTGCCGGTGATGGTGCCGGTGACCAGTTCGGCGCTGTCGAGCGCCTTCTCGAGGTTGATCCAGGCGGCCAGGCGCTTGGCGCGGTCGCGTGACAGGCGGGTCTCGCCGTAGCCGTTCTCGAGCGAATCGATGGCCACGCTGACGAAGTCGCCCTCGGCGACGTCGAGCTCACCTCGATCGTTGTGGAACTCGGCAATGTCGATGTAGCTCTCGGACTTCAGTCCGGCGTTCACGACCACGAAGTTGTGGTCGATGCGCACGACCTCGGCCATGATGACTTCGCCTGCCCGCATCTCCTTCAGGGAGAGCGACTCTTCAAACAGCTGGGCGAAACTTTCCATGGCGGGGACGGCAGTGGTTGCAGTGGTCAATTTGGTTTCCGGATGAATCACGCCGGGGCTCGGGTCGGCATGGCCTGGCAGGGCCGATGCGCGGGATACCGTCCTGCGGCGGTGTTGACACAAGCCCGCACCCGACCAGCCGGCAGGCCAGCCGCCGGCAAGACCGGAAGCGGGAACCTGTGACGGATTGGCCAGGGCGCGAGCACCCTTGGCGAACGGCTGCCCACCAGCCGGGTGAGCCCGACCGGCGGTGTCAGCCGCCCTGGTGGCGCCAGGCCTGCAGCACGCGCTCGACCGTCTGGGAGATGTCGAGCCGTGTGGAGTCGATGGCAACCGCCCCTTCGGCAGCCTGCAGGGGCGACAGCGCCCGCGAGGTGTCGCGCGCGTCCCGTTCCTGCAGATCCTGCAAAAGACCCGGGAGGCTAGCAGAAATTCCCTTTTCGATCAACTGCTTATAACGACGCTCTGCGCGCGAAGCGGCGCTGGCCGTGAGGAAGATCTTCAGGGCGGCATCGGGAAACACCACGGTGCCCATGTCGCGACCGTCGGCCACCAGCCCGGGCGGGCGCCGCGCGGCGCGCTGCATGGCGAGCAGCCCCTGGCGCACCGGCCCCAGCGCGGCGATTCGCGAGGCCGCGACGCCCACCACCTCCTGGCGGATCTCGTCGCCCACCAGCCGGCCAGCCAGGCTCAGGCCCTGATCGGTGTAGGCCAGCGGCAGCGTGTCGGCGAGGCGTCCCAGGGCCGGCCCGTCATCGAGCGCCATGCCCGCCTCGAGCGCCCGCCAGGCGAGCAGGCGGTAGAGCGCGCCCGAGTCGAGCATGTGCCAGCCCAGGGCCCGGGCGACCTCGAGGGCCACCGTGCCCTTGCCCGAGGCGGTGGGGCCATCGATGGCGATCACCGGCGCGGGCGCCGCGGCGGCCGCGCCGTCACTCATGCCGCGCTCCGCTCGGCGATGCCCAGGCCCGCCTCGGCTGCCAGCCGGGTGAAGCCGGGAAAGGAAGTGGCGACATTGGCGGTGTCGCGGATGCGCACCGGGCGCGAGGCGCGCAAGGCGGCGATCGCCATGGCCATGGCGATCCGGTGATCGCCGAGCGACTCGACCACGCCACCGGCAAAGGGCAGGGCCTCGCCGCCGCGACCCTCGATCACCATGCCGTCCTCGGTGGCCTGCACGGGCATGCCCACCGCGGCCAGCGCGTCGGCCATGGCCGCGATGCGGTCGGACTCCTTGACGCGCAGCTCGTGGGCGCCGGTGACCACCGTGCGGCCCTGGGCACAGGCAGCGGCCACGAAGAGCACCGGGAATTCATCGATGGCCAGCGGCACGAGTTCGGGCGGCACGGCGATGCCGCGCAGCGCGGCACTGCGCACCCGCAGGTCGGCCACCGGTTCGCCGCCCACGGTGCGCGGATCGAGCACGGTGATGTCCGCGCCCATCAGGCGCAGGATGTCGATCACGCCGGTGCGGGTGGGGTTCATGCCGACATGCGCGAGTGTGAGATCGGAGCCTTCCGCGATGGAGGCGCCCACCAGGAAGAACGCCGCCGAGGAGATGTCGGCGGGCACGTCGAGCGTGGCCGCGCGCAGCGTCTGGCCGCCCTGCAGCCAGGCGCGCGGGCCCTCGCGGTGCACCTGCACGCCGAAACCCGCCAGCATGCGCTCGGTATGGTCGCGGGTGGGCGCGGGCTCGGTCACCGCGGTGATGCCCTCGGCGTACAGACCGGCCAGGAGCACGGCCGACTTCACCTGGGCGCTGGCCACGCTCATGTCGAAGTCGATGCCGCGCAGCCCGCCCGAGGGCAGGATGCGCACCGGCGGCGTGCCGCCCGCCGTGGTCTCGATGCAGGCGCCCATGCGGGCAAGCGGCTCGGACACCCGGCGCATGGGCCGGCGCGAGAGACTCTCGTCACCCACCAGCACGGTCTCGAAGCGCTGGCCGCAGAGCAGGCCCATCAGCAGACGCATGGCGGTGCCGGCGTTGCCGCAATCGAGCGGGCCCGCGGGGGCTCGCAGCCCGTGCAGACCCACCCCATGCACGCTGACCCGGCCCTGGTCGGGCCCGTCGATGCGCACGCCCATGGCCCGGAACACGTTGCGGGTGGACAGCGCGTCAGCGCCCTCGAGGAAGCCGCTGACCTGGGTGGTGCCCTCGGCCAGCGCACCCAGCATGATGGCCCGGTGCGAGATCGACTTGTCACCCGGTACCCGCAGACGGCCCGTGAGCCTGCCGCCTCCGGCGACCTCGAAATCCGATGCCATGAAAAAGTTCCTGTGAAGGTGTTGCCGGCCGGCGCACCATCCGAATGACCAGACCGAGAAAACGCGCAAGCGATTGCCCTCGCGCCGCGCACCCATTCTACCGGGCAGGGAGGCCCGGGCCGCGATGCAGCCAGAACCCGACCAGGATCCGATCGTCAGAGAACTGCTCGAGCGGATCTCGGCGCAGGCCGCGCAGTCGGTGCGCCAGGCCGGGATGGCCACGCCCGATGACGGGCGGCCGCGCGCGTCCGCGCCAATGACCATCCCGCGGCCCGCCCATCAGGCCGAGCCGGCGGGCAATCCCGGGCGGCGCGCCAGCGACCAGAGCACCCGCTCCCGCCTGCCGGCCATGCTGAGCGATCACGCGGTCGGCCTGTTGCAGGCCCTGCCGCACGAGATGCGGCTGCCGGAACTGCGCCGCGCGTTCCCGCGCATCCTGAACCACATCGCGGCCCTCTGGGACGATCCGCGCGCGCTGCATCGGTACTTCGACACCCTGCTGATCGACACGCGCGGCAGCCGGCAGGGTTTCTCCTTCGGGGTGGTGACCGAGCTCAGCGAGTTGCGCGCCTACCACCTGCGCATCATCGGCGGCAGCCGCCGATGAGCAGAGCCTGCTAACCCAGCGCGCGCCGCCAGGCGCTCGCCGCCTCGAAGCGCGCGATCAGCGCGTCACGATCGCCGCCCCTCAGATCAGCCAGCAGGGCCTCGAGCTCGGCCTGGAAGGCGGCGGCGCTGCGCAGCACCGGCTCGCGGTTGTCGAGCAGGATGTCGGCCCACAGCGCCGGCGCCGACGCACCGATGCGGGTGGTGTCGCGCAGCCCGGCGCCCGCCATGCGCAACGCGTCATCCGGGCATTCGCCGCGGGCGATGGCCGCGCACAGCGCGAACACCAGCGCATGCGGCCAGTGCGAGACCTCGGCGAACACCCGGTCATGTCGGGCAGGGTCGAGCTCGACCACGCGCGCGCCCAGCGCCCGCCAGAAACCGCTGACCGACGCCACGGCCTCCTGGCCATTGCCGGCATGCGGGCACACCACCGCCACCGCGCGCTGGAAGAGATCGGCGCGCGCGGCGGACGGCCCGTGCCGCTCGGAACCGGCGATGGGATGCGCGGGCACGAAGCGCGCGAACGCCGCGCCCAGGGCCTCGCGGGCCGCGGCCACCGTGGATGCCTTGGTACTGGCACAGTCGGTGATCAGCGCCTGCGGCGCGAGGTGCGGGACGAGCGCGCGAAAGAGATCCGGCAGGGCCGGCACCGGGGCGGCCAGCACCACCAGATCGGCGCCGCGCACCGCCTCGGCCACGCTCTCGCAGGCGCTGTCGATCAGGCCCAGCGTCAGCGCCTGCGCGGCATCCTCGCCCAGGGCATGGCCGGCGACATGCGCCGCGCAGCCCGAGGCCCGCGCGGCCGCGGCCACCGATCCCCCGATCAGGCCCACCCCGAGCAGGGCCACCCGCCGGAAGGCGGGCTGAGGCGTCGCGGCCACGACGGCGCTCAGGCGAGCGCGCCGCGCAGGGCGGTGAGGAAGGCCTCGTTCTCGGCGGGCAGGCCCACCGACACGCGCAGCCACTCGGGCAGGCCATAGCCGGCCACCGGGCGCACGATCACGCCGGCGCGCAGGAGCCGTTCGTAGACCGCGGCAGCGTCGCCCACCTTCACCAGCACGAAGTTGCCGTAGGACGGCACATGGGTGAGGCCCATCTCGGTGAAGGCCGACTGGAGGCGATCGAGGCCCTCGCGGTTGACCGCGTAGCTGCGCTGCAGGAAGGCGTCATCAGAGAGCGCGGCCACCGCCGCCGCCTGGGCGAGCGAGTTCACGTTGAAGGGCTGGCGCACCCGGTTGAGCAGGTCGGTGAGCTCGGGCTGGGCAATGCCGAAGCCCACGCGAAGCCCGGCAAGCCCATAGGCCTTGGAGAAGGTGCGCGAGACGAGCAGGTTGGGGTAGCGCCGCACCCAGGCCGTGGAATCGAAGCGGTCTTCGGGGCGCAGGTACTCGTTGTAGGCCTCGTCGAGCACCACCACCACCGAGGCCGGCACGCGCGCCAGGAAGGCCTCGATCTGCGCGGCCGACACGAAGGTGCCGGTGGGATTGTTGGGGTTGGCGATGAACACCAGCCGGGTGTCAGCCGCCACCGCCGCCGCCATCGCGGGCAGGTCGTGGCCCAGGTTGAGCGCCGGCACCACGATGGCGCGCGCCCCGACCTCCTGGGTGGCCAGGGCATACACCGCGAAGCTGTGCTGGGCATAGACGATCGACTCGCCGGCCTGCACCAGCGCGTGCGCGGCCAGCTCGAGAATGTCGTTGGAGCCGTTGCCCAGGGTGATCCAGTCGGCCGGCACGCCATAGCGCGCCGCGAGCGCCGCCTTGAGCTCGAACCCGTTGGCATCGGGATAGCGGCCGAGCTCGGCCACCGCGGCCATCATGGCCTGGCGTGCGGACTCGGGCATGCCCAGCGGATTCTCGTTGGAGGCCAGCTTGACGATGCCGGCCTCCGACAGCCCGTACTCGCGGGCGAGTTCGGAGATCGGCTTGCCGGCCTGGTAGGGCGCGATGCGGCGGACGTGGTCGGGGGCGTGCAGCGTCATGAGGAGGCCCTGGGATAGGAACCGGCGAGCTTGAAGAAGGCCGCGTTGCGGCGCAGTTCGGCCAGCGCCGGCGCCACCTGCGGATCCTGCTCGTGGCCGATCAGGTCGAGATAGAAGAAGTACTCCCAGTTGCCCTGACGGGCGGGGCGCGACTCGAAGCGCTTCATCGACACGCCGTGGCGGGCCAGCGGTTCGATGAGGGCGTGCACCGCGCCGGCGCGATCGGGCACCGAGAGGATGAGCGTGGTCTGGTCGGCGCCACTGGGCGTGCACTCGTGCCGGCCGATCACCAGGAAGCGGGTGCGGTTGTGGGGATCGTCCTGGATGCCGCGCGCGGCCGGCATCAGGCCGTAACGCGCGCCCGCCGACTCGGCCGCGATGGCCGCGGTGCCCGCTTCCGCGCCCGCAAGCCGCGCACCTTCGGCGTTGGACGATACCGGCACCCGGGCCAGCCCCGGCGCATTGCGATCGAGCCAGCCCTGGCACTGCGCCAGCGCCTGCGGATGGGCACACACGCGGGTGATGCCCTGCAGGGTGCCCGAGACGGTGAGCAGGCTGTGGTGGATGGGCAGGGTGACCTCCCCGCAGATGCGCAGCGAGGTGTGCAGCAACAGATCGAGCGAGCGGTTGACCGCGCCCTCGGAGGAGTTCTCGACCGGCACGATGCCGAAGTCGGTGCCCAGCGCCTCGGTCAGCCGGAACACCTCGTCGATGCTCGGGCAGGCCACCGGCTCCACGCCGTGGCCGAACTGGCGCAGCAGCGCCTGCTCGCTGTAGGTGCCCGCCGGGCCCAGGAAGGCCACCCGCATGCGGCGCTCGAGCTCGCGACAGGCCGACATGACCTCGCGCTGGATGGCCTCGATGGCATCGCCCCCGAGCGGGCCGGGGTTGCGCTCGCGCAGCCGCGCCACCACCTGCGCCTCGCGCTCGGGACGATAGACCGGCGCATCGGTGAGCTTCTTGACCTCGCCCACCGCCATGGCGAGCCGGGCGCGGCGATTGAGCAGGTCGAGCAGTTGCGCATCGACCTCGTCGATGCGCACGCGCAGCTCGGCGAGCTGGCGGTCGGGGGGCAGATCGGAGGGTGCGTCGGACATGACCTGGATGGTAGCAATCGGCGGGCGGTGCTGACCGGACACCCCGGTCAATCCGCCGAGGAATCGGCCCCCGGCGCGGCCCCGCCCTCGGACGGCGGGGTCTCAACGGTATCGGCCGGGTCTTCGTCGCCGTCACCCTCGACCACGCGCTGCACCCCCGACAGGCGGGTGCCCTCGTCGATGGCAATCAGGGTGACGCCCTGCGTGGCGCGACCCATCTCGCGGATCTCGGCCACGCGGGTGCGCACCAGCACGCCCCCGGAGGTGATCAGCATGAGTTCGTCACGCGGCTCGACCAGCACGGCGGCCACCACCGCGCCGTTGCGCTCGGTGGTCTGGATGGCGATCATGCCCTTGGTGCCCCGCGAGTGGCGGGTGAACTCGCCGATCGGGGTGCGCTTGCCGAAGCCGTTCTCGGTGGCGGTGAGCACCGACTGGGTCTGGCTGCCGGCCACCAGCATGGAGATCACGCGCTGGCCCTCGTCAAGCAGCATGCCGCGCACCCCGCGGGCGGCGCGGCCCATCGGGCGCACGTCGTTCTCGTCGAAGCGCACCGCCTTGCCGGCGTCAGAGAAGAGCATCACGTCGTGGCGCCCGTCGGTGAGCGCCGCGCCGATGAGGAAGTCGCCTTCGTCGAGATCGACGGCGATGATCCCGCGCTTCATGGGCCGCGAGAAATCCGACAGCGCGGTCTTCTTGACCGTGCCCAGGCTGGTGGCCATGAACACGAATCGGTCGTCGTCGAAGCTGCGCACCGGCAGCACCACGGTGATCTTCTCGCCGTCGGCCAGCGGGAACAGGTTGACGATGGGGCGGCCGCGCGACTGCCGCGCGCCCTGCGGCACCTCCCAGACCTTCAGCCAGTAGACCCGGCCCCGGTCGGAGAAGCACAGGATGTGGGCGTGCGTGTTGGCGATGAAGAGCTGGTCGATCCAGTCTTCTTCCTTGGTGGTGGCCGCCTGCCGGCCGCGGCCGCCGCGCTTCTGCGCGCGGTACTCCGACACCGGCTGACTCTTGATGTAGCCGCCGTGAGACAGGGTGACCACCATGTCCTGCGGGGCGATCAGGTCCTCGGTCTCGAGGTCGGTGGCGTTGTGCTCGATGACCGAGCGGCGGGCGTCGCCGAACTCGGCGCGGATCGAGCCCAGCTCCTGCTCGATGATCTGGCTGACGCGCTCGGGGCGGGCCAGGATGTCGAGCAGGTCGGTGATGGTGTCGATCACCTCCCGGTACTCCTGCACGATCTTGTCCTGCTCCAGCCCGGTCAGGCGCTGCAGACGCATCTGCAGGATCTCCTGGGCCTGGGTCTCGGAGAGCCGGTACTGCGCCTCGGTCGGCGACTGCCCATCGGCCTGCGGCAGCAGCCCCACCCCGGGCTCGAGGCCATCGGGGCGGTAGGCGGTGGGGTCGGCGCCGGCGCGGGCGAGCATCTCGCGCGCCACGCCGGCGCGCCAGGTGCGCTGCATCAGGCGCTCGCGGGCGATCGGCGGCGTGGGCGAGGCCTTGATCAGCTCGATCATCTCGTCGACGTTGGCGATCGCCACCGCCAGGCCTTCCAGCACATGGCCCCGCTCGCGGGCCCGGCGCAGCTCGTACACCGTGCGGCGGGTGATCACCTCGCGCCGGTGCAGCAGGAAGTACTCGAGCATCTGCTTCAGGTTGAGCAGACGCGGCTGGCCATCGACCAGCGCCACCATGTTGATGCCGAAGGTGTCCTGGAGCTGGGTGTTCTTGTACAGGTTGTTGAGGACGATCTCGGGAATCTCGCCCCGCTTGAGCTCGATCACCACCCGCATGCCCGACTTGTCCGACTCGTCGCGGATGTCGCTGATGCCCTCGAGCTTCTTCTCGTTGACCAGCTCGGCGATCCGCTCGAGCAGCAGGCGCTTGTTCACCTGGTAGGGCAGCTCGTCGACGATGATCGCCTGGCGCCCCGCCCGGTCGGTGTCCTCGAAATGGGTGCGGGCCCGCATGACCACGCGGCCGCGACCGGTGCGGTAGCCCTCGCGCACCCCGCTCACGCCGTGGATGATGCCGGCGGTGGGGAAGTCGGGCGCCGGAACCAGCTCGATGAGTTCGTCGATGTCGGCCTGCGGGCGACGCAGCAGCAGCAGGCAGGCGTCGATCACCTCGCTGAGGTTGTGCGGCGGGATGTTGGTGGCCATGCCCACCGCGATGCCGGCCGAGCCGTTGATCAGCAGGTTGGGCAGGCGCGCCGGCAGGACGGTGGGCTCGTTCTCCTTGCCGTCGTAGTTGGGCGTGAAATCGACGGTTTCCTTGTCGATGTCGGCCAGCATCTCGGCCGCGATGCGATCGAGACGGCACTCGGTGTAGCGCATGGCCGCCGCGTTGTCCCCGTCGACCGATCCGAAGTTGCCCTGACCGTCGACCAGGGGGTAGCGCAGCGAGAAGTCCTGCGCCATGCGCACCAGGGTGTCGTAGATGGCGCTGTCACCGTGGGGGTGGAACTTGCCCATCACCTCGCCCACGACCCGGGCACACTTCACGTAGGGCCGGTTCCAGACGTTGTTGGACTCGTGCATGGCGAAGAGCACCCGCCGATGCACCGGCTTGAGGCCGTCACGCACGTCAGGCAGCGCCCGGCCCACGATCACGCTCATGGCGTAGTCGAGGTAGGAGCGGCGCATCTCCTCTTCGAGGCTGATCGGGAGGGTTTCCTTGGCGAAGGTGTCCATGCTCGGCGGGTGCAAGGCAGGCCGCAGCGCGCGCCAGGACGGCGCGAACCGCACGACAGGCCGGTGGGAGAACGCGGTAAAGCCTTGAATTGTAACCTATTAAGGCTCCGGGCCCCGCCACTCGGGCAGCGGCTGTGCTTTACTCCGGGCCATGGAACTGATCATCCCCAAGTGGGTCGCGCCGGTGGTGCCCGAGGGCGTGGTCCTGAGCGAGCACGCGGTGGCACTCGAGCACGGCCGGATCGTCGCGCTGGCGCCAGCGTCGCAGGCGCGGCAGGCCTGGCCGGAGGCCGCGGTCACGGCGTTGCCCGGCCACCTGCTGGTGCCGGGCTTCGTCAACCTGCATACCCACGCGCCGATGAGCCTGCTGCGCGGCGCCGGCGACGACATGCCGCTGCACGCCTGGCTGCGCGAGCGCATCTGGCCCCTGGAGGCGAAGCTGCTGGGTCCCGAGTTCGTCGCCGACGGCACGGTGATGGCGTGCGCCGAGATGCTGATGGGCGGCATCACCTGCTTCAACGACATGTACTTCCATCCCGAGGAAGTCGCGAGCGCCGCGCTCGACATGGGCATGCGCGCCGCGGTGGGCATCATCGTCGTCGAGTTCCCGTCGTCCTACGGCAGCGGCCCGGCGGACTACATCCGCAAGGGCCTCGAGATGCGCGACCGCTTGCGCGAGGAGTCGCGCCTGAGCTTCACGCTCTCGCCGCATGCGCCCTATACCGTGTCCGACGACAGTCTTCGGCGGGTGGCCAGCCTGGCCGCCGAACTCGGCCTGCCCATCCAGTGCCATGTGCACGAGACCGCCGGCGAGATCACCGACAGCCTGGCCGAGCATGGGCGCAGGCCCTTGCGGCGACTGGCCGATCTGGGCCTGCTCGGGCCGGAGTTCATCGCGATCCACGCCGTGCATCTGGACGAGGCCGACATCGCCCTCCTCGCCCGGCACGGCGCCAGCGTGGCGCACTGCCCGCACAGCAATCTCAAGCTCGCCAGCGGCATCGCGCCCACCACCCGGCTGCTCGCGGCCGGGGTCAATCTGGGCGTGGGCACCGATGGCGCGGCCAGCAACAACCGACTCGACCTGCTCTCCGAAGCGCGCACCGCGTCCCTGCTCGCCAAGGGCATCAGCGGCGACGCCACCGCCTGGTCGGCCCACCAGACCCTGCACGCGATGACGCTGGGCGGCGCGCGAGCACTCGGGCTTGGAGCGCGCATCGGCAGCATCGAGCCGGGCAAGCAGGCCGATCTCGTCGCGATCGATCTGGCCGATCCGCTTGCGCAACCGGTCTTCGACCCGGTCGCCCACCTGATCCACGCGGCCGGCCGTGAACAGGTCTCCCACGTCTGGGTCGATGGGCAGTCTGTTGTCCGAGCGCGACAACTCCAGTCTGAGCGTGCTCAGCTTCGTCTTGCCGACACGCGGGCCCGCGGGCGCCTGTGGCACAATCGCGTGGTCGATACCCTGCCGGCCGGTGTGCGCCATCCTGGCGGCTGATACGTGCCGCTGGCGCCCTGTCACGGAACCTACCGAGAGGAGAAACATGAACAAACCGGTCCAAATCGCTGCCCTGGTTGCCGCAGCACTCCTGGCGTCCACCGCCGCCCACGCGCAGAAGTCCAACCCGCAGAACAGCGGCTACGTGCTCAGCCCCGACGCCTCCGTGGTCAAGAACGCCACCGGCCTGTGCTGGCGCACCGGTTACTTCACGCCGGCCAACGCCATCGCCGGCTGCGATGACGATCTCCTGCCCAAGGCCGCTCCGGCCCCGGCTCCGGCCCCCAGCCCGATGGCCCCGCCGCCCGTCGCGCCGCGACAAGTTGTCGTGCCTCCCCCGGCCCCGGCCCCTGCCCCGGCCCCGGCCCGCCCGCCTGCGCCGGCCCCGGCCCCCGCTGCCCCGACCAGCGAGAAAGTCACCTTCGCCGCTGATGCCTTCTTCGACTTCGACAAGTCGGTGCTCAAGCCCGAGGGCAAGGCCAAGCTCGATGACCTCACCGGCAAGCTCAAGGCCATCACCCTCGAGGTGATCATCGCCGTGGGCCACACCGACGCCGTCGGCTCTGACGCCTACAACCAGAAGCTGTCGGTCAAGCGCGCCGAGGCCGTCAAGGCCTACCTGGTGAGCAAGGGCGTCGAGGCCAACCGCGTCTACACCGAAGGCAAGGGCGAGAAGCAGCCCACCGCTGACAACAAGACCACCGAAGGCCGCGCCAAGAACCGTCGCGTGGAAATCGAGGTGGTCGGCACCCGCCCCCGGAAGTAATCGGGTCCGCGCCGAAAAAAGCCCCGCTTCGGCGGGGCTTTTTCTTGGCGCCGACCAGACCGGACGGCGGCTGCCGATAGAATCGCGTCCATGACCGCATCCGCCACACCGAACACGCCCGGCCTCAACGCCGACGCCGCCGAACTCGCCAAATTCCAGGCGCTGGCCGCGCGCTGGTGGGACCCCGGCTCCGAGTTCCGCCCGCTCCACGAAATCAACCCGCTGAGGCTCGACTGGATCGACCGGCTCGCTGGCCTGCAAGACAGCACGGCGCTGGACGTTGGTTGCGGCGGGGGTATTCTGGCCGAGTCCATGGCCACACGGGGCGCGCGCGTCACCGGTATCGATCTCGCCGACAAGCCCTTGCGGGTGGCCGAACTGCACGGGCTGGAAAGCGGGGTACCGGTGAACTATCGCCGGGTGGCAGCGGAGACGCTTGCGGCAGAGCAACCGGCAGCCTTCGACGTGGTCACCTGCATGGAAATGCTCGAGCACGTGCCCGATCCCGCCTCCACGGTGCGCGCCTGCGCCACGATGGTCCGCCCGGGCGGTTGGGTGTTCATGTCGACCATCAGCCGCAACCCCAAGGCCTTCCTGTTCGCTATCGTGGGAGCCGAATACGTGCTCGGACTGCTGCCCAAGGGCACGCATGAGTACGGCAAGTTCCTGCGACCGGCGGAACTGGTGGCGTTCGCCCGCCAGGCAGGGCTTGATCTCGTCGAGATGACCGGGCTCGCCTACAACCCCATCACCCGCCGCTACCGCCTGGTGGCTGACGACGTCTCGGTGAATTACATGGCGGCTTTCCGCAAGCCCCACGCAGCGGGCTGAAGTCGTGGCATCCGCCGGCGTGACCGAACCCGACCGCCTTCCGTTCGTGCCCGCCGCGGTCTTCTTCGACCTCGACGGCACGCTGGCCGACACCGCCGCCGACCTTGCCGCACCGGTCAATGCCATGCGCGTCGAGCGCGGCCTGGCCCCGATGCCGCTGGCCGAATTGCGGCCCTTCGCCTCCATGGGCGCACGCGGCCTGATCGGACGAGGCCTGGGCATCGTGCCGCAGGATCCGGGCTATGAAGCCCTGCGGCTCGACTTCCTGGCCCGCTACGAGGCCGCCATGTGCGTGCATACCTGCCTGTTCGAGGGCATGGCGGAATTGCTCTCGGGCCTGGAGGCGCGTGGCATCGTCTGGGGGGTGGTGAGCAACAAGGTGGAGCGCTACGTGCGACCCATCCTTGCCGAACTGGGCCTGCTTCACCGCTGCGCGGGGGCGATTGGCGGTGACACCACCGCCCATGCCAAGCCCCACCCCGAACCGCTGCTGCACGCGGCCAGGCTCGCCCGTGTCGATCCGACGCTCAGCATCTATGTGGGCGATGACCACCGCGATGTGCAAGCGGGCCGGGCGGCCGGCATGCGTACCGTGGCAGCCGCCTACGGCTACTGCGGCGACGAACCCCCACCCCGACAATGGGGCGCCGATCATCTGGTGCAGACACCGCGCGCCCTGATCCCCCTGCTGATCACCTGATACCCGGCGGCCGGCCTTCCTGGTGCCGCGCCGTCAGACGGAGACCGACGAGATGACCCGCCCGTGCCCGATGCCCGCGTCCCTGGCCCCTGCCAGACCCATGCTGCCACGTCCCGACGCGCCGATGACGGACTCGCGGGCGCCCCAGCCGATCGGCGCCCCAGGCCGCCGTCATGTGCTTCAGATGGGCCTTGCTGCGGCCGCCGTCACCGGCTGGCCCCTGGGCGCATCGGCCCAGATCGACACGCTCAAGGTGATGATCGGCGCCAACCCCGGCGGCGGCTTCGATCAGACCGGCCGCTCGCTGGCCGCCGCCATGATCGCCGCGGGTACGGCGCGCTCGGCGGTGTTCGAGAACCGGGGTGGCGCCGGCGGCACGATCGGCCTCGCGCAGTTCGTGAACACCGAGCGCGGCAACCCCTCGGCGCTGCTGGTCACCGGCGCGGTGATGGTCGGCGCCATCGAGACCGGCAAGCCACCGATCACCCTGAAGAACGCCACGCCGATCGCCCGCCTTTTCGCCGACACCCTGATCCTGGTCGTACCCGCCGCTTCTCCGCTGCAAAGCCTGAAGGACCTCACCGACCGGCTCAAGGCAAATCCCGGCTCGGTGTCCTGGGGCGGCGGCTCGCGCGGTTCAGTCGATCACATCCTGGCGGGTCTCATCGCCAGGGAGGTCGGCGTCGAACCGCAGAAGGTGAATTACGTGGCCTTCGCCGGGGGCGGTGAAGCGAAGGCGGCGATCCTGGGCGGCCACGTCACGGTCGGCATTGCCGGGGTCTCGGAGTTCGCGGCTGATGTCGAAGCCGGTCGCATGCGGGCACTGGGCATCTCCTCGAGCTTCCGGCTGCGCAAGCTGCCCACCCTGATCGATCAGGGTGTCAACGTCGAGATCTACAACTGGCGCGGCGTCTACGGGGCGCCGGGCATCAGCGCCGAGCAGCGCAAGGCCCTGATCGATGCGGTGGTGAAGGCCACCGAACACCCCAGCTGGAAGGACACCCTCAAGCGCAACGACTGGGGGGCGTTCCTGCTCACAGGCGACGAGTTCGGCCGCTATGTGGAGGCCGAGTCGGCGAGACTCGGTGCCATGCTGCGCGAGGTGGGCGTCGTGCGCTGAGCGCGCATCGTTCACGACGCGACGCGGAACCGCTCAGGCTCTCGCCCGAATGGGCTGAAGAGGCCGCCGTTTCCGGAATCACCCCGACGACCGCCGGCAGGCCAGCGCGTGCAGGTGCCTATACTGGGCCGCTTCGCCACCGCCCCTGAAGGGAGACACCCGTGATCCACGAACTGCGCATCTACCACTGCGTTCCCGGCCGCCTGCCCGATCTGAACAAGCGCTTCGACACCATCACCCTGAAGCTGTGGGAAAAGCACGGCATCCGGCCGGTGGCCTTCTGGACCACCGTGATCGGCGAGAACAACAACGTGCTCACCTACCTGCTGGCCTGGGAAAGCCTCGCCGAGCGCGAGCAGAAGTGGGCGGCCTTCGCCACCGACCCGAACTGGCTCTCGGCACGCGCCGAAACCGAGAAGAACGGGCCGCTGATCACCCACTTCAGCAACTCCATCCTGCAGCCCACCGCCTACTCGCCGCTGAAGTGAGCGGCCGCGGCCCGGCGTGATGCAGCCGGGCCGTCAGGCAAGGGGTGTCAGACCCCGCCCTTGGGATGGGTGGGGTCCACCCAGAGCACGGTCTCGGGCTTTTCCACCGGCTCGATATCCAGGTTGACGGCCACGGCCTGGCCATCGCTGCGGCAGAGCACGCACTCGAGCACCTCGGTGGGGCTGGCGTTGATCTCCTGGTGCGGCACGTAGGGCGGCACGTAGATGAAGTCGCCCGGGCCCGCTTCGGCCACGTACTGCAGTTGATCGCCCCAGCGCATGCGCGCCTTGCCCTTCACGATGTAGATCACGCTCTCGAGCGGGCCATGGTGATGGGCGCCCGTCTTGGCATCGGGGTGGATGTGCACGGTGCCGGCCCACAGCTTCTGAGCACCCACGCGCGCGAAGTTGATCGCGGCCTTGCGGTCCATGCCGGGGGTCTGCGCGGTGTTGCCGTCGAGCTGGTTGCCGGGGATGACCCGCACGCCGTCGTGCTTCCAGTCGGTGGCCGGGTGGGTGTGGTCTGCGCTCATGATCGGGGTCCGTGAGTTCGCCAGCTGATGCCGGCCCTGGGGCAAGGATAGTGCAAGTCGCCCGGCCTGCCTGCGGCGCGCGGTCCGACCGGCGGGGCCCGACGCCGGTCTTGAAATCGGCCGCGACGGCTATACTTCCCTGGCGTCACGGCCTCGTCCGCCGTGACGATCAGCAGCAGCATCGCAACACGAACACCGGGGCCGACCTGGTTTCGACGTGGGTAGCGAAGCGGCTCAGGGCATGCCGAGGCGCCTTTTCCTCGTAAATCCATTGGCAACACAGTAAACGCCAACGACGAGCGTTTCGCTCTCGCGGCTTAAACCCCGCGAGCGCCGCAACAGTCAGCCGACGGGCTGGGCCTGACCGGGCAACCGGAAGGGCTGCGGTGTAACTTCAGTCGGATAGCGGTCGGGCAGGGTCACTTTGCCCGATCGCGAAACTCTAGGTGACTGGGTGTGTGGTGGCCTGTCGATCGGCAAACCACGCACCGAGACCCAAGTAGACCGACTACGCATGTAGAACTGACCGTAGAGGACTTGCGGACGCGGGTTCGATTCCCGCCGGCTCCACCATCTTCGCAATCGTTAGTAGCGTTCCGTGGCAACCCTCAGGTATTCGCAGCTGCCATTAAGGCTCTGCGAGTGCCCTGAGGGTCGCTTCGAATGACGACCGATTGCTGCGTACTGTTGCGCGCTGAGACGTACTTCCGCGAAGGGATGCCTCCTCGAAGTCCGTTTCTCGGACATGCGATTGCGCACGCGACCCAAGATCTTCATGTAGACCGGAGCAATGCCCTCACTGCGCCAGCGCTCGAGCGTGCTCTCGGCGACTTGCCATCGTTCGGCCAGTTGGGTCTGGGTCATGTGGGTGTTTTCAGTCATTGCCACCGTTGCACGGCCTCGTGCCTGCAGCTGTGCAGATTGCACCGGATTTCAAGCGTGAGCGCTCTCAACTCGAGCCCTGCTCAACAGTCCCAGCCCAACCGCAGACAGTGCTAGCCCAGCGAGGTATACGACACCCGAAGCAGGGGTGAGCGCTCCTGGTGCGGCTAGCGCAACGGTACCGGCTGCCAGGCTGGCGATGCCCATGTACAAGGGCACATGGCCGTAGGCCCAAAGCCGCAGGCGCTGCCCGTCTACCGCGTCTGTGATGTGGCGCTCTCCCTGGCCCTTTACCCGGTCAAAGTACAGCCGCCAAATCACGAAGCTCAGAACGGCGCCGACCGACGCTGCGACGGCAGATGACAGGTGCAGAGGCTCACCGTGGTCGAGTGCATGGACCACCGAGGCCATGCCCTCGCCCAGCAGAATGATGGTGAACAGGCCGAAGCGCTCGGGCAGATGCTCGGGATGCGGGGGTACTGCAGCCGTGTGCCGCGCCACGAGCCAGGGTGAGGCCAGATCCAGCCCCAGCGCCAGTCCCCATGCGGCCCAGCGCCCACTGCCTTCGAGTACCGATCCGCACAGCCATAGCAGCGCCTGGACACCGTAAAGCGTGACGTAGACGCGGATCAACCCGGCTGCGCCGCGCCAGCGCCGCTCGCTCAGGTACGCCAGCGCCAGCAAGGCCTTGAACGTGGCGATGCCTGCACCGAATGCCCAGGCCTTCGCACCCAGCGGATCGGAGACACCGTATCCAATCAACACGGTGGCGGCAATCTGCAGGAAGCCCAGGAACCGACGTCGACTGCTGCCATCGTCGAAACGCGTGGCGTGGAAGGTGTGGCCCAGCCAGCACCACCACATGGCCATGAACGCCAGCGCGAAGAGCATCGCACCTGGGATGTCGTAGTTGTGGGCATAAGCACCTGAGAGCTGTGCCACCGCGACCACGAACACGAGGTCGAAGAACAGCTCGAACCAGGTGGCCTTGCGTCCTTCGGTGTGGATCGGCAGGTGGGTGGCGTAGGCGTTGTCGCGGCTCATGGAGTCGGCCTCGGGCCATGGCGGCGCAGCAGGGCGAAGGCGAACTGCCGCCCCATGCCCTGCTTGAAGGCCAGGTGAATCCATGTCATGGCCAAGGGCTCCAGGTAACGCGCGGCCATCAACGGCCCCATGTCGACCGCTTCGAAACCGACCAGCGTGGCCAGCGCCATCACGCGCGCCCTCGCCCGGGCGTCGTCCCCGCACACCGGCATCATCGGCAGACCCCCGGCATAGACCGTGTCGGCTATGTTCTCGGCCCCGGTGGTGTTGAAGGCCTTCACCACCCGTGCGCCTTGCGCCAGCTGCGCGAGTTCCTCGGCACCCGAGGTGGTGGTACCCAGCGTCAACCCCGTCAGCCCCGCTGCGAGCGGGTTGGTCACGTCCACCAGGACCTTGCCCTGCCAGTCGGACAGACTCTGCGCAATCTGCGCCGTCGCGGCGTACGGTACCGCCAGGATTACCAAATCGCTGGCGGCAATCGCCTCTGTGGTGGTGGTCAGGCTGGCTCTTTCGCCCAGGCCGGCTACAGCTGCCGCGTACTCTTGGGGCTCTGGCACGCCAAAGACAACCGTTTCCCCGCGCCGGGTAAAGGCCCGACCGAGCGCCATGCCGACATTGCCGGCACCCACGATGGTGATGCTCATGGTGGCCCCTCCTTCAGCGACCCAGCGCCTCGACCACCAGGCGCGCAGTCTCTTCGCCTGAGAAGTTCTGCTGACCGGTGATCAGGTTGCCGTCGCGCACCGCGAAGCTGCGCCACAGTCCCGCCTGCACGTAGTTGGCACCCAGTTCCTTGAGCCGATCCTCGATGCGCCAGGGCATCACATGCCGGTCGCGCGGCAGCAGGCCGTAGCTCCAGACTGCGTTGTCGGCAAAGTCCTCCTCGCAATTGGCAAAGCCGGTCACCGTCTTGCCTTTGGCGATGAGTTCGCCGTCCGGCCCCTTGGCCCAGGCCAGCACGGCGACGCCATGGCACAGCGCCGCCGCGACCCTGCCCGCCGCGTGGAAGGCGGCGAACTTGGCGTGCAGGTCGGTCGCCTGCTCGAAGCTGAACATGGGCGCCTGGCCGCCCGCCACCACGATGGCGTCGAACGCGGCCACGTCGATGTCGTCGACCTTCCTCGTGTTCTCCACCAGCGCCTTGAGCTCCGCGGTATGGATGAAGCCCTGGCTGATCAGGTCGGTCCTGCTGTAGCCGCTGGCGTCGTTGGGGTCACTCATGCCGTCGGCCTCGCAACGGCCGCCTGCGGGGCTGAACACCTCGACCTTGTAGCCCGCTTCGGTGAACACGTGGTAGGGGTGGGTCAGCTCGCTCCACCAGAAGCCCACGGGCCAGCCGGTGGTGGTGGAGATCGCGGGGTTGGCGATGACGATGGCGACGCGCTTCCCGGCTTTCGGGTTCAGCACATTGGGGTCTTTGAGGCTCACGGAACTCTCCTGAGAAGGACGAAGACGACGGACGGAACGCAGTCTCAAGCGTTTCCTGTTAGAGATAAATAGGATCTAATGAGACTTTCTGTTGTCCATACAATCAACAATGGAGCTGAGCCAACTCAACGCCTTCGTCAAGGTCGTTCAGACCGGCAGCTTCACCCGCGCCGCCGAACAGTTGCGCAGCCAGAAGGCGCGCGTCTCGCGTGTGATCAGCCAACTCGAAGCCGACCTAGGCGTTCGCCTGCTGGAGCGCACCACCCGCTCGCTTTCCCTCACCGAAGTCGGGCGCGAATTCTTCGAGCGAGCGGTCGGCATCCTGGGCGCCGCAGAAGACGCGCAGCGCGCCGTCCAGCAGGCGCTGGGTGAACCCCGGGGCACCCTGCGGCTGACCTGTGGGGTCGAGTTCGGGATGCTGGCCGTCAACGGCTGGGTGCGCGACTACCTGCAGCGCCACCCCGAAGTGAATGTGGACCTGGAGATGACCGGGCGTGTGGTGGACATCGTGCACGAGGGCTTCGACCTCGCCGTTCGCGTGGGCCCTCTGGTGGACTCCACGCTTGCGGCACGGAAACTGGGCGACCTGCATTACGGCCTCTTTGCTGCGCCGTCCTACCTGCGACGCCACGCGGCGCCTGCCGAACCGCAGGGCCTGGAGCATCACGCCGTCATCAGGTTCTCGGGGTCCAGGCGGCGGCTGGCCTGGACCTTTACTCGTGGGTCGCAACGCCAGGTTGTCGAACCCGTGCCACGACTGAACCTGAACAACAGCTTCGGAGTGCGCGACGCTGCCATCGACGGGCTCGGCATTGCGCAGCTGCCGTGGTTGCTGGCGGCTCCCGCGATGGAGTCGGGCCAACTGCAAACGGTGCTGGCCGATTGGCGGCTGCCCTCGGCGCCAGTGCACGTGGTGTTCGCCAGTGCACGCTATCTCACGCCCAAGGTTCGGGCCTTCATCGATCTCGCGGTGACATCGTTTGCTGAAGTGCTTGGCAAGGCATCCGACCCATCCGCAAGGTGATCTGTACGAAGGGCCGCTCCTGCTGCACAGCGGTTGTTAACGACGGCAGCGCCTCGGACGGCTGAGAGTCGGAATGAGCCGTTCCGCTCAAGGTTCAGCTGGATCGGAGAGGTGCGGAAATCTGCGGCTAGTGATGAGACCGGAGCACCCGCAGGCAGCCGTCCGATACTTTCCGCAGCGTCCCAGCAGGTGTTAGCGTGGCCCTAGCAGAGTGGGATTGATCCCGGGTCCGCACCCACCACCAGTACCAAGGGCCCAGAGTCATCTCTGGGCCCTTTCTTCTTGCGCGTTCCCCGAGGGAAACGGCGCTCAGCCGGCGCCCGGGCGTTGTTGGCTCTCAGCCCGAGGCCGTCTCCGCGATCAGCACCTCCGCAGGAATCCCCAGGCTGCGATGCAGCCGGCGGATCATGGCCAGAGTCAGCGGGCGCTTGCGATTGAGGACCTCATAGACTCGGTTGCTGCGTCCGATGATGGGCTCCAAGTCCTTCACGGTCAGGCCGCTCTGTTCCATGCGGAACTTGATCGCCTCCACCGGGTCGGGCACGCCGATGGGAAAGTGGCGAGCCTCGTAGGCCTGCACCAGCGTGGCCAGGATGTCCAGCCGATCACCCTCGAGCGTTCCCGGCTCCGGGTCAGACTCCATCAAGGTCGAGATCTGCCGCAGCGCCGCCTTGTAGTCGACTTCGGTACGGATGGGTTGGATGTCCATGGTGGGTTCCTTGCAGCGGCTCTCGTGACTGATCAATCCGGCTCGACGTTGTCGGCATCCACTGTGTCGTACTCCGCGTGGGTGCCGATGAATTTCACGTAGACGATCTGCAGCCTGTACGCGATGGCCACGATCAGCCTGTACTCATTGCCCTTGATGTTGAAAACCACGCGCCGATTCTTCAGGACGCTGGCGCTGCGGTAGTGGGCCTTGATGTCCGACGGCTGCGTCCAGTTGGCCTTCGTCGCCTCCTCGAACCAGGCTTTCAGCGGCTGCTCGGCATCAGGGTGCCGCTGCCAGAAGGCCCGGAGCGTGGCGACAGCGATGACTCTCACCTGACCAGCATAGTCCCACAATGGGACTAATGCAAGGAACGCCATGCCGCGGCTGCCGTAGTGCCCCATGGAGAGAGCGGCAACCCGATCGTCTTTCAGGATGCGAAATGGACAATCGAGCAAGGTGTGGCCTCAAGGTCTGCGCATATCCACGTGTTTTGGATAGCGGACGCCGGTTCGGTTCCGGCGCACGCCACCCTCAGACGATCCAGAGACATCCAGCGAAGTTTTCCGAACGGGCCTAAGAGTCCGTTTTTCTTGAGTTTTTCGCCCATGGGCGGGTAAGACCGTCCAGGGGCAGCCAGCTTCCGGGAGGGGTAAATTTCTGGCGTAACTCGGCTACCCCCGCAGGAGTTACCCCACATGCCACTCACCAACACGACCATCCGGAACGCCAAGGCTGGCGACAAGTCCCGCAAGCCGTTTGATGGGGGGCCCGTACCTCGAGATCACGCCCGCCGGGGGCAAGTTCCCGATGCGCTGCGACGCACGGGACGGACAGAAACACTAACCAGACCTTCGACACCAGGCAAAACAAACCGACCGACCCACCCCCAGGGGCAACCAGCAGGAAGCGAGGACCGAGCAACAGCAGCAACCCATGCGAGACCTCAACCATGAGCTCAAGCAGTTGTGCCAGCGCAACCGCGACGGCAACTACTCGACCCGTCACGCCCGCGAGCAGGCGCTAGGGTTGATCACGGCAAGCTGGAGCCACGACTCGACCTCGTAGCGCGGCGGCCAGGCAAAGGTACCCGTCGTTAGCGACGCATGCCCCGCCTGCATTAAAGCCCCTGGCGTTTGGGTGCCATCGCCGATCGAGCTGGGCGAGAAGAGCGCAGCGAGCGCCGGGGGCGCTCCATCTGCCTCAGAGGACTTGACACAATTTGCGCCCGGGTTGAAATTTGTCTCTGAGGACAAATAATTCCAAATCACCGTGAGCCAAGACGCCGTCTTCAACCGACCGGACTACGCCCGCAAGCTGGCGCAGCAACTCCTACAGCCGGGCCCGTTGGATCAGGCGCTGCGCTCGGGGGTGTTTCTCTCCGGGATCCGGCGCATCGGCAAAACGACCTTCATCAAGCAGGACTTCGTGCCGGCGCTGCTCGACCACGGCGCACTGGTGCTGTACGTGGACCTGTGGTCAGATCGCTCGCGCCCGCCAATGGCGCTCGTACAGGATGCCGTACGCGCCGCAGCCTCCGATCTCAAGCAACCCGCCTCGACGCTGCTTCAGAAGCTGCGCCGGGTCAAGGGAGTGAACTTTGGCGCGGCAGGCATCAGCCTGGGCGTCCAATTGGATGGCCTGGGGACGTCCGCAGGCGCCACGCTCGCCGAAGTCTTTGTCGAACTCGTCCGCAAGGCCGAGGGCGATGTCGTGCTCGTCATCGACGAGGTGCAACAGGCTATGGCCAGCCAAGACGGGCAAGACATGCTGTTCGCCTTGAAGGCTGCAAGAGATAGCGTCAATACCACAACCGATCTTCCCGGCAAATTGCTGATCGTCGGGACAGGCTCGCACAGGTCACTCGTAACCGATATGGCGACGCGGCGCTCCCAGGCGTTCGCCGGCGCTCACCAGGCCTCCTTTGAACTGCTAGGCAGGGACTACGTCGAATGGTTTCTCAACCGTGTGGAAGCCGCAGGATTGGCAGTACCTTCAGTTCAGGCGTCCTTGGCTGGTTTCCGCGACATGGGCAGCCGTCCCGAGGAGCTGGTCAAGGCCGTGCGCCAATTCCAGGACGAAGTCGCTGCGGGACGAGGAGTTGATGCGGATACGGTGTTCGCGACCATCTGCGCAACTTTGGCCACCGCGGCAGCCGAGCTCGACATTCAGTCGATACAGGACGCAGGCGAACTCGCCGTCCTTGCATTCTCGCGAATCGCTGCAGGCCAGGCCCGTGGGCTCTATGCCGCGGATACGCTCGCTTCCTTCAGTGAATCCCTCGGTCGTGAGATCTCCGCTAACGACATGACGCCGGCAATCGACAAACTTGTCACTGCCAACCTCGTCGTTCGCGTAGGCCACGGAAACTTCGAAATTGCTGACCCGTTCGTCAAGCAGGTCTGGCTGCGGCATGTTCATATGCGTCAGACGCTCGCCGGCGGGGCCGCCAAGCCCGCCGCTGGGGCGAAACCAAACGCCTGATTGTTGACGCCGACCGAAAATTGACCGGCGTGAAGGTGTCAGTGGCGGTGACCGCGGCAGAAGGCCTGGTAGTGGGCATGCGATCGATGCCGGGCAATCCGGCCACCAGGCTCAGCCTGAGCAACACCCGAAAGCTGCCGCCCGAACTCAAGAGGCTGCTGAAACGTCGCCAGGTGGTAGAGCCGATGATCGGGCACATGAAGTCCGATGGTCTGCTCGGGCGCAACTGACTCACCTGACAGAGTCAACAACCGCCGCAATCGCAGCAACCGGATCTGACCGACGATGCCAGTCAGGGGTCATCTCCAGACCTTATCTGCAGGCCACAGAAAGACTACATTTGCTCTTATTCAGGCCCGGAGCAGCTGACCTGCCTCGCTTTCCTGCCCCACCGCTTGCTTGAGAGAATTGGCCCGACTAGCCGGCGAGGAGCCCACGAGCAAGAGCCGTTTCACCGAAGAACAGGTGGTTGCGATGCTGCGTGAGGCCGACCGCACATCGGTCGCCGAAGTGGCCCGCAAGAACGAGGTCACCGAGCAGGCGCTCTACAGCTCGCGCCAGAAGTTCGGTGCCCTGGAGCCGGCCAACGTCAAGCCGCTGCGCAAACTCGAGACCGAGAACGCCCGAAGATTCGCGCAGGCACACGCATCAATGGGCAAGTGCGCCGGATGCCACGGTGATGTAGTCTGGGTCATCGAGAACGCCTAACCCGATCACGCATCAAACAGGGCCACCACCTCTAGTTGCGCCATCCACGCAGGTTGGCGCGGCAGACAACACCGGCAAACTGGCCGAGGATCATCGGTGAAGTCTGCGCGTGCTCTACTGGCTGCTTCGCGGCGCAGCGTATCCACGACTTCGGTCTGAGCTTCGGGTCGGCCTAAACGCTGCCCCCGGAGCTGCCCCACCTGACCGCCTGAGGCCGGGGCATGCGGCCACCCCCGCGGAACATCGGGCGCCTCAAGCAGCCTGCAGTTCGAAGCGCACCTCACGCCCCATCGCGGTGGCGATGTTGACCAGCGCGTCCAGCGAAAAGCGCGATACCCGGCCCCTGAGGAGATCATTCATGCGCGGCTGCGTCACCCCGCAGCGCTGGGCAGCTTCCGTCTGAGTCCAGTTGCTTTCCTTGACGATCGCAGTGATCTGCCGCATCAATGCCGAGCGCGCCCGCAGGTTTGCCGCCTGCTCGGGTGTATCGGCGACGGCGTCCCAGACGCTGGCATAGGACTCCGCCGCGGGTGAAGTCCTCCGGCTCGCGGCGCTTTTGGCGGTCTTCATCTATTGCTCCTTTGACAACGCAAGCCATCGGGCCCGGGCCAATTCGATATCCCGCGGACTCGTCGTCTGGGTCTTCTTCTGGAACGCGTGCAGCACAGCGATACAGTCCTTCAGGCGTGCGGTATAGATCACTCGGTAGGTACCTGACTCGTCCCAGATTCGAAGCTCCTCCACTCCCTTGCCGATGGCCGGCATGGGCTTGAAGTCGTCGGGCTGCTCGCCGCGCTGAACCATCTCCAGCTGGTAGCCGGCATCCTGCCGAACGTCCTCGGGGAACTCCCGAAGACGCTTGAGTGAATCGCCGACGAACCGTACGGGCTTCATGACGCAAATATATCCGTATTGATATAACCACACAACCCGGCCGTACGCCGGACAGCAGCTTCGAGACCGACGCCGACGACAACGCCATGGGGATCGTCGAAGCCCCCGACCTCATCGCCCGCTCGCCGCTGGTAGCTCGAGGTCGACTCGCACCTTCGGAGTCACGCGGGCGCGGATCGCCGCGGTCAGGTCACGTGGCGTAGCGGTATCGCTCATGCCACGGCGAAGGATGTCGAGCGCCTCCTCCTACATCGAGCGGCCGTGCTCGGCAGCGCGCGCTCGCAGGCGCTGCTCGGCCAGACCTGGAGACCTTACCCCACACGGTAACCCCGCCAACAGGCCCTGATGCAGGGTAACTCCAGGGGTAACTGGCACATCCGAAAAGACGCAAACCCTGCATTCATGAGCCTCTCCGGCCACTGTTCGGTAGACGCCGGCTCCACCAGTACCAAGGGCCCAGAGTCATCTCTGGGCCCTTTCTTTTTGCGCGTTCCCCGAGGGAAGCGGCGGGTTACCTGTTCACTACGACCCGCCTGAGAAGGCCCTGGAAGGCTTGCAAGGGGGCCGTTTCCTCTCTTCGTTCTTTGCCAGCCTGTTGACCAACAAGAGGCGAGGCCTACGATTCATGAGGGTTTCCGGGCAGTGATTGCAGGTTGCGCGACAGCCGGGCAGGACGGAATCCAACTTGGACCAGGGCCGAGCTAAGCACTCCGCACCCTGCGTCCCGAAAGGGCATTCAGGCGAGTGCCGCGAGCCTGTGCAAAAGACAAAGCTTCAAGCAGCAGATCTCGTTGAGCCCGGCTTCCGCCCAGAATCTCGTGGTGCGGCAGCGCATGTTGAAGCGCCCTGACTGCCGCGCTCCAACGGGCCTGCGAAATCGCCAGGAAGCCAGCCGCCGCATGCCGGATAAGGGAAGCGGTGGGGCCGTCGATCTGCGCCAACCAGTCGGCCAAGTCTCGCTCGGCGCCCGCCATGGCGAAGCTGATGCAGAGATGAAAGTCGGCAAAGCGTATGCCTGGCCTGACGAACTGCCTGCGCGAGTGCTCGAGCAACTCGGACCATTGGGCTGTCGATACCTCGACGCCTCGCAGCCATGCCCGATACATCAGTGACACCGCATCGGTCACCAGATTCAATGGCGGTCCCCATGCAACCCCACCTGACCCTGGGCAGTACACCCAGCGGTGAAGCGCCTCGAAAGCTGCTGTGGTGTCGCCCAGCCGCAGATGCGCAAGCGCAACGTGCCAGCCCAAGTGGCAATGCATCAGGCCGGCGCGGTCGTAGTTTGCCAACCACGCTGCAAGCCAACCCAGCGTGTCGCAGTCGCGGCCCAACTCGTACTCGACATGGGCACGGATGTGCGCGGTGTTAGCGCTGAGCGGGTTAAGGTCCCAGCTCAGCTCCACGTGACGCAACGCCGCATCGAGATTTCCGGTCTCGCATTCGGCAAACGCGAGCGTGGCGTTGAACCACCAGTCTTGTGCCAGTTCCGTGCGGTACGGCTGCAGGAATCGCAGCAACGCCTGCTCACGCTGGGCTTCCCCAGAAAATCCGATCAGACCGAAAACACCTGTGGCCGGGGCAAGCACCAACACATCGCGGGGGTACGTTTGCAGATGCGCTTGCGTCTTGGCGAGCGCCACCCGGCCCTGACCTCGAACCACGCTTGCCAGTGCTTCGATATGACTGACCTCTCGCGGCAGCAACTTGGGCGCCAGTTCGAGCGCACGCTCAGCCTCGACGCAGGCCTGCGCACCACGTCCCTGGGACTGTCGCAGGCGTGCCAGAGCGATGCGGCCCACGCCACTGTCGGGGTCCACTGACAGGAGCTGCTCGAGCAGTGGCTCCGCAGTG
>JBIKWU010000173.1:0-8298 GCA_044356115.1 Burkholderiaceae bacterium
AGCGTCGAGACGTGGAACTGCGAGGCTTTCATGGCGGGACCGTCGAGGCCGTCGATATAATCGGTCGCATTCTAAGGGATCGAGGGGTTGGCCCATGCTGGACCGAGATGGCTACCGCCCCAACGTCGGCATCATTCTCGTCAACCAGAAGAACGAGGTCTTCTGGGGCAAGCGCGTGCGTGAGCACTCGTGGCAGTTCCCGCAGGGCGGCATCAAGCGCGGGGAATCCCCCGAGCAGGCCATGTTCCGCGAGCTGCATGAAGAAGTCGGACTGCAGCCGGAGCATGTGCGCATCATCGGCCGCACCCGAGACTGGCTGCGCTACGAGGTGCCCACCCAATGGGTGCGGCGCGAGTGGCGGGGCCACTACCGGGGCCAGAAGCAGATCTGGTTCCTGCTGCGAATGCTCGGGCGCGACACCGATGTCTGCCTGCGCGTGTCGGAGCGCCCCGAGTTCGATGCCTGGCGTTGGCATGACTACTGGATACCGCTGGAGTCGGTGATCGAGTTCAAGCGGGATGTCTATCGGCAGGCGCTCGACGAACTCGCGCGCCTGCTGTTCGGCGCGCCCGGCGCGCCACGGCCCGAGCCGCAGACCGGGCAGGCCGGCTCATGAGGCCGGGCGCGCCCGGCCTCGCCCGCTGCGCGATCGCGATCGCGCTCGGGCTGGCCGGCGGACCGCTGGCGGCCCAGCAGCGCCTGTTCGGCCTGGTCGGCGAGCCCCAGCCGCTCGAGGTGACGCTGCCCGCCACCCTGCCGCCGCTGTCGTCGGCGCGGTTGATCGCCATCGATACCGGCTCGCGCCACCGCATCGAGATCGATGCCCTCAGCCTGGCCGTGGACCAGGAACGCCTGGTGCGCTACAGCCTGCTCGTCACCACCGCCAGCGGCGCGCGCAACCTCACCCACGAGGCCCTGCGCTGTGACACCCGAGAGCGGCGCGTGCTGGCGGTGGGTCGGCGCGACGACAGCTGGTCGGTCACGCCCGACAGCCCATGGCGGCCGGTGGTGCGCGCCAACGCCGCAGACCTTCACCACGCGGAAATCGCCGGGCGGCTGTGCGAAGGCGCGGCAGCGGCCTCGCCCCGGCCCGAGCGCCTGGTCGAGCGCCTGCAGGCCGATCTCACCCGCCGCTACTGACACCGGCGGCGCGCGCTCATTCGCGGCGCGCGCTTGCCGGACCGCGTGCGGCCGGCCAGCCCCTAGTACACCGAGCGCCCGCCCGACAGATCGAAGGTCGCGCCAGTGGAGAACGAACACTCCTCCGATGCCAGCCAGGCGATCATCGCCGCCACCTCGTCGACCAGCCCGAAGCGGCCCATGGGGATCTTCGACAGCATGAAATCGATGTGCTGCGGCGTCATCTGGTCGAAGATCGCCGTGCGCACGGCAGCTGGCGTCACGCAGTTCACCCGCACGCCGGAGCCGGCGGTCTCCTTGCCCAGGCTCTTGGTGAGCCCGATCACCGCCGCCTTGGAGGCGCTGTAGGCGCTGGCGTTGGGATTGCCGTCCTTGCCGGCCACCGAGGCGATGTTGATCACCCGCCCGTAGCCCGCGGCCAGCATGGCCCGCACCACCGCGCGGTTGCACAGGAACACCCCGTGCACGTTCACCTCGAACACCCGCCGCCAGGCCGCGGGGTCGTAGTCGATGACAGTGGCGTTGGGCCCGGTGATGCCGGCGCTGCACACCAGGATGTCGATCGCGCGGGCCTGGGCGAGGCTGGCGGCCGTGGCCTGCGCCACCGAGCCCTCGTCGGTGACGTCAACCCCCAGGCCGGCATGTGGGCCCTGCGGCACCCCCGCCAGGCTGGCGGCGGCGGCCTGCGCGCCCGCCGCGTCGAGATCCCAGGCGAGCACCCGCGCGCCGCTGGCGGCGAGCCGGCGGGCCACGCCCAGGCCGATGCCGGAGGCCGCGCCGGTGACCACGGCCGTGCGGCCGGCCAGATCGATGTGGTTCATGGCAGTCCTTCGCGATGCGCCCGCCCCTTGCGGACGCACCCGGCAGTTTCGCATGCCTGGTGTGACATTGGTCCGCGCCTGCCCGGAGGCTCGGGTTCAGACTGCGCCCATGGAACCCTCCAGGCGATTGCTCCTGCGACGGCTGACGCAGCCGATCCGCCGCAGCACACTGACCTTCCAGCTGCTCGCGCTGAGCGCGATCTGCGCGACCTCCCTGGTGGCGCTCGGGGTGGCCCTGGGCGCGCTGGGCGGCTGGTGGACGCTCGATGAAGGCGCCCTGGGCGTGGCCGCCGGCGCGATGGCGCTGCTGCTGGCCATGCTCGCCTGCGTGGTGCCGGCGGTGATGCGGCCCCTGCAGCACCTGGCCCGCCTGATGATCCAGGTCAGCCGACGTCACGACTACACGGTGCGCGCCAGCGAGGAGCATGCCCGGGAGATCCGGGGTCTGGCCGGGGCCTTCAATGGACTGCTCGGCGAGCTCGAGCTGCGTGACCAGCGGCTCGCGCGCGAACTGGCGGAGAAGTCGGACGCCCAGGCCCGTCTCACCCTCATGGCACATCAGGACCCGGTCACCGGCCTGCACAACCGTCACTACTTTCATCAGGCGGTCGAGCGGGCCATGGCCGGCAACCGCCACGACATCCAGATCGCGGTCATGTTCATCGACCTCGACGACTTCAAGCAGGTCAACGACTCGCTGGGGCACGCGGTTGGCGACGAACTGCTGCGCGAGGTGGCGCGTCGCCTGACCAGCACCCTGCGCCGCTCCGACATCGTCTGCCGGCTGGGCGGCGACGAGTTCGCGGTGGTGCTGCAGATCGCGATCGGATCGTCGGAGGCCTCGCATGTGGCGGCCAAGCTGCTGGCCGCGCTTGCCCTGCCGATGCAGGTGTCGGGCCAGACCCTGTTCGCCGGTGCGAGCATCGGCGTGACGGTGGCCAGCCCCGGCGAGGTCGATCCGGTGGAGATGCTGCGCCGCGCCGACGTGGCCATGTACCAGGCCAAGACCGAGAGCAAGGGCGCCTATCGGGTATTCGAGCCGACCATGACGGTGCGGACCTCGCGGCGCGCCCTGATGACCCAGCGCCTGCGGGCCGCGGTCGACTGTGGCGCGCTCGGTCTGGTCTATCAGCCGGTGGTCGACGCGCTGGAGCACCGGATCCTGCGGATGGAGGCGCTGGTGCGGTGGGAGGATACCGAGCTCGGCTCGGTCTCGCCGATCGAGTTCATCCGGCTGGCGGAAGAGACCGGCACCATCCATGCCATCGGCCAGCTGGTGCTCGAGCAGTCCTGCCACGATGTCCGCTGGCTCAAGCAGCGGACCGGCCTGGCGATCCCGGTGGCGGTGAACGTCTCAACCACGCAGCTCACCCATCCCGGCTTCGCGGAACTGGTCGAGGACACGCTCGCCGCGCATGGCCTGACCGGCGAGATGCTCGAGCTGGAGATCGCCGGCACCGGCATCGCCACCGACTGGGCTGCCGCTGCCGTGCAGCTGACGCAGCTGCATGGTGGAGGGGTGCGCTTCGCACTGGATGACTTCGACAGCGGCTTCGCCGCGGTGCGCGGCCTTGGCGCCATGCCGCCCGATCGCATCAAGCTCGACTGCCGACGCGCCGCTGGCGCGGGGGGCAACCGAAGCGAGTCGGCGATCGCGGCCGCCACCGTGGCGCTGGCCGGTGCGCTGGGCATCGAGCCGGTGGCCAAGTGCGTGGAGACGGCGGCGCACCTCGATCTGGCCATGCGCCTGGGCTGCCGGGCCTTCCAGGGCCATCTGTTCCATCAGCCCACCGACATCGGCACCCTGGCCGGGCGCCTGGAGATGAGCGCCGGCCGGGTGAACCCGGGCGCCTGAGCCGCCAGCCTGCGGTGGCGGATGCGCCCGCGGTGAGACTCAGAGCTTGAACTTGACGATCTTCTGGGTCTGCTGACCCAGCCCCTGGATGCCCAGGGTGACCACGTCACCGGCCTTCAGGAAGCTGGGCGGCTTCATGCCCGAACCCACGCCCGGGGGCGTGCCGGTGGTGATGATGTCACCGGGGTTCAGAGTGAACAGCCCGCTCACGTAGGACACCAGCGTGGCGCAGTCGAAGATCATGGTCTTGGTACTGCCGCGCTGGCGCTTCTCGCCGTTCACGTCGAGCCACATGTCGAGCTTCTGCGGGTTACCGACCTCATCGGCGGTGACCATCCAGGGGCCGACCGGGCCGAAGGTGTCGAAGCCCTTGCCCTTGTCCCAGGTGGGGCCGCGCTCGATCTGCCACTCCCGCTCGGACACGTCGTTGACCAGCACGTAGCCGGCGACATGGTCGAGCGCCGCGCGCTTGCTCACATAGCGCGCGCGGGTGCCGATCACGATGCCCAGTTCCACCTCCCAGTCGGTCTTGACCGAGTTCTTGGGCAGCATCACGTCGTCATCGGGCCCCTGCATGCAGGACAGCGCCTTGTGGAAGACGATCGGCTCCTTGGGGATGGGGTTGCCGGTCTCGGCGGCGTGATCGGCGTAGTTCAGGCCGATGGCCACGAACTTGGTGGCCCCGGTGAAGGGCACGCCCATGCGCGGCTTGCCCCGGACCAGCGGCAGCTTGTCGGTCTTGACCTTGGCGAGCTTCTTCAGGCCGGCCGGCGAGAGCTGGGCCGGGCCGATGTCGGGCACCACGCCGGACAGGTCGCGCAGGCGGCCTTCGGCGTCGATGATGCCGGGCTTCTCCTTGCCGGGTTTGCCATAGCGGACGAGTTTCATGCTGCTTGTCTCCTGGTGGGGGAAATCGGATGCGGCGCGGGCCGCGGGTCAGATGGTGATGCCGCCGTCGACGTTGAAGATCTGGCCGGTGGCGAACACGCTCTCGTCGCTGGCCAGGTAGATCAGGATGGGCACGATCTCCTCGGCCACCGCGAGCCGGCCCATCGGCTGGCGCCCGACGAACATGCGGCGCGCCTCGTCGATGTCGCCCAGGGCCCGCATGCGGTCATGCAGGCTGGGCGTGTCGACGGTGCCCGGCCCGATCGCATTGCAGCGGATGCCGCGGGTGACGAAGTCGGCCGCGATGGACTTGGTCAGGCCGATGACCGCCGCCTTGGTGGTGCCGTAGACGAAGCGGTTCGGAAAGCCCTTCTCGGAGGAGCACACCGAGGCCATGTTGATGATCGAGCCGCCGCCGTTCTCGAGCATGCGCGGCAGCGCCGCGCGGATGGTGCGGAACATGGAGCGCACGTTGATGGTGAAGCTGAAGTCCCAGTCGTCCTCGGAGCACTCGAACACCGAGCCCTGGTGCACGTAGCCCGCGCAGTTGAAGAGCACGTTCAAGGGCGGCAGCCCGCCGATCAGCGCGGCGATGGCCGATGCATCGGTCACGTCGAGATGGTGGGTGTGCAGCGGATGCCCCGCCACGCGGGCCTCTTCGGCGAGCGTGGCGAGCAGGTCGTCGCGGATGTCGGTGGCATGGACGGTGGCGCCTTCGCGGGCCATTGCCAGCGCCGCGGCGCGGCCCATGCCCTGTGCGGCAGCGGTCACCAGCACGATCTTGCCGGCCAGTCGGTGAGCCATGGTGTGTCTCCTGTAGGGGATGCCGGCCCGTGACGGGTGGCGGGCAGGGCCGGTCGCGCTCGGTTGAGTGGGTCGCGCTCTCTCTGTTTCGCAGCGCGCTAGGTTAGCGCATCAGTCCGGCGCTGGGCGAGCCGCCAAGCCGGGTTCAGGCCGAGAACTGCATCGCCGCCAGCCGCGCGTACAGGCCGCCCCGGGCCACCAGCGCCGCATGCGTGCCCGACTCGACCAGCCTGCCGCGATCGAGCACCAGGATGCGGTCGGCACCGGTGATGGTGGCCAGCCGGTGCGCGATGACCAGCGTGGTGCGCCCATGCATGGCGCGCTCGAGGGCGAGTTGCACCGCCTGCTCGCTGGCCGCATCGAGCGCGCTGGTGGCTTCGTCGAGCAGCAGCAGCGGCGGGTTCTTGAGCAGCGCGCGCGCGATCGCGATGCGCTGGCGCTGGCCGCCCGAGAGGCGCACGCCGCGCTCGCCCACATGCGTGTGGTAGCCCTGCGGCAGGCGCTCGACGAACTCCTCGACATTGGCCGCGCGCGCGGCCGCTCGCACCTCCTCGTCGGTGGCGTCGAGCCGGCCATAGCGGATGTTCTCGAGCACGTCGGCCGAGAACACCACGCTGTCCTGCGAGACCAGGCCGATGCGCTGGCGCAGCGCCTCGGGCTGCAGGTCGCGCAGGTCGGTGCCGTCGATGCGCACCGTGCCCGACTGCGGATCGTAGAAGCGCAGCAGCAGCGCGAAGACCGTGGTCTTGCCCGAGCCCGACGGGCCGACCAGCGCCACCGTCTCGCCCGGCTCCACGCGGACATCCAGATCGATCAGGGCGGGCTCGGCCAGTCGCGAGGGATAGCTGAAGCTCACCGCCTCGAGGCTGAGTGCCGCAGCCGGCGCAGCCGCAGACAGGGGCGCCGGCGGGTCTGACAGGGCGGGCGCGAGCGAGGCCGCCGCACCCTTCGGGCCGCGGATGCGCGGCTCGGCCGCGAGCAGTTCCAGCAGACGCTCGGCCGCGCCGGCGGCGCGCTGCACGTCGCCCATCACCTCCGAGAGCGCGCCCACCGAGCCCGCGACGATGCCGGCGTACAGGATGAACTGGGTGAGCTCGCCCGCGCTCATGCGCCCCTGGAGCACCGCCTGCGCGCCCAGCCAGAGCACGAACACGATGGTGCCGAACACCAGCACGATGGCCATCGCGGTGAGGATGGCGCGCGCCCGGGTGCGGCGCACCGCCGCCCGGAACGCCGTCTCGGCCGCCTCGCGAAAGCGCGCCGCCTCGAAGGCCTCGCGGGCATAGGCCTGCACGATCTGGATCGCCGACAGGGTCTCGCCCGCCAGCGCGCTGCTGTCGGCGATCCGGTCCTGGCTGGCACGGGACAGGCGACGGACCCGCCGGCCGAAAAGCAGGATGGGGAGGATCACGAGCACCAGCAGCACCACGATCAGGCCGGCCAGCCGCGCGCTGGTGGCCAGCAGCATGACCAGTCCGCCCGCGAACAGCACCAGGTTGCGCAGGCCCATCGACACGCTGGTGCCCACCAGGGTCTGGATCAGCGTGGTGTCGGCGCTCAGCCGCGAGAGCACCTCGCCGCTGCGCAGGGTCTCGAAGAACACCGGATCCTGGCGCAGCACGCTGGCATAGACCGCCGCGCGCAGATCGGCGGTGACCCGTTCGCCCAGCCAGGACACGAAGTAGAAGCGGGTGGCGGTGCCCAGGGCGAGCACCACGGCCACCCCGAAGAGCGCGAGAAACCAGATGTCGACATGCCCGCCGCGGGCCGCCTCGGCCTGCAGGCTGCGCACCGCGAAGCCGATGTCGATGAGTTGCCGGAATGCCACCGGCACGGTGAGCGTGGCCACCGCCGCCACCAGCAACGCGATGCCGGCAGCCGCGACGCGCGCGCGGTAGGGCGCGAGAAAGGGGAGCAGGCCGCGCAGCACCGCCCAGGCGGCAGTACGGTGATCGGGCCGGTGATCGGGCGGTCGCGCCGACGCGTCCGCGTGCGGGGCCGGGGACATGCGCGCTAGTATACGGACCCGCGTCGCGGGCCCGGCGGCGCTGCTCAAGGAAGGTACCCCATGTCGAATGTGGTCTCGCTGATCCGCCGCCCCACCCTGCGCCTGAACCCGGCCGATGATGTCGTGATCGCCGCCCGCCCCCTGCCGGCCGGCTCGCGCATCGACGCCGAGGGCGTCACCTGCGCCCAGGCCATCCCCGCCGGGCACAAGCTCGCGGTGCGCGCGGTGGCGCGCGGCAAGCCGGTGCGGCGCTACAACCAGATCATCGGCTTCGCCACCCAGGACATCGCGCCGGGCGATCACGTGCACACCCACAACCTCGCCTTCGAGATGTTCGAGCGTGACTACGCGGTGGGCGTCGACCTCAAGCCGCTTGCACCGGCAACCCGGCCGGCCACCTTCATGGGCATCGTGCGCGCCGACGGCCGGGTGGCCACGCGCAACTACATCGGCGTGGTCTCCACCGTGAACTGCTCGGCCTCGGTGTCGCGGCAGGTGGCGGCGCACTTCACCCCCGAGCGCCTGGCCGAGTTCCCGAATGTCGATGGCGTTGTCCCCATCACGCATTCATCGGGCTGCGGCATGGACTCCGCCGGCGAGGGCATCGATCTCCTGCGCAAGACCATCGCCGGCTACTGCCGCCATGCCAACTTCGCCGGGGTGGTGATCATCGGCCTGGGCTGCGAGGCCAACCAGATGGACGCGCTCTTCCAGGCCGAGCAGATGGACGAGGGCGCGCTGCTGCGGCCCCTGGTCATCCAGACCAGCGGCGGCAGCCGCAA
>JBIKWU010000020.1:0-26136 GCA_044356115.1 Burkholderiaceae bacterium
CCCGCCCATGACCCTGCGATCCCACTGCCCGGCAAGCCCCGGCCTCATCCCGGCGCGTCCGCGCCGCGCCGATCCTGCCCGTCGGGCCTGCGCGCGCATGCTCGCCGGTCTGTTCCTGCCGGCCATGGCAGCCGCCCAGCCCGTCGCCCCGGGCGGTACGGCCTCATCGCCGGTCGGCGTGGCTCTCCATGCCTCGGCCGGCCCGGCGACGGCATCGAGCCCCGCCGGACTCTGGAAGACCATCGACGACGTGACCGGCAAGCCGCGAGCACTCATCCGACTGCTCGAGCACGAGGGCGCCATCGTCGGCCGCATCGAGCGCATCCTGGTGGGGCAGGCCGACGCGCGCTGCGAGCGCTGCACCGACGAGCGCAAGGATCAGCCGGTGCAGGGCATGACCATCCTCACCGGCCTGCGCCGGGACGGCGACCGGTGGTCGGGCGGACGCATCCTCGATCCCGAGAACGGCAAGACCTACAGCAGCCAGCTGCGGTTGCTCGACGAGGGCCGGCGCCTGGAAATGCGCGGCTACATCGGCACACCGATGATCGGGCGCACCCAGGTCTGGCATCGCGAGCACTGAGCGCCTCGCCATGCCGGTGCCGCTGACGCAAGGCGATGGCATGATGTCGCCGGACGGGTTCCATCCCGGGCCGCCGGCGCATCGGCACCGGGGCCAGGCGCTGGCGCAGGCCGCCAGCCCGGGCATGGCTGCCCACGACTGTGAGCTGAATGCATGAACCGGTCGCTGCCCGCATCGTCCTCGACCCCGCCGGCCTGGCACGAGCCCGGACGCCTGGGCTGGCTGCTGTCCACCGCCTACCCGCTGCTGCCGCTCACCGGTGTGGCGGCCCATGCCTTGCTGGGCACGGAATGGGGTCTGGGCCTGCCGCTGCTGATCGCCTACGGCCTCATGCCGCTCATCGACTCGCTGGTGGGCGAAGACCCTGCCAATCCGCCCGAGTCCGTGATCGCCTCGCTGCAGGAAGACCGCTTCTACCGCTGGCTCACCTGGCTGGCTGTGCCCATGCACGGCCTCAGCCTGCTGGGCTGCGCGGCCTGGGCAGGCACGCAGTCGCTGTCGCCCGGCGGGCTGCTGCTGCTCGCGATGGTGGCCGGGCTGGGCTCGGGTCTGGCGCTGAACACCGGTCATGAACTCGGGCATCGCCGCGAGCCTCTGGAGCAGTGGCTGGCCCGCCTGGTGCTCGCGATGCCCGCCTACGGGCACTTCACGGTCGAGCATGGTCAGGGCCACCATCGCTGGGTGGCCACCCCGCACGATCCGGCCAGTGCCCGCATGGGCGAGAGTCTCTACCGGTTCGCACTGCGCGAGATGCCGGGCGGGGTACGACGCGCCTGGCAGCTCGAGTCGCGCCGGTTGCGCGCCCTTGGCCGCTCGCCGCTGAGCCCCGCCAACGCCGTGCTGCAGTCCTGGGCGATGACCCTGGCGCTGCAGGGTGGGCTGGTGCTGCTTTTCGGCTGGGTGATGCTGCCCTTCCTGCTGGTGCACAACGTCGTGGCCTGGTGGCAGCTCACCTGCGCCAACTATGTCGAGCACTACGGGCTGCTGCGCGAGCGCCGCCCTGACGGTACCTGGGAGCCGCCGCGGCCACACCATGCCTGGAACGCCAACCACCGGGTCAGCAACCGGGTGCTCTTCAACCTGCAGCGGCACTCCGACCACCACGCGCACCCCTCGCGCAGATACCAGGCGCTGCGCAGTCATGCGGGCCTGCCCACCCTGCCCAGCGGCTACTTCGGCATGTTCGTGCTGGCCATGGTGCCACCGCTCTGGTTCCGGGTGATGGACCGGCGCCTGCTCGCGCTGCCGCAGGTGCGCGGTGACCTGAGCCGGGTCAACCGGCTGCCCGATACGGGGCGCCCGGCCTGAACCGGCGCCCGTCGTGAATCGGGGCTCGGCCGGGGCGAGGCCCGTCGGCCTGCATCACCCCCTGCGATCTGCCGCCTGAGCACCCTGCGGGCCGGGCTGGCCGCCCCTGCTACGATCGGCCGATGCGACACGCGCCCAGCCTGCCCCTGCCCGCTCCTGCCGATGCCCGTCCTCGTGGTGACTGGCGCACCATCCGATCGCTGCTGCCCTACCTCTGGGAGTACCGGGGCCGCGTGCTGTTCGCCCTGCTGTGCCTGGTGGGCGCCAAGGCGGCCAATGTCGGCGTGCCGGTGCTGCTCAAGGGCATCGTCGATCAGCTCACCCCCACCACCGGCGCGCAGGCCGCGCTCGCGGTGCCGATCGCCCTGGTGCTCGCCTACGGCGCGCTGCGGCTGTCCACCACGGTGTTCACCGAACTGCGCGAGCTGGTCTTCGCCAAGGTCACCGAGCACGCGGTGCGGCGGGTGGCGCTGCAGGTCTTCGGGCATCTGCACGCGCTGTCGCTGCGCTTTCACCTCGAGCGCCAGACCGGCGGGCTCACCCGCGACATCGAGCGCGGCACGCGCGCCATCTCCTCGCTGGTGAGTTACACGCTCTACAGCATCCTGCCCACGCTGGTCGAGATCGCGCTGGTGCTGGGCTACCTGTTCCTGCACTACGACATCTGGTTCACCGCGATCACCGTCGGCGCGCTGGTGATCTACGTGGTGTTCACCGTCACGGTCACCGAGTGGCGCACCCAGTTCCGCCGGACCATGAACGAGCTCGACTCGCGGGCCAACACCCGCGCGATCGACTCGCTGCTCAACTACGAGACCGTCAAGTACTTCGGCAACGAGGCCTTCGAGACCCGCCGCTACGACGAGACCCTGCAGCGCTACGAGCGTGCCAAGCTCAAGAGCCAGACCACGCTGTCGCTGCTGAACACCGGGCAGTCGATGATCATCGCGGTGGCGGTCACGCTCATGGTCTGGCGCGCCACCGTGGGTGTCGCGCAGGGCACCATGACCCTGGGTGATCTGGTGCTGGTCAACGGCTTCATGATCCAGCTCTACGTGCCGCTGAACTTCCTGGGCGTGCTCTACCGCGAGATCAAGCAGGGGCTGACCGACCTCGATCGCATGTTCTCGCTGCTGCAGGCCAACCGCGAGATCCAGGACGCGCCGGGCGCACCGGCCCTGGTGGCGGGCGCGGGGCCGCGGGTGGTGTTCGACGCGGTGTCCTTCGGCTACGACCCGCGCAGGCCCATCCTGCAGGGGGTGAGCTTCACGATCGAGCCCGGCACCACCACCGCGGTGGTGGGCGCGAGCGGCGCCGGCAAGTCAACCCTGGCCCGCTTGCTGTTCCGGTTCTACGACGTGTCAGCTGGTGGCATCCTGATCGATGGCCAGGACATCCGCTCGGTGACCCAGGCCAGCCTGCGCGCGGCGGTGGGCATCGTGCCGCAGGACACCGTGCTCTTCAACGACAGCCTGCGCTACAACGTGGCCTACGGCCGCCCCGATGCCGACGACGCGGCGGTGGAGGCGGCGGCGCGCGCGGCGCAGCTCGATGCCTTCATCGCGGCCCTGCCCGAGGGCTGGCGCACCTCGGTGGGCGAGCGCGGCCTGAAGCTCTCGGGCGGCGAGAAGCAGCGCGTGGCGATCGCTCGCATGCTGCTCAAGAACCCGCCGGTGCTGATCCTGGACGAGGCCACCTCAGCGCTGGACACGCGCAACGAGCAGGCCATCCAGGAAGCGCTGCGCCGCGTGGCCGCGGGCCGGACCACGCTGGTGATCGCGCACCGGCTCTCCACCGTGGTGGATGCCGAGCAGATCCTGGTGATGCAGCAGGGCCGCATCGTGGAGCGCGGCACCCATGACAGCCTGCTCGCCCTGGGCGGCGCCTATGCGGCGATGTGGGCGCTGCAGCAGGCGCAGCGCGACGAGGCGGAGGACTGAGGCGGACTGGGGCGGCGCGGGCGCGCGGCGGTGGGCGGGCCGCATGCCTGGCCCGGGTGGGCGCGGCGCCGCCCTGGCACCTCAGCGGCGGTAGCGGTGGTGATGGTGGTAGAAGGGATAGGGCCGGTGCCAGCCCGGACCCCCCCAGGTGAAGCCCCAGGAGGGGCCGTACCAGTAGGCCCGCGGCGGGTAGGGCGGGCCCCAGACCCAGGGCTGCGTGTAGACCACCACCGGCGGTTCGCGCACCACCACGCCCTGCGGCACGCCGCCGTTGGCCACCAGCGCGCCGCTCTGGGCGGGCGCGCCGCGCAGGGCCTGCAGCAGGTCGGGGCCGGCGCCGGCGGCGGTGAGCACATCGATGTCGGCCGGGGCCAGGGCGGCGCGCAGACCGCGGGACTGGGTGTCGGCGGCGATCTCGGCCTGCGGCCGGCCGGCCTTGAGCATCTGGAGCAGCTCACCCACCGAGACCCCCGCGGGCACGACCGCCGCGGCCGCCGGCGCGCCCGGGGGCGGCGTGGCGATGCCGGGCTGCGGCATGACCTGATAGGTGGTGCAGCCCTGGGCCGAGCCCAGGAGTGCGCCCAGCAGCAACAGCAGGGGCAGGCGACGGGGCATGAGGGAGATCTCCAGGACGGATGCGCAGGCGGCGCGCAGGGTGACGGGGACACCGTTCCGGTGAACGGTCAGGCTGCGCCGCGAGTTGACCCGCGGCACCGGGCGTTACACTTGTTTACCCTGGCGCCCTTTTCCCTTTCGGAGACCTCATGAGCACCCACCGGATCGCGGTGATCGCCGGCGACGGCATCGGCAAGGAAGTCATGCCCGAGGGCCTGCGCGTGCTGCGCGCGGCCGCGCGCCGCTTCGGCATCGGCCTGAGCTTCGACGAGTTCGACTTCGCCAGCTGCGACTACCACGCCCGCCACGGCGAGATGATGCCCGCCGACTGGAAGGCGCGCATCGGCGGCCACGATGCCATCTACTTCGGCGCCGTGGGCTGGCCGGCCAGCGTGCCCGACCATGTCTCGCTGTGGGGGTCGCTGCTGCTCTTTCGCCGCGAGTTCGACCAGTACATCAACCTGCGCCCGGTGCGCCTGATGCCCGGCGTGCCCAGTCCGCTCGCCAACCGCAAGCCCGGCGATATCGACTTCTACGTGGTGCGCGAGAACACCGAGGGCGAGTACTCCTCGGTGGGCGGCAAGATGTTTCCCGGCACCGACCGCGAGTTCGTGCTGCAGGAATCGGTGTTCACGCGGGTGGGCGTCGACCGGGTGCTGCGCTATGCCTTCGAGCTGGCGCGCTCGCGCCCCAGGAAGCACCTCACCTCGGCCACCAAGTCGAACGGCATCTTCATCTCGATGCCCTACTGGGACGAGCGCGTGGCCGAGATGGCCGCCGGCTACCCGGACGTGAAGCTCGACAAGTTCCACATCGACATCCTCACCGCGCACTTCGTGCGCAACCCGCACTGGTTCGACGTGGTGGTGGCGTCCAATCTCTTCGGCGACATCCTGTCCGACCTCGGGCCGGCCTGCACCGGCACCATCGGCATCGCGCCCTCGGCCAACATCAACCCCGAGCGTCGCTTTCCGTCGCTGTTCGAGCCGGTGCACGGCTCGGCGCCCGACATCTACGGTCGCGGCATCGCCAACCCCATCGGCCAGATCTGGTGCGGGGCGATGATGCTGCAGCACCTCGGCTACCCGGCGGCGCACGATGCCATCGTGGCCGCCATCGAGCAGGTGACCGAGAAGGGCCCGCGAACCCCCGACATGGGCGGCACGGCCAGCACCACCCAGGTGGGCGAGGCCGTGGCGCAGGCCCTCGGCTGACCCGGCGCCACGCCAATCGCATCATCATCGTCTCCTCGCACACCACGGAGTCTTCGCACATGTCTCAAGTCCTCCTGCGTGGCCTGCTGGCCAGCGCGCTGTCGGTCGCCGCTGCCTGCGTCGGTGCCCAGACCTACCCGACCAAGCCTGTCGCCATCACGGTGCCCTTCGCGGCCGGTGGCCCCACCGACGTGGTGGCGCGCACCCTCGCCGAGGCCATGACCCGCTCGCTGCCCGGCGCCAACGTCATCGTCGAGAATGTGGCTGGTGCCGGCGGCACCATCGGCGTCACCAAGGTGGCCAAGGCCGCGCCCGACGGCTACTCGCTGCTGGTGCACCACATCGGCATGGCCACCGCGCCCGCGCTCTACCGCAAGCTCGCCTTCGATCCGCTCAAGGACTTCGAGTACATCGGCCTCATCAACGACGTGCCCATGACCCTGCTGGTCAAGAGCGGCTTTCCGGCAGGCAGCGTCAAGGAGCTCATCCCGTACCTCAAGGCCAACGCCGCCAAGGTGTCGTTCGCCAATGCCGGCCTGGGCTCGGCCTCGCACCTGTGCGGGCTGATGTTCATGAGCGCCATCGAGACCGACCTCACCACCGTGCCCTACAAGGGCACGGCGCCGGCCATGACCGACCTGATCGGCGGGCAGGTCGACATGCTCTGCGACCAGACCACCAACACCACCCAGCAGATCAAGGCCGGCAAGGTGAAGGCGCTGGCGGTCACCTCGCCGCGCCGCCTGGAGACCCTGAAGGAGCTGCCCACCATGAGCGAGTCGGGCCTGCCCGGCTTCTCGGTCAGCGTCTGGCATGCGCTCTACGCGCCCAAGGGCACGCCCAAGCCGGTGGTCGACAAGCTGGTGGCCGCGCTGCAGGGCGCGATCAAGGACCCGGCGGTGGTGAAGCGCCATGCCGATCTCGGGGCCGAGCTGGTGAGCGCTGAGCGGGCCACGCCCGAGGCGCTGGGCAAGCACCTCGCCGCCGAGGTGGCGCGCTGGGGGCCGATCATCCGCAAGGCTGGCGTGTACGCCGACTGAGCATGACGCCGGCCATCCGTCCGCTGCTGCACGAGGCATTTCGCGCCGCGGTGGCCGCCGCCGATCCGCTGCGGGTGCTCGCGGCGCATCTGCCTACCCCGGCCGAGATCGCCGCCCGCGCCGCGGCCGGTGGTCGTACGGTGGCGGTGGGCGCGGGCAAGGCGGCCGCGTCGATGGCGCTGGCGCTCGAGCATCACTGGCCGCCGGACGCACCGCTCTCGGGCCTGGTGGTCACCCGCTATGCCCACGGGCTGCCCTGTCGGCGCATCACCGTGCTGGAGGCCGGGCATCCCATGCCCGATGCCGCCGGCGAGCAGGCCGCCGCGAAGATCGCGGCGCTGGCCGCCGGGCTCGGGCCGCAGGACCTGCTGGTGGCGCTGGTCTCGGGCGGTGGCTCGAGCCTGCTCAGCCTGCCGGCCGAGGGCGTGACCATGGCCGAGCTGCGCCAGGTCACCGGCGCGCTGCTGGCCAGCGGCGCGCCCATCCAGGAGATGAACATCGTGCGCAAGCACCTCTCGCGCATCCAGGGCGGGCGGCTCGCGCAGCTCACCGCGGCGCAGGTGCTGGCGCTGGTGGTGTCCGATGTGGCCGGCGATGATCTCTCGGCGATCGCCTCGGGGCCGTGCGCGCCCGATCCCAGCCGCTATGCCGATGCCCTCGACGTGCTGCGGCGCTGGGATGTCACGCCGCCCGCGGCGGTGGCCGCGCACCTCCAGCGCGGGCAGGCCGGCGAGATCGCCGAGACCCCCAAGCCCGGCGATCCGGTGTTCGCGCGGGTGACGCACCGCATGGTGGCCACCGCGCGCGGGTCGCTGCTGGCGGCCGCTCGGGTCTTCGAGGCGGCCGGCATCCGGCCGGTGGTGCTCGGTGACACCATCACCGGCGAGGCCCGCGATGTCGCCCAGGTGATGGGCGCCATCGCGCGCGAGATCGCGGCTCACGATTCGCCCTTCCCGCGGCCGGTGGCGCTGCTTTCCGGCGGGGAGTGCACGGTCACCGTGCGCGGCAAGGGCCGCGGCGGCCGTTGCACCGAGTTCCTGCTGGCGCTCGCCCGCGAGCTGCAGGGCGTGCCCGGCGCGTGGGCGCTGGCCGCCGACACCGATGGCATCGACGGGGTCGAGGACAACGCCGGCGCGCTGCTCGCGCCCGACACCCTGACGCGCGCCACGGCCCTCGGCCTCGATGCCCGCCGTCGGCTCGACGACAACGACGGCCACGGCTTCTTCGCGGCGCTGGGCGACCTGGTGATCACCGGCCCCACCCGCACCAACGTCAACGACTTCCGGGCCATCGTGCTCCTGCCATGACCACCACCCTCACCCTGCGCCGCCCCGACGACTGGCACCTGCACCTTCGCGATGGCGATGCCCTGCGCGCGGTGGTTGCCGCCAGCGCGCGCCAGTTCGCCCGCGCCATCGTGATGCCCAACCTGAAGCCGCCGGTGACCACGCCCGCGGCCGCGCGGGCGTATCACGGCCGCATCCTGCAGGCCCTGGCCGCGGCGCGCGATGCCGGCGAGATCGACGCGACGGCAGCCGCCGAGTTCCAGCCGCTGATGACCCTCTACCTCACCGACAACACGCCGGCCGCCGACATCGCGCAGGCGCACGCCGAGGGTCTGGTGAAGGCGGTCAAGCTCTACCCGGCGGGGGCCACCACCAACTCCGACGCCGGGGTCACCGACATCGCCCGGGTGCGCGGCGCCCTCGAGGCCATGCAGCGCTGCGGCATGCCACTGCTGGTGCACGGCGAGGTCACCGACGCCGACATCGACCTGTTCGACCGCGAGCGGGTGTTCATCGATCGGGTGATGCTGCCGCTGCGGCGCGACTTCCCGGCGCTGAAGGTGGTGTTCGAGCACATCACCACCCGCGAGGCCGCGCAGTACGTGGCGCAGGCCGACGCGCTCACCGCGGCCACCATCACCGCCCACCACCTGCTCTACAACCGCAACGCGCTGTTCATCGGCGGGGTGCGGCCGCACTGGTACTGCCTGCCGGTACTCAAGCGCGAGCAGCATCGCCAGGCGCTGATGGCTGCCGCCACCGGCGGTCATCCCCGCTTCTTCCTGGGCACCGACAGCGCGCCGCACGCCCGCCATCTCAAGGAGCATGCCTGCGGCTGCGCGGGCTGCTACACCGCGCCGCATGCGCTCGAGCTCTATGCCAGCGCCTTCGAGGCCGCCGGCGCGCTCGATCGCTTCGAGGCCTTTGCCAGCCTCAACGGGCCCCGTTTCTACGGGCTGCCGGTCAACGAGCGCAGCATCACCCTGCGGCGCGAGACCTGGACCATCCCCGAGAGCCTGCCCTTCGGGGCCGATGCCATCGTGCCGCTGGCCGGTGGCGAATCGATCGGCTGGCGGCTGAGCCACTGACACCGGCGGGCTGTCGTCCCGTCAGCGATGGCCTGCATCCCCGTGAGCGAACTCACCGCCCCCTGGTACGCGCCCTACGCCGGGGCGCTCGCCGAGCTCGGGCCGCTCGCCCAGGCCGGTCGCTGGGCCGACTGCCTCGCGGCGCTCAACCACCGTGCGGCCCGGGCCGATCTGCGCAACGCGCGCGGCCTGCCGGTGCGCTTCACCGCCGACGCGCCGGCCGAGGGCACGGCCTACGAGGCCCGCATCCATCGTGAAGGCCTGGTGCATACCCGCGCGGGGGAGGGCGGCTGGCACGACCTCTTCAACGCGCTGGTCTGGCTCGCCTGGCCGCGCACCAAGGCGGCCATGAACGCGCTGCAGGCCGCGGAGATCGCCCGCCACGGCGTGGGCGGGCGGCGCGGCGGCCTGCGCGACGCGGCCACGCTCTTCGATGAGAACGGGGTGCTGGTGACCCTGCCGCCGGGCGCCTGGCGCGAGGCCTGGGCGCGCCATGACTGGCCGGCGCTCTTCATCGACGCGCGCGAGGGCTGGCTGGCCGCGCCACCGCGCATCCTCGGCCATGCGCTGCTCGACAAGCTGCGCGCGCCCTACAAGGCGATCTGCGGCCACGCCTGGGTGCTCGAGGCGGCGCCCGGCCATGCAGGCGCGGTGGCCGTCCCGGGCGCGCCAGCGATGCGGGATGCGAGCCTCGCCCCGAGCGCGCCGGACGCGGTGGCCAGCCTCGACGCCCGGCTCGCGGCGGCGCTCGCGGCGGGCGCGCTGGCCTCCGGCCGGTTCCGGCCGCTGCCGGTGCTCGGTGTGCCGGGCTGGTGGCCGGCCAATCGCGAGCCCGGGTTCTACGCCGACGCGTCGGTGTTCCGGCCCGCGCCTCAGCGGAATTCCATCACGCCGTCGTCGAGCCGGCCGAAGCGCAGCGCGAGCAGGTCGAGCGTGTAGTTCTGGTTCAGCCGCCAGGGCTTGCGGTCGCCCTGGTGCGGCAGTCGCGCGAGCGCCCGCTGCACGTAACCGGAGCTGAAGTCGAGGAAGGGCGCGGGCTTCACGGCGGGGTCGGGGCGCGGCATGAACACCGACTGGTCGTGCTCGCGCAGGTGGCGCAGCAGCCGGCAGGCGTATTCCGCGGTCAGGTCGGCCTTCAGCGTCCAGCTCGCATTGGTGTAGCCGAAGGTGGTGGTGAAGTTGGGAATCCCGCCGTACATCATGCCCTTGTAGACCATGAGCGAGGCCGGCTCCACCGGCACGCCGTCCAGGCTCAGGCGCATGCCGCCGAGCACCGAGAGCTCCAGCCCGGTGGCGGTGACCACCACGTCGGCCGCCAGCTCGCGGCCACCGGCCAGGCGGATGCCGTGCTCGGTGAAGGTCTCGATGGTGTCGGTGACCACCTCGGCGCGATCGCGCCGGATGGCCTCGAAGAGGTCGGCATCGGGGACGAGGCACACCCGCTGGTCCCAGGGCTGGTAGCGCGGCGTGAAATGGCGCGCGACGTCGTAGCCGCCCGGCAGCAGCGCGCGGACCATGGCGATCAGGCGTCGCTTCGCGGCCTGCGGATGACGACGCGCGACGCGATAGAAGTACTGCTGCATCGCGATGTTCTTCAGCCGCACCAGGCGATAGGCCCAGGTCGCCGGCAGCCAGCGCTTGAGCGCCTCGGCAACGCCGTCCACCGAGGGGCGCGAGAACAGGTAGCTCGGCGATCGCTGCAGCAGCGTCACCCGCGCGGCGGTGCGCGCGAGCTCGGGCACCAGCGTGACCGCGGTGGCCCCGCTGCCGATCACCACCACGTGCCTGCCGGTGCAGTCGAGGTCGGCGGGCCAGAACTGCGGATGCACCATGCGCCCGGCAAAGCGCTCCTCGCCCGGCCAGCGCGGCCGGTGGCCGCGGTCATAGGCGTAGTAGCCGCCGCAGAAGAACACCACGCGGGCCCGCAGCGTGTGCGGCGCCGACTCGCCGTCGCGGCGCACCTGCACGTGCCAGCGCCCCTCGGCGGCGCGCCAGTCGGCGGCGATCACCTGATGGCCATGGCGGATGAAGGGCCGGATGCCGTTCTCGTCGGCGGTCTCGGTGATGTAGTCGCGGATCGCCGGGCCGCTGGCGATCGCCTCGGCCGCGCGCCAGGGCTTGAAGCGGTAGCCCAGCGTGTACATGTCGGAGTCGGAACGCACGCCGGGGTAGCGGAACAGATCCCAGGTGCCGCCGATCGCGGGGCGCGACTCGAGCAGGGCCATGCTCAGCGCGGGCAGCTCGCGGCGCAGGTGCACCGCCGCGCCCACGCCGGAGAGCCCGGCGCCGACGATCAGCACATCGAGCTGCTCGTCACCCGTCCGGGGGCGGGCCTCGCGCAGGAACCCGGCGGCCTGCCGCACCGAGCGGCGAGCCTCGGGCAGCAGGTGCAGCAGCTGCCAGACATGCGGCACATCGGGGAAGACCTCGAGCTGCACCGTGACGCCGGCGGCCTGCGCCTTCGCGGCCAGACGCAGGGCATCGTCGCGCAGTGCCTCGTCGGCGCCCACATGCAGCAGGATCGGCGGCAGGCCCTCGAGCGCGCCGAGCAGTGGCGAGGCCAGCGGCTGCGCCGGGTCGGCTCCCTGCAGATAGGCCTGCGCGAGATGCCCGAGCTCGCCGCCCGGGAACATCGCATCGCGCTCGGCGTTGAGCACCAGCGAGGCGCTCGCCCCGGTGAGGTCGGTGGCGGGCGAGAACAGCGCGGCGGCGTCGGGCTGCGCCTCGCCAGCCTGCTTCAGGGCCAGCATCAGGCCCAGGGCGAGATTGCCGCCGGCACTGTCGCCGGCGACCACCAGCCGCCCGCCGCGGTGCTCTGCCCGCAGTCCGCGCCAGGCCGCGAGCGCGTCGTCAGGGGCGGCGGGAAACGGATGCTCGGGCGCCAGCCGGTAGTCGGCCACGAACACCCGGAAACCCTGGCGCGCCAGCGCGGCGGTGAGCGGGCGGTGCGTGCGCGGGCTGCAGCCCACGAAGCCCCCGCCATGCAGGTAGAGCAGGGTGTCGGGGGCCTCGCCGCGGGCCGGTTCCACCCATTCGCCGGTCACGCCGCCGACGCGGGCCGGGGTGAAGCGCACCCCGCCGGGCGCCGGCAGGGGGTGACCGAAGGCCCGCCGCACCCGCGCGATGTCGCGCATGTCGGCCAGGGCCGGCCGCACCCGCAGGCGCACCAGCCGGGCGGCGATCCGGGCCCGCCAGCTCGCGCGCATCAGGACGATCGGGCGCGCCGCGGCGGATCGCGGTGGCGCAGGGACGGGCAGGTCGGTGCCAGGGGCAGGGGGTTCATGCCGGCATCTTGCCTGCTGAAACGCACCCGTCCAAGCAAGCCCCGATCGGGGTATCGTCCGCCTGCGCGGCCGTCCGGCCACACCGGCCCTCGCGTCGCAGGCCAAGACTCACCCCACAGGACCCACAGCCATGAACATCCTGATCACCGGCGGTGCCGGCTTTCTCGGGCAGCAACTGCTGCGCGCCCTGCTCGATCGCGGCACGCTCGATGCCGGGCAGGGCCCGAAGACCATCGAGCGCATCGTCTGCTTCGACCAGACCGAGGGCGCGATCACCGATCCGCGGGTGCGTAACGTCGCCGGCAGCATCGCCGATCCGTCGGCGGTGGCCGCCCTGGTCGATGCCGGCACCGCCGTGGTCGTGCACCTCGCGGCGGTGGTCAGCGGCACCGCCGAGGCCGACTTCGACCTCGGCATGCGGGTCAACCTCGATGGCACGCGCAACCTGCTGGAGGCCTGCCGCGCGCTCGGGCACCGTCCGCGGGTGCTGTTCTCCAGCTCCATCGCGGTGTTCGGCGGCGACCTCCCCGCGGTGGTCACCGATGCCACCACGCCCACGCCGCAGGGCTCCTACGGCGTGCAGAAGCTGATCGGCGAGCTGCTGGTGCAGGACTACACCCGCAAGGGCTTCATCGATGGCCGCGCGGTGCGCGTGCCCACCGTGGTGGTGCGCCCGGGCCGGCCCAACGGGGCGGCCTCGGGCTTTGCCTCGGGCATCATCCGCGAGCCGCTCGCCGGGCAGCCCTGCCTGCTGCCGGTGGACCTCGCCACCGAGATGTGGATGGCCTCGCCGCGCGCGGTGGTCGGGATGTTCCTGCGCGCCCTCGAACTGCCGGAATCGGCCTGGGGCTGGAACCGGGTGCTCAACCTGCCCGGCCTGGTCGCGTCCATGCACGACGCCCTGGCGGCGCTGCGCGAGGTCGGCGGCGAGGCCGCGGCGGCGCTGGTCAAGCGCCAGCCCGACCCGGCGGTGATCGCGCTGGTGAAGACCTGGGCGGCGCGCTTCGAGACCCGGCGGGCGCGCGAGATGGGGTTCACCGCCGACGCCGACGTGATGGCGATCGTGCGCGCCTATGTCGAGGACAACCCGGCCGCGGTGACGATCCGTCGCTGAGCGCCCGCGTACAATCCGCGGGCGGAGTGGGGCGGGCGATCGCCGGGGCAACCCGGAGGAAGGTCCGGACTCCACAGGACAGGGTGCTGGCTAACGGCCAGGCGCAGCAAGCCGAAAGGCCCAAGGCGACGGAAAGTGGAACAGAAAGATACCGCCCAAGCCCCTCGGGGCCGGCAAGGGTGAAATGGCGAGGTAAGAGCTCACCGCGGTGATGGCGACATCACCGGCACGCCAAACCCCACCCGGAGCAACACCGAATAGGCACGCGATCCGGCTTGCGCCGGGCAGGGTGGTCCGCCCGAGCGTGCGGGTAGGTGGCCAGAGCGGTCGGGCAACCGGCCGCCCAGAGGAATGATCGTCACGCCGGGCAACCGGCGCACAGAATCCGGCCTACAGCCCCGCTCCGCCCCCGTTTTCGACAATCCCCACCCATTCCCACCGCCACGGTCGGAATCGCCCGCCGCTGGCCGGCGACGGCCGTGGCATCCGGCCGTCTGGCCCCCGCAAGCCGCCATTCACCCGCCCGAACGGCCGGGTTAAGTCATTGTCCTGACTGGAAAAACAGGGGTCTCGGCTTGACCCGTTCCGGTTTCGTCTCTACAGTGGGGGATCGTGTTTTTTTGTGGTGAGTAGTGGGTCGCCGTGCCATGACGGCGGTAGCCCACGTCAGTGGCCATGCTCCAGGGACGCTTCGCGTTGACGCTCGATTCGAAGGGCCGGCTCACCGTGCCCGCGCGTCAGCGCGACATCCTGCAGGTGCTCCACGAGGGTCGCCTCACCCTCACGCGCCACCCTGACGGCTGCCTGATGCTGCTGCCGCGCGCCACCTGGGAGCGCAAGCGTCAGGAGATCGCGGCCTGGCCGTTCTCGGCGCGGGCCTGGCAGCGCATCTTCCTGGGCAGCGCCAGCGACATCGAGATGGACTCCGCCGGCCGCATCCTGGTGGCGCCCGAACTGCGCGAGGCCGCCGGCCTGCGCACCGAGCAGAAGGTCATGCTGGTGGGGCTGCAGCACTACTTCGAGATCTGGGATCCCAAGGTCCTCGAGGACCAGGAGAACAAGGCGATCGAGGGCGGCCTGCCCGAGGCGCTGGCGAACTTTTCCTTCCAGGGCGAGCAGGGGTGATGGCGGATGCCGCCAAGCCGGGGCATGTACCGGTCCTGCTCGACGCCGCGGTCGAGGCGCTCTCGATCCGCGCCGACGGCATCTACATCGATGGCACCTATGGCCGTGGCGGGCACAGCGCCGCCATCCTCGCGCGGCTCGGCGAGAAGGGCCGGCTGGTGGCCATCGACCGCGACCCGCAGGCGGTCGCGTCGGGCCGGCGCTTCGCCGACGAGACCGGCGACGCCCGCTTCTCGATCGACCACGGACGCTTCGCCGAGATGGCCGCCCTGGCGGCCGCCCGCGGCCATGACCAGGTCGATGGCGTGCTGCTCGACCTGGGCGTGTCCTCGCCCCAGCTCGACGACCCGGCGCGCGGGTTCAGCTTCCGTGAAGACGGCCCGCTGGACATGCGCATGGACCCGACCACGGGCCTCTCGGCCCGGCAATGGCTGCTGACGGCCCCTGAATCGCAGATCGCGGAGGTGGTGAAAGACTATGGGGAAGAACGGTTTGCTGTTCCCATTGCAAAGGCGATTGCTGCTCGCCGCCGGCAGGCTGGCGATGCCGCGTTTGCCCGCACCGGCGAGCTTGCCGGTCTCGTGGCGGGCGTCGTCCGCAGCCGTCGCCCGAAGCCGGAGGCGGGCAAGGATCCGGCCACACGCACCTTTCAGGCTGTACGGATTTTCATCAACCATGAGCTCGAGGAGCTCACGGACGGCCTGAACGCGGCGCTGGGCTGCCTGCGACCGGGCGGTCGCCTGGCGGTGATCAGCTTCCATTCCCTGGAAGACCGGATCGTCAAGCGCTTCATCGCCCGCGAGAGCGGCCGCGACGCGCCCCGCGACCCGGTGCGGGGCGGCATCGCGGCCGGCGTGCGCATCCGGCTGCGGCCGGTCGCGCGGGTGCTGCCTTCGCAGGCCGAGTGCGCGGCCAATCCGCGAGCCCGCTCGGCGGTGCTGCGGGTGGCCGAGCGGGTGGCCGAGGAAACGCGGCCGTGACCAAGGTCTGCCTCTGGCTCGCGGTGTTGCTGATCGGCTGCTCGCTGTCGCTGGTGACCTCGCAGCAGCGGGCGCGCCGCGTGTTCATCGACCTCGAGCGCGCGCAGGCGCGCGCCCAGCAGCTCGAGGTGCAGTGGGACCAGCTGCAGCTCGAGCAGACCGGCCTGTCGAAGGTCTCGCTGATCGACGCCCGTGCCCGCAAGACGATGGCCATGCAGCCGGTGGCCGCCGAGCGCACCCTGCACCTGAGCATCGACGTGGTCGCCGAGGCCCGCGCCCGGGAGGCCTCGCGGTGAGCCGCAGCCTGCCCTACTCGGCCAATCCGCTGCTGCGGATCAAGCTGCCCGCGATCCGCTCGCGGGTGGTGATGATGCTGATCGCGCTCGCCTTCCTGGCGCTCATCGGCCGGGCGATCTGGCTGCAGCTCTTCACCAACGACTTCCTTCAGCGTCAGGGCGAGTCGCGCTACGGCCGCACCATGGAACTGCCGGCCTCGCGCGGCAAGATCCTCGATCGCAACGGCATGGTGCTGGCCTCCAGCCTGCCGGCGCGCGCGGTGTGTGCCACGCCCGACGAGGTCAAGGCCAGCCCCGAGCAGTTCGCCGAGCTGGCGCGACTGCTGCAGATGTCGACCGCCGAGATCCACCAGCGGCTCGGCGCCGAGGGCAAGACCTTCGTGTACCTCAAGCGCCAGGTCGAGGCCGACGTCGCCGAGAAGGTCCGCGCGCTGGGCATCCCCGGGCTGCACCAGCGGCCGGAGTACAAGCGCTTCTATCCCGAGGGCGAGGCACTGGCCCACGTGGTGGGCTTCACGAACGTCGAGGACATCGGCCAGGAGGGCATGGAGCTCGCCCGGCAGAAGGAGCTGGCCGGGCGCCCGGGCAGCCGGCGTGTGCTGCGCGACAACCTGCACCGGGTGTTCGAGGACGTGGGCACCCTGCGCGAGCCGCTCGATGGCCGGGACCTCCAGCTCTCGATCGACGCCAAGATCCAGTTCCACGCCGTCAGCGCCCTGCGCGATGCGCTGCGCGAGCACCGCGCCCGCGCCGGCGCGGCGGTGGTGCTCGATGCGCGCACCGGCGAGGTGCTGGCGCTCGCCAACCTGCCCACCTACAACCCCAACGAGCGCGGCCAGCTCTCGGGCGCGCAATTGCGCAACCGGGTGATCACCGACACCTTCGAGCCTGGCTCGACCATGAAGCCGTTCACCACCGCGCTGGCGATCGAGTCGGGCCGCTACGCGCCGCACAGCGTGATCCAGACCGCGCCGGGCCGCATGACCATCGGTTCGGCCACCATCGGCGACTCGCATCCGCACGGCGCGCTCACGGTCGAGGAAGTGCTGCAGAAGTCCTCCAACGTGGGCACCGCCAAGATCGCGCTCAGCTTCGCGCCCGAGACCATGTGGAACATGCTCACCGCGGTCGGCTTCGGCCAGCCGCCCGAGCTGGGCTTTCCCGGGGCGGTGGCCGGTCGGGTGATGCCGCCGCGCTCGTGGCGGCCGATCAATCAGGCCACCATCTCCTACGGGCATGGCATCTCGGTGTCGCTGATCCAGCTCGCCCGCGCCTACACCGTGTTCGCGCGCGACGGCGACATGGTGCCCCTGTCGATGCTGCGCCTGAGCGAGCCGGCGGCCGGCGTGAAGGTGATGGAGCCCGCCACCGCACAGGCGGTGCGCCGCATGCTCGAGATGGCCGCCGGGCCTGGTGGCACCGCGCCCAAGGCGCAGATCCCCGGCTACCGCGTGGCCGGCAAGACCGGTACCGCCCACAAGCTCGAGGGCGGGCGCTACGTCAACAAGTACATCGCGTCCTTCGTCGGCTTCGCGCCGGTATCCGATCCGCGGATCGTGGTCGCGGTCATGGTCGACGAGCCCTCGGCGGGCCGGCACTACGGCGGCGAAGTGGCCGCGCCAGTCTTCGCCCAGATCACCGGCGACGTGATGCGCACGCTGCGCATCGCGCCCGATTCGCCCCAGGTCCGGCAGGTGATTCCGGTCGACCCGGTCAAGGAGACCCAGTGAACGCAGTTCCCTCGGCACTCCCGTCCGCCGGGCTGTCCCCGCGCGAGCGCGAGGCCGCCGCCATCGGCCGCTGGCTGCGCGCCCGCCTCGGGCACGGCGCGCGGCTGATCGCCGACAGCCGCGAGATACGTCCCGGTGACGCCTTCTTCGCCTGCCCCGGTCGCAACGAGGATGGGCGTCGCCACATCGGCGATGCGCTCGCGCGCGGCGCCGCGGTGGTGCTCTACGAGGCCGACGGTGGCGATGCCCGCGCGGTGGGCGAGGCCGCCTCCACGCTCGGCGTGTTCGGCCTGCGGGCCCTGGCCGGGCCGATCGCGGCCGAGTTCCACGGCCGCTCCGCCGATCGGCTGCGGGTGGTGGCGGTCACCGGCACCAACGGCAAGACCAGCGTCTCGCAATGGGTGGCGCGCGGGCTTGCCGAGCCGAACCGGCCCTCGGCCGTGGTCGGCACGCTGGGCACCGCGCTGGTCACGGACGACAGCCCGGCCTCGCTGGGCGGCGCCGATCTCACCACGCCCGACGCCCTGTCGCTGCAGCGCGCCCTGGCCGGCTTTGCCGAGCGTGGCGCCCGCACCGTGGCCCTGGAGGCCTCGTCGATCGGCCTCGACCAGCTGCGCCTGACGGGCACCCGGGTGGAGGTGGCCGCGTTCACGAACCTCACCCGCGATCACCTCGACTACCACGGGTCGATGGCCGCGTACGCCGAGGCCAAGGCCCGGCTCTTTGCCTGGCCCTCGCTGCGCGCCGCGGTGCTCAACGGCGACGATCCCGCCAGCCTGACCATGCTGCAGGCGCTCGATGCCGTCGAACGCGAGGCGCCGGTGCTGCGCGTCCTGCACGGCCAGGCGCCGGGTCAGCACGGGGCCCGCGGCGACCGTCTGCTGCTGGCCGAGCGCATCGTCGAGGATGCCACCGGCATCCTGCTGATCCTGGGGGGCGATTTCGGCCGCGCCGAGGTTCGTCTGGAACTGCTCGGGCGGTTCAACGTCTCCAACGCGCTCTCGGCCGCCGGCTGCTGGCTCGCGCTGGGCTGCTCGATCGACGAGGCCGCGGCGCGGCTTGCCCGCATCCGCCCGGTGGCCGGCCGCATGCAGCGCCTGGGCATGCCCGGCGGGCCCCTGGCGGTGGTCGACTATGCCCATACCCCCGATGCGCTGGCCCGCACCCTCGAGGCGCTGCGCCCGGTGGCGATGTCGCGTGGCGGCGCCCTCTGGTGCGTGTTCGGCGCAGGCGGCAACCGCGATCCCGGCAAGCGGCCGATGATGGGACACGTGGCCCAGCGCAGCGCCGACCGGCTGGTGATCACCTCGGACAACCCGCGCGACGAGGAACCCTTCCGCATCGTCTCCGACCTGCGCGCCGGGCTCACCCGCGAGCCCTTCGCGACCGAGCTCGACCGTGCCCGCGCGATCGCGATCGCGGTCGAGTCGGCCGGGCGCGACGACGTGATCCTGATCGCGGGCAAGGGCCACGAGACGTACCAGGAAATCCGCGGTCAGCGCCTGCCCTTCTCCGATGCCGAGCAGGTGATGCGCGGCCTTGAGGCACGCGCCCGCATCGAGACCGGCCTGCGTTCGGCCGAAGTGGCTGCCAGCGTGCCCGATGTTTGAGCTGCGCGAGGCCCAGGGCTGGATCGCCGGCGCGCGGCTGTCGGGCGATGGCGCCACGCGCATCACCGCGGTGTGTACCGACTCGCGACGCATCGCCCCGGGCTCGCTCTTCGTGGCCCTGCGCGGTGAGCGCTTCGATGCGCACGACTTTCTCGCCGAGGCCTTCCGGGCCGGCGCCGCGGCGGTGCTGGCCGAGCGCCTGCCGCCCGGTGTCGCGGGGCCGGCGCTGCTGGTGGCCGACACCCGTCGCGCCTACGGCGAACTCGGCGCAGCCTGGCGGGGGCGATTCCGCCTGCCGCTGATCGCGGTCACCGGCAGCAACGGCAAGACCACGGTCAAGGAGATGATCGCCGCCATCCTGGCCGCCCGCTTCGGCGCCGAGGGTCGCCTCGCCACCCGCGGCAACCTCAACAACGAGATCGGCGTGCCAGCCACGCTGCTCGAACTCGGCCCGCAGCATCAGGCCGCGGTGGTCGAACTGGGCATGAACCACCCCGGCGAGATCGCGTGGATCGCCGGCCTGGCCGCGCCCACCGTGGCGCTGGTCAACAACGCCCAGCGCGAGCACCAGGAATTCATGGGCACGGTGCGCGCCACCGCGATCGAGAACGGCGCGGCGATCGCCGCGCTGCCACCCGAGGGCGTGGCGGTGTTTCCGGGCGACGACGAGCACACCGCGCTGTGGGCCGACATCGCTGGCGCGCGGGCCTGCCTGCGCTTCGGCCTGAGCCCGCAGTGCGAGGTCCGCGCCGATCCGGCAGCGCGGCCCGAGGACTTCGAGATGCACATCGGCGCCGCCGTGGTGTCGGTGCGTCTGGCGATCGCCGGCGCACACAACGTGCGCAATGCCCTGGCCGCCGCCGCCTGCGCCAGCGCGATCGGCATCGATCCCGCCGGCATCGCGGCCGGGCTGGCCGCCTTCCGGCCGGTCAGCGGCCGACTGACGCGCATCGCCTGCCCGGGCGGTGCCAGCCTGATCGACGACAGCTACAACGCGAACCCCGATTCGGTGCGCGCCGCGATCGACGTCCTGGCCGCCGCTGCCCGCCCGCGGGTGCTGGTCCTGGGTGACATGGGCGAGGTCGGTTCGCAGGGCGAGCAGTTCCACCGCGAGGTGGTGGCCTATGCCGCGAGCCGTGGCGTCGACCATCTGCTCGCGCTGGGCGATGCGACCGGCCGGGCGGTGCACGAGGCCGGCGTCCGCGGCTTCGAGGCCTTCGGCGGGCTCGAGGCGCTGCTCGCGCGGCTCGCCCCGCTGGCGGTGGCGCCGGCCACGGTGCTGGTGAAGGGCTCGCGCTCGATGCGCATGGAGCGGGTGGTGGCCGCGCTGTCGGGCGCGCCCGAGCCGGCGGGAGCGCACTAGGTGCTGCTCGAGCTCGCCCAGTGGCTGGCCCGCGATATCCGCGGCTTCTCGGTCTTCAACTACATCACGCTGCGCGCGGTGCTGGCCACGCTCACCGCGCTGCTGATCGGCCTGCTCGCCGGGCCGGCGCTGATCCGTCGGCTCACCGCCATGAAGATCGGGCAGGCGGTGCGCACCGACGGACCGCAGACCCACCTGGCCAAGTCGGGTACGCCCACCATGGGCGGGGCGCTGATCCTGGTGGCGGTGGGTGCCGCCACGCTGCTGTGGGCCGACCTCTCCAACCGCTTCGTGTGGGTGGTGCTGATCGTCACCCTGGGCTTCGGCGCCATCGGCTGGGTCGACGACTACCGCAAGGTGGTCCACCGCGACCCCAAGGGCATGGCCTCGCGCGAGAAGTTCTTCTGGCAGTCGCTGATCGGGCTGGCGGCCGCGGTGTGGCTGGCCTTCGCGGTGCCGGCGCAGTCCAACGCCCAGGCCTTCGATCTCTTCGGCCAGTGGCTCTCGTCCGGGCTGGCCATGGACCTGCCGCCCAAGGCCGACCTGATCGTGCCCTTCTTCAAGAACGTGGCCTATCCCCTGGGCGTGTTCGGCTTCATCGTGCTCAGCTTCCTGGTGATCGTGGGCACGAGCAATGCGGTCAACCTCACCGATGGCGCCGACGGGCTGGCGATCATGCCGGCCGTGCTGGTCGGCTCGGCGCTGGGCCTGTTCGCCTACGTGACCGGCAACTCGGTGTTCGCGAAGTACCTGCTGATTCCGTACATCCCGGGGGCCGGCGAACTCACCGTGTTCTGCGGCGCGATCGCCGGCGCGGGCCTGGCCTTCCTCTGGTACAACGCCTACCCCGCGCAGGTCTTCATGGGTGATGTCGGCGCGCTCGCCCTGGGCGGCGCGCTGGGCACGGTCGCGGTGGTGGTCCGTCAGGAGATCGTGCTGTTCATCATGGGCGGCGTGTTCGTCGCCGAGACCCTGTCGGTGATGCTGCAGGTTGGCTGGTTCAAGTACACCCGCCGGCGCTACGGCGAGGGGCGACGCATCTTCCGCATGGCGCCGCTGCACCACCACTTCGAGGTGGGCGGGGTCAAGGAAAGCCAGGTGGTGGTCCGGTTCTGGATCGTGACCATGATGCTGGTGCTGTTCGGCCTGTCCTCGCTGAAGATCCGGTGAGCGTCGTGACCGCCCAGCTGCCGCTCTTCGACCTCGCCGGCCGCCGCGTGCTGGTGCTTGGCCTGGGCGATTCCGGCCTCGCGATGGCGCGCTGGGCGGTCTTTCGTGGCGCGCTGCTGTCGGTGGCCGACACCCGCGAGGCGCCGCCCCGGCTGGCCGAGCTTCGCCAAGACCTGCCCGGCGCGAGCTTCTCTGGCGGTCCGCTCACGGCTGCGCTGCTCGAGGGCGTGGACCTGGTCGCGTGGAGCCCGGGTCTGTCGATCGAGATCGGCGAGGGCGCGGCCTTCCACGCTCTGGCCCGCGAGCGCGGCGTGCCGGTGGTGGGCGAGATCGAGCTCTTCGCGCAGGCGCTCGCCCTGCTCGGCGAGCAGGGCTACCGGCCGCGCGTGGCGGCGATCACCGGCACCAACGGCAAGACCACCACCACCCGGCTGGTCGGTCACCTCTGCAGCCACGCCGGCTTGCGCGCGGCGGTGGCCGGCAACATCGCGCCGGCGGTGCTCGATGCCCTGCGCGAGCAACTGGTCGCCTGCGGCGAGGTGCCCGACCCGGCCCGCCTGCCCGAGGTCTGGGTGCTCGAGCTCTCGAGCTTTCAGCTGGCGCTGACCGACAGCCTGGCACCCGACGTGGCCGCGATCCTGAACATCACCCAGGACCATCTCGACTGGCACGCCGACATGGCGAGCTACGCCGCCGCCAAGCAGCGCCTCTGGCGTGGCGCGCGCGCCTGTGTGTGGAACCGCGACGATCCGCTCACCGCGCCGCCCGCCGGCGCGCGTCAGGCCTCTTTCGGCGCCTCGGCGCCGGGCCAGGCCGGCGACTTCGGCATCGTCCACGAGGGCGGTCTGCGCTGGCTCGCGGCGGCGGTGCCGGGCGAGGAAGCGCCCGGTTCGCCGCGGCGTCGTCGCGAGGCGCCGCTGCCGCTGCTGCGCCGCCTGATGCCCGCCGACGCGCTGCGCATCCGCGGCACGCACAACCACGGCAATGCCCTGGCCGCGCTGGCGATCGCCGGCGCGCTCGGTCTGCCCACCGCGACCTTGCTGCACGGGTTGCGGGTGTTCGAGGGCGAACCGCATCGCTGCGAGCTGATCGCGGTGATCGATGATGTCGAGTACTACGACGACAGCAAGGGCACCAACGTGGGGGCCACGGTGGCCGCGCTCTCGGGCCTGGGCAAGCGCTGCCTGCTGATCGCCGGCGGCGAGGGCAAGGGCCAGGACTTCAGTCCCCTCGCGGCGCCGGTCGCCGCCCATGCGCGAGCGGTGTTCCTGATCGGGCAGGATGCGCCGCGGCTGCGCGCCGCGCTTGCCGGCACCCCGGCGCTGCTGGTCGACTGCGCCAGCCTCGAGGAGGCGGTGAGCCGTGCCCGCGAGATCGCCGTGCTCGGTGACGCGGTGCTGCTGTCGCCGGCCTGCGCCAGCTTCGACATGTTCCGCAACTATGCCCACCGGGCCGAGGTCTTCGTGGACGCGGTCAGGGCGCTGGCCCTCGATGCGGGGGTGCCATGCTGAGCCAGATGCTCGCGTGGCGACGCGGCGAGCGCGCCGGTGAACGGCCGGTCGGCATCGCGCAGGCCCAGATCGTCGACACCTCGCTGCTGTGGGTCGCCGGCGCGCTGCTGGCGCTGGGCCTGGTGATGGTCTACTCCGCCTCGATCGCGCTGCCCGACTCGCCCAAGTTCGCGGCCTACAAGCCGCACCACTTCCTGATGCGGCACGCCTTCGCGATCTGCCTCGGCACGCTCCTGGGCATCGTCGCCTTCGGCATTCCGATGCGGGTCTGGGAGTCGCTCTCACCCAAGCTGTTCGTGCTGACCATGGTGCTGCTGGTGCTGGTGCTCATCCCCGGCATCGGCAAGGTGGTCTACGGCGCCCGCCGCTGGCTCTCGCTCGGCCCGCTCAGCCTGCAGCCCTCGGAGCTGATGAAGCTGTTCGTGATCCTCTACGCGGCCAGCTACATCGTGCGCAAGCAGGAGCACATCAAGCGCTTCTCCAAGGGCTTCCTGCCGATCGGCACGGCGGTGGGCCTGATCGGCCTGCTGCTGCTGCTCGAACCCGATCTCGGCGCCTTCGTGGTGATCTGCGCGATCGCCATGGGCATGCTGTTCCTGGGCGGGGTCAGCAACCGCCTGTTCGTCGGCCTGATCGGCATCCTGGGCACCACCTTCGGGCTGCTGATCTGGCTCTCGCCCTGGCGGCGCGAACGCATCTTCGCCTACCTCGATCCCTTCGCCGATCCGCTGGGCAAGGGCTACCAGCTCACCCACTCGCTGATCGCCTTCGGTCGCGGCGAGCTCACCGGCGTGGGCCTGGGCGGATCGATCGAGAAGCTGCACTACCTGCCCGAGGCCCATACCGACTTCCTGCTGGCGGTGATCGGCGAGGAACTCGGCCTGATCGGCGTGCTGGTGGTGGTGTCGCTCTTCTACTGGCTGACGCGCCGTGCCTTCGAGATCGGCCGGCAGGCGATCACGCTCGACCGCGTGTTCAACGGCCTGGTCGCCAAGGGCGTGGCCATCTGGCTGGGCTTCCAGACCTTCGTGAACATGGGGGTTAACCTCGGTCTGCTGCCCACCAAGGGTCTCACGCTGCCGCTGATGAGCTACGGCGGTTCGGGCGTGCTGGTCAACTGCATCGCCCTGGCGCTGCTCCTGCGCATCGACTTCGAGACGCGTCATCTGATGCGCAGCGCCCGATGACCCGCACCATCCTGATCATGGCGGGCGGCACCGGCGGGCACGTGATGCCCGGCCTGGCGGTCGCCGGCGAGATGCGCCGCCGCCGCTGGAACGTGGTCTGGCTGGGCAACCCCGCCGGCATGGAAGCCGACCTGGTCCCCCGGCACGGCATCCCGATGCGCGCGGTGCGCTTCGGCGGACTGCGGGGCAAGGGCCTGCGCACCCGGCTGATGCTGCCCTGGAACCTGCTGCGGGCCTGCTGGCAGAGCGGGCAGGCGCTGCGCGCCGAACGGCCGGCGGTGGTGCTCGGTCTGGGCGGCTATGTCAGCTTCCCGGGCGGGCTCATGACCCGCCTGAGCGGCCGCGCCCTGGTGCTGCACGAGCAGAACTCGGTTGCGGGTCTGGCCAATCGCGTGCTGGCCCGCATCGCCGACACCGTGCTCGAGGCCTTCCCCGGCACGCTTGCCGGCGCGGTCTGGACCGGCAATCCGGTGCGCGCCGACATCGCGGCGCTGCCGGCGCCCACCGAGCGCTGGGCCGGTCGCCAGGGCCCGCTGCGCCTGCTGGTGGTGGGCGGCAGCCTCGGGGCGCAGGCGCTCAACCAGGCGCTGCCCGCCGCGCTCGCCCTGATCGCGCCGGCGAGCCGACCCGTGGTGGTTCACCAGTGCGGCCGGGGCCAGGCCGCGGCGGTGGCACAGGCCTACCGCGAGGCCGGCGTCGAGGCCGACGTGCGCGAGTTCATCGATGACATGGCTGCCGAGTTCGCCGCGGCCGACCTCGCGGTGTGTCGCGCCGGTGCCATGACCGTGGCCGAACTCGCCGCCGCCGGGGTACCGGCGGTGCTCGTGCCCTATCCGCACGCGGTCGACGACCATCAGACCGGCAACGCGCGCTTCCTGTCCGAGCGTGGCGCGGCCTGGCTGCTGCCGCAGGCGCAGGCCAGCGCCGCCGCGCTGGCCGCGCTGATCGGCGGCACCGATCGCGCAGCCCTGCTGCGCATGGCCGAACAGGCCCGCGCCGCGGCCCGGCCCGATGCCACCGGCGCGGTCGCCGATGCCTGCGAGGCCGCGGCCGGCCGCCGGGGAGCGCGGGCATGAAGCACAAGGTCCGCCAGATCCACTTCGTGGGCATCGGGGGCTCGGGCATGAGCGGTATCGCCGAGGTGCTGCTCAACCTCGGCTACCGGATCAGCGGCTCCGACGCCGCCGACAGCGCCACGACCCGGCGCCTGGCCGGCCTGGGCGCGCGGGTCTCGCTCGGCCACGACGCCGCCCACATCGACGGCGCCGACTGCGTGGTGGTGTCCACCGCGGTCCGCGGCGACAACCCCGAGGTGATCGCCGCCCGCGCGCGGCGGCTGCCGGTGGTGCCGCGCGCGCTGATGCTCGCCGAGCTGATGAAGCTCAAGCAGGGCGTGGCGATCGCCGGCACGCATGGCAAGACCACCACCACCAGCCTGGTGGCCTCGGTGCTCGCCGCTGGTGGCATGGATCCCACCTTCGTGATCGGCGGACGGCTGTTGAGTGCCGGCGCGAACGCGCGGCTCGGCAGCGGCGACACCATCGTGGTCGAGGCCGACGAGTCCGATGCCTCCTTCCTGAATCTCACGCCGATGATCGCGGTGATCACGAACATCGACGCCGATCACATGGAGACCTACGGCCACGATCTCGCGCGTCTCAAGCAGGCCTTCGTCGAGTTCACCCAGCGCCT
>JBIKWU010000021.1:0-25963 GCA_044356115.1 Burkholderiaceae bacterium
AAGCAGAGCGTGGTGCTGGCCGAAGGCGATGCCGCCGGCCGCGCGGCGCTCGCCCGCCATGCCGATGTCTGGGTGCGCGGCCCGGCCCAGCCGCAGGACCTGGCCGGCGATGCCGCGCTGGCCGCGATCAATCCGCGGCTGATCATCGGCTGGGTGAGCGCCTTCGGGCGCACCGGTCCGTATGCCGGCTACCCGGCCAGCGAGGCACTGGTTGCCGCGCGGGTGGGCCGCATGCTGCAGTTTCGGGGCGCGGCCTCGCGCGACGGCCCGGTGTATGCGGCGCTGCAGGTGGCCACCCATGCCGCCTCGCAGTCGCTGCTCGCCGGGGTGCTCGCGGCCCTGCACGCGCGCGAGCGCGACGGCGTGGGCCAGGTGCTGGAGACCTCGCTGGCGCGCGGCCTGCTGGCCTACGAGATGAACAACGTCCTGTTCGGCCAGGCCAACGCCTGGCTGCTCGCGCGGGGCGAGGCCGCGCTGCCCGCGCCGCCCGATCCGCTCACCGTGATGCCCACGCTCAACTACCACCCGCTGCGCGCGGCCGATGGTCAGTGGCTGCAGATGGGCAACCTGCTGCCGCATCTGTTCCGGCACTTCGTCGATGCGGTCGGGCTCACCGACGCCTTCGAGGCGCTGGGCGAGCCCGGGCCGACCGAGCTGTGGCCCGAGGACAAGCGCGAGGCCTTCCGCAGCCTCATGCTGGCCCGCCTGCAGCAGAAGAGCGCCGAGGAGTGGCAGCGGATCTTCATTGCCGACGGCGGCGTCGCCTCGCATCCCTACCAGACCACGCAGCAGGCGCTGTCCGACCCCGATGTCACCGCCAACGGCCACGCCGTGCCGCTCGCGGGCGGCGGCTCGCAGCTCGGCCTGCTTGCCAATCTCACCGGCTCGCCGGGCCGGGTGGGCGAGCGCGCGCCTCGGGTGGGTGAGCACACCGCGCAGGTGATGGCGCGCTGCGCCGGGGCGGGCGCGTCGGCGGCCTCCGGGCAGTCCACACCCCCGGCGGCCGAAGCGATGCCCGCGGCTGCCGCGCCCGCCGTCGCCGCGCCCGCGCTGCGCCGGCCGCCGCCGCTTGCCGGCGTCACGGTGGTCGAGGCCGCCACCATCATCGCCGCGCCCTTCGGGGCCTCGCTGCTCGCCGACATGGGCGCGCGGGTCATCAAGTTCGAGCCGATCGAGGGCGATCCCTTTCGCGGCATGGCGCCGGGTCTGGGCGCAGCCCGGGTCAACACCGGCAAGGAGAGCATCGCGCTCGACCTCAAGCAGCCACGCGCGCGCGAGCTCGCCCAGCGCATCGTCGCCGGCGCCGATGTCTTCATCCACAACTACCGGCCGGGCGTGCCCGAGCGCCTGGGGCTTGCCTGGGCGCAGCTGAGCGCGATCAATCCGCGCCTGGTCTATCTCTCGGCCAACGGCTACGGCCCGGCCGGCCCGGGGGCGCTTCGGCCCTCCACCCATCCGATCCCCGGCGCGGCCATGGGCGGCGTGCTGTGGCAGATCGGCGGGCCACCCGAGCCGGGCACCATGGACGAGGCGCAGTTGCGCGAGACCGCGCGCCGGCTGATGCGCGCCAACGAGGTCAACCCCGACCCCAACACCTCGCTGGTGGTGTGCTCGGCGGCGCTGCTCGGCCTCACCGCGCGCCGACGCCTGGGCATCGGGCAGGCCATCTTCATCGACATGTTCGGCACCAACGCCTGGGCCAACTTCGATGACGCCATCACCTGGCCCGGCAAGCCCGCGCGGCCGATGCCCGATCGCGCCGGCTTCGGGCTGCACCCGTTGTGGCGCCTGTACCGCGCGCAGAGCGGCTGGGTGTTCCTCGGCATCGACAGCCCGGCGGCCTGGGACGGGCTGCGCGCGCACCTCGCCACCGAGGTCGCCGCCGAGCCCGCGCTGGCGCTGGACTATTCAGCGGCCCGTGAGGGCGGCGCGGCGGTGACCAAGGCCCTGACCCGGCTGTTCGCGCAGGCGCCGGCCGCCCAATGGGAGGCGCGGCTGGCCAGCCGCGGCCTGGGCTGCGTGCAGGCCGATGCCGCCACGCCCGATGCCTTTTTCCTGCGCGACCCGCAGGCGATTGAGCAGGGGCTGACCCTGCCGGCCGAGCATCCGCAGTGGGGCGCGTACCGGCGCCACGGCGCGCTCACGGTGTTTGCCGGCACCCCCGGTGTGTATCGCGGCACGACGGCGCTGGGCGACAGCACGCAGGCCTTGCTGGCGGAACTCGGCGTGCCCGCCGATGAGCGCGCGGCCCTGCGCGCGGCGGGGGTGGTGGCCTGAGCGGGCGGGCTCACCGGATGAGCCTCACGCCACGTAGCCTTGCACCGTTTCAGGATGTTTCCCGGGGCGAGTTCATCCGAATTGCAGGCCCCTGCCAACCGGCTCAATCACTGCTAAAGAGGAGTCCAGCATGCATCTCGCGCCCTGCGCGCGCCGTCCGCATCAGCCCACGGACGAGACCTTCCCGGCACAACGGGTTGCGCCATGAACGCGGCCCAATGCATTGCCAGCGCGCTGGCTGATGTGGCCCGGCTTCGGTTCGAATACATCGAGTCGCTCGACCTCGTCGCCATGCCCGGCAAGATCGTGTACGTCCTGCACGATGGCCGGAAAGGCTGGATGCACGGCGAAAGCGGCACGGTGGTCTGGGCCAACCGGGAATGGGCCGAGGTCATGTTCCGCGACCGCGGCCCTCTGCGCTTCATGCTCAAGCGGCTTTCCAGGAAGCCTGACGGGATCGACTGCTGGCGCGGCCTGCTCACTTCCGGGGCCAGGGCTGGCTACCTGGCCACCGACCGCTGACCGCGACGCCAGGCCCCGCGCCCAGACGGTTTCTCAGATCTCCGCCGGCTTCGCGTTCATCCCCATGTTGGGCTGAGCCTGCTTCACCATCTCGGTGAGCAGCGCGCCCACCTCGCGCGGATCGGCCACCTGCGGGGTGCTCGGGCCCAGGCGCCAGCCTTCCATCACGCCGAAGCTGCCGCCACCGGCGTCGATCACGCGGGCGGTCACATGGCTGCTCTCGCGGCTGGCCAACCACACCACGATGGGCGCGATCCACTTCGGGTCGCGCAGCGCGATCTCCTCGTCGGTCTGCGCGCGCAGGTCCGCGGTCATGCGGGTGTAGGCATGCGGTGAGATCGCGTTGACGGTGACGTCGTAGCGGCGCAGTTCGCGAGCGGCGATGATGCTCATGGACGCAATGCCCGCCTTGGCCGCGCCGTAGTTGGCCTGGCCCACGTTGCCGAACACGCCCGACACCGAGGTGGTGTTGATCACGCGGCCGGCCAGATCGGTATCACCCGCCTTGTGACGGTTCTTCCAGTGATTGGCGGCGTGGTGCATGGGCGCGAAGGTGCCCTTCAGATGCACCGAGATCACCGCGTCCCACTCCTCCTCGGTCATGTTGGTGAGCATGCGGTCGCGCAGGATGCCGGCGTTGTTCACCAGCACATCGAGCCGGCCCCAGGTGTCCACCGCCTGCTGCACGAGGCGCCCGGCCGCCTTCCAGTCGGCGCAGCTCTCGCGGTTGGCCACCGCCTCGCCGCCAGCGGCGCGGATCTCGCGCACCACCGCCTCGGCCGGCGGCTCGTCGTCCTGCCCCGGCGTGCCGTCGCGCGCGCCGCCAAGGTCGTTGACGACCACGCGCGCGCCGTGCGCGGCGAGCAGCAGGGCGTACTGGCGGCCGATGCCGCGGCCGGCGCCGGTGACGATCGCCACGCGGCCTTCGCAGAGTTTCTGGGTCATGGGAGCGGGTTCCTGGAGGGTGGCGGCAAGCGCCTGGCGGGCCTGGGCCCGGGCAATGGGTGGCGCCGATTATCGTCAGCGCGGGCCGCGCCGGCCAACCCGCGCGAGCGGGCTTTCGGACCCGCGCTGCCCGCGGCTGTCGCAAAGCGCGCCCGGCCTTCGACTACCATCGGAGCGGTTCGCAACCGGGGCTCACGATGGAATTCGACTTCTCCTCCGACCAGAAGCAGCTCAAGGAACAGGTCCGCCGCTTCCTTGCCGATCGCTGTGACCGCAACGCCGTGCGCGCCGTGCTCGACGGCCCGCAGTCGCATGACGCCGAGTTGTGGCGCGCGCTGGGCGAGCTCGGCTACCTCGGCGCCTCCATCCCCGAGGCCTATGGCGGTCTGGGCGCGGGCTATCTCGAGGCCTGCGTGATCGCCGAGGAACTCGGTCGCGCGGTGGCGCCGGTGCCCTGGTCTTCCAGCATCGCGCTGGCCGCCGAGTGCCTGATGCTGGTCGGCACCGAGGCCCAGAAGACCGCCCGCCTGCCTGGCCTGGCCGCCGGCCGCAGCATTGCCACCCTGGCCCTGGCCGAGGCGCCGGGCCGGGTGGGTCCGGGGTCGGTGAGCACGCTGGCCACCGATCGCGCTGGTGCGGTGTCGGTCAGCGGCGTCAAGCTCGCCGTGGCCGATGGCGACATCGCCGACTTCGCGGTGGTGGCCGCCACCGACAAGCCCGGGGATACCGGCCTGTCGCTCTACCTGGTCGATCTGGCCGGCCCGGGCGTGGTACGCACCCCGGTGAGCACCATCGACCCCACCCGCAGCCATGCCCGCATCGAGCTGGCCGATGCGCCCGCCGAGCGGCTGGGCGAGGCCGGCCTGGGCTGGCGCGTGCTCGAGAAGGTGCTCGACCGCGCCGCCGTGCTGATGGCCTTCGAGCAGATCGGCGGCGCCGACCGCGCGCTCGAGATGGCCCGCGACTACGCGCTCGAGCGCTTCGCCTTCGGGCGGCCCATCGGCTCCATGCAGGCCATCAAGCACATGCTGGCCGACATGTATGTCTCGGCCACGCTCGCGCGCTCCAATGCCTACTACGCGGCCTGGGCGCTCTCCAATGACGCCGACGAGCTGCCGCAGGCAGCAGCCACCGCGCGGGTGAGCGCCACGCAGGCCTTCCAGCACTGCGCGCGCAACAACATCCAGGTGCACGGCGGCATGGGCTTCACCTGGCAGTTCGACTGCCACCTCTACTACCGCCGCGCCAACCTGCTGGCGGTCTCGCTGGGCGCGCTCTCGGTCTGGGAAGACCTGCTGGTGCAGCGCCTGCGCGAGGCCCGCGCGGCCTGAACCCGCGCGCTGCCCGCACCCTCCGCCACACCCGCACCCGCACCCCAAGACGCCGCCATACCGCACCACCGCGACCTGCCAGGACCCGCACCCGCCATGAACTTCGCCGACACCCCCCAGGAAGCCGAATTCCGTGCCCAGGCCCGCGCCTGGATCGAGGCCAATGCCCCGCACGAGCTGCGCGCCGAGCTCGAAACCGCCGGCTTCGGCCAGCCCGCGCTGCGCAGCGGCGACGTGCTCGCGGCCGGCAAGGCCTGGCAGAAGCGCAAGTACGACGGCGGCTGGGCCTGCCTGCACTGGCCCAGAGAGTACGGCGGCCGTGGCGCCACGCCCATCGAACGGGTGATCTGGCAGCAGGAGGAGGGCGTCTACGCCAAGCTGTCCTCGCCCTTCCTGATCGGCCAGGGCATGTGCGCGCCCACCATGATGACCTACGCCACCGAGGACCAGAAGCGTCGCTACCTGCCGCCGCTCGCCTCGGGCGAGGCGGTGTGGTGCCAGCTCTTCTCCGAGCCGGTGGCCGGCTCCGACCTGGCCGGTCTGCGCACCCGCGCCGAGAAGCAGGGCGATCACTGGGTGGTCAACGGCCAGAAGATCTGGACCAGCGGCGCGCACTACTCCAACCACGCCATCCTGCTCACGCGCACCGATCCGGGCGTGGCCAAGCACGACGGCCTGACCATGTTCTTCATCGACATGAAGAGCCCCGGCATCGAGGTGCGGCCCATCAAGCAGGTCAATGGCCAGTCGGGCTTCAACGAGGTCTTCTTCACCGACCTGCGCATTCCCGACGACCAGCGCCTGGGCGCGCCCGGTCAGGGCTGGAAGGTCTCGCTCACCACGCTCATGAACGAGCGCCTGTCCATCGGCGCGGGCATGCCCACCGGCTTCCCCGAGTTGCTCGACTTCTGCTGCCAGTTCGACACCGGCAACGGGCTGGCCATCGATGACCCGGCGGTGCGCTCGAAGCTGGCCACCTGGGCGGTGCGCACCAGCGGTCTGCGCTACACCGCCTACCGCAGCATCTCGGCGCTCTCGCGCGGCGAGACCCCCGGCCCCGAGAACTCGATCGGCAAGCTGGTGGCCGGCCAGACGCTGCAGGAGATCGCGATGTTCGCGCTCGATCTGCAGGGGCAGGCCGGCATCATGACCGACCCCGCGCAGGTGGAGGCCGCCGGCCGGTTCCAGGCCATGCTGCTGCGCTCGCCGGCCACCCGCATCGAGGGCGGCACCGACGAGATCCTGCGCAACATCATCGCCGAACGGGTGCTCGGCCTGCCGGCTGACATGCGCGCCGACCGCGGCCTGCCGTTCAATCAGATTCCCACCAAGACCCGGCAGTAGCGCGGGTCAGGGCGGCAGGCGGCAGGGACGCCCGCCGGGCAGGCCGTGCCCGGCCGCGGCCCGCGATCAGGCGTTGCGGATGGTGAGCCCGCCGTCCACCGGCAGCGTGGCGCCGGTGACGAAGCCCGCCGCCGGCAGGCACAGCGACAGCGTCATCTGCGCCACCTCCTCGGGCTCGGCATAGCGGCGCAGCGCGGTGCGCCGGCGCGCGTATTCCTGCTTCTGCTCGTCGGGGATGCGCTGCGTCATGCCGGTGTGGATGGGGCCCGGGCAGATGCAGTTCACGGTGATGCCCTCGGGGCCGAACTCCACCGCCAGCGAGCGCGTGAGGCCCACCACCCCGGTCTTGGCGGCGGTGTAGGGGCTGATGAACCGGGTGGCGCCCAGTGCCTCGGTGGAGGCGATATTCACGATACGCGGCGTGTCTGACTTGCGCAGCCACGGCAGCGCGGCGCGGATCATGCGCACCTGCGCGGTGAGCAGCACGTCGAGGTGCTGCGCCCAGCGCTCCTCGAAGTCGTCGGAGTCGACCGGCCCGTGGCGCGAGATGCCGGCGTTGTTGATGAGGATGTCGATGCCGCCGAAATGCGCGGCAATCTCGGCCACCACCCGGTCGATGTCGGCGCGGTTGCGCACATCGAGCTGCCAGCCGCGGGCCGTGCCGCCGGCGCCGGTGATCTCGGCAATCACCGGGTCGATCGGCGTGATGTCCACGGCGGCCACTTTCGCGCCCTCGTCGGCGAAGAGGTGGGCAGTGGCGCGGCCCATGCCGCTGGCCGCGCCGGTGACGATCACGACCTTGCCCGCGACGGAACGCGAGAGCTTGCTCAATCGGGCCATGGGGTAGCTCCTGGAGTGCCGGTTGCCTGGAAGGAACGGGCCGCGCCCTGCACAGGCGCGGGCCGCGTGCGCGTGGGTCTCAGACGCCGCCGCCGCCGGTGCCGCCGTCCACCCGAAGCACCGCGCCGGTGGTGAACGAGGAGGCTTGGCTCGCGAAGTACAGCGCGGCACCCACCACCTCGTGGGCCTCGCCGCCGCGACGCAGCGCGATGGAGCTCTGGGCGCGGCGCTTGAAGGCTTCCATGTCCCAGGCCTTGCTGATGTCGGTGAGGAAGGGACCGCACATGATGCTGTTGACCCGCACCTTCGGGCCGAAGGCGAAGGCGAAGGAGCGGGTGAGGTTGTTCAGGCCCGCCTTCGCTGCGCCGTAAGGCTCGGCGCCCGGTGCCGGGTTGGCGGCCGCGGTGGACGAGATGTTGATGATGCTGCCGCCCTCGCCCTCGGCCATGCGCTCGCCGATGACCGCGCTCAGGCGGAAGGGCCCCTTGAGGTTCAGGCCCACCACCTTGTCGAAGAGCGACTCGCCGACATCGGAGAGCTTGCCGTAGAGCGGCGACAGGCCGGCGTTGTTGACCAGCACATCGACCTTGCCGAAGGCCTGGTAGGCGTGGTGGATGAGCAGGTCGCAGTCGTCCCAGCGGCTGACATTGGCCGCCACCGCGACGGCGCGGCGGCCCATCGCGCGGATCTCGGCGGCCACCGCCTCGCAGGCATCGAGCTTGCGCGAGGCGATGACGAGGTCGGCGCCGTGGGCGGCGAAGCCCAGGGCCATGGCCTTGCCCAGGCCGCGGCTGCCGCCGGTGACCAGCGCCACCTTGCCAGTCATGTCGAAGAGGTCGGTCATGCGCAGTCTCCGGAAAATAGGGGTTGCCGACAGGCTCAGCGTGCGGCGATGGTGCCGGCCTTGAGCAGACGCTGGATCTCGTCCTCGGGCACGCCGGTTTCGCGCAGCACCTCGAGGGTGTGCTGGCCGATCATGGGCGGTGCGCGCCGGTAGCTCACCGGCGACTTCGAGAACTTCATCGGGTTGGCCACGCCCGGGGCCTCCACGCCGGTGGCGTGCTGCAGGCCGAGCTTCACGTTGAGGTGCTGGGCCTGCGGATGAGCGAGCGCCTGCTGGTAGTTGTTGATCGGGCCGCAGGGCACGCCGGCCTTGGTGAAGACCTCTTCCCAGTGGGCGCGGGTCTGCTGGCTCAGGATCTCGGAGAACATGGCGTGCAGCTCGCCCTGGTGGGCCATGCGCGCGCCGTTGTCCTTGAAGCGGGGATCGTCGATCCACTCCGGATGGCCCAGCGCCTTGCAAAGCGCGCTGAACTGGCCGGCGTTGGCGCTGGCCACGATGAACTGGCCGTCGGAGGCCGGGTAGACGCCATAGGGCGTGATGTTGGGCGAGTCGTTGCCCGTGCGCCCCGGGATCTTGCCGCCCACCAGATAGTTGGACAGGTGGCCCGAGCTCATTGCGATCACGGTGCTGAACAGCGAGATGTCGATGTACTGCCCCTCGCCGGTGACGTTGCGGTGCTGCAGCGCGGCCAGGATGGAGATGGTGGCGTACATGCCGGTGAACAGGTCGACGATCGGCAGGCCGAAGCGCTGCGGGCCGCCGCCGGGCCGGTCATCGCGCTCGCCGGTGACCGACATCAGGCCGCCCATGCCCTGGAAGAGATAGTCGTAGCCCGGTCGCGTGGCCCACGGGCCGGTCTGGCCGAAGCCGGTGACCGAGCAGTAGATGAGGCGCGGATTCACCTTGGAGAGCGAGGCGTAGTCCAGGCCGTAGCGGGCGAGGTCGCCCACCTTGAAGTTCTCGATGCAGATGTCGGCGCTCTCGGCGAGCTTGCGGATGAGCGCCTGGCCGTCGGGCGAGGCCAGGTCGACCGCTACCGAGCGCTTGTTGCGGTTGGCCGAGAGGAAGTAGGCCGACTCCTTGGTGGGCTGGCCATCGGGGCCGGTGAGCCAGGGCGGGCCCCAGTGACGGGACTCGTCACCCGGGCCGGGGCGCTCGATCTTGACCACGTCGGCGCCGAGATCGCCCAGGTTCTGCACGCACCAGGGCGCGGCCAGCACCCGCGAGAGGTCGAGGATGCGGATGCCGTGCAGCGGGCCCCGGGGCGGGGTGCCGGTGTCGGTCTGTGCGGTGCCGGCGGGTTGCGGGGTCGCGGAAGCGCTCATCGGTTCTCCTGGTCGGCCGCGTGCGAGCGGCTTCTGGGGGGCGGGGGATGCCGGCGAAGGGGCTTCGCGCCGGACGGTGCGGCGATCATAAGGCCTGCCATGGCGGCCGCACGCATGGCGCGTGCGGCGGGGTTCCGCGATCCGCGCGCCGGCATCAGGCCGGCGTGGGCGCGGCGTCGTCCAGCAGGCCCTGGGTCTTGAGCGCGGTCCAGAAGTCGGCGGGCACCGGGGTGTTCAGCAGGGCCGCCGCCGCGCGGGCCTCGGCCGCCGAGCGCGCGCCGGGGATCACCGCGGCCACCGCCGGATGGGCAAGCGCGAACTGCAGGGCCGCGGCCGCGATGGGCGCCTCGCAGTGCGCGGCCACCGCGCGCAGCCGCGCGGTGCGCTCGGCGATCTCGGGCGGCGTCTGGCCGTACATGTAGCCCACCCGCTCGGGCGCCACCAGCCAGCCCCCGGCAAAGGGCGAGGCGATGATCACGCCGATGCCGCGGGCCTCGCACAGCGGCAGCACCCGGCGCAACGCGAGGGTGTCGAGCAGCGTGTAGGGGCCCGCGATCACCAGGAAGTCGAGCGCGATGCTGTCGGCGATCCGCTCGATCAGGTCCTCGTGACGGCCGTCGTCCCAGCTGGCGAAGTTGCGCATCTCGCGGTTGCAGCCCGCGCCGATCGCGTCGATCAGACCGGCCGCGCGCAGCGATTCGAGCGCGCGCGCCCCGCCGCCCCGATGGCGGTCGAGCTGGGCGAGCGCGGTCTCGACCTGATCGGCATGGTGATAGCCGTGATCGATGTCATGCAGGGTGAGGCTGTCCACCCGCGGCAGGCCCAGCCGGGTGAGCGAGTCGCGATGCTGCTGCACGATGCCCGCCTCGGTGTAGTCGAAGTGCACGCGGTGGCCGCTGGCCGGATCGCGCGGCGTGCGAGGCCCGCCGCCAGGCGCCAGGGTGCGCAGCTGGTCATCGACCACGGGCTCGGGCTCGAGCCGCCGGCCCACCTTGGTGTTCAGGCGGAAGGGCTCGCCGGCCGCGCAGTCGGCCAGCGCCAGGCCGAGCCGGCGCTCGGAGCGGCCGATGCCGTACCAGGGCGCGGTGTCGAAGAATCGCACGCCGCCGGCCCAGGCCGCGGCCACCGTGTCCAGGCAGGTGCCGGCGCTGAGCCGGATGTCGCCCAGCGGCGCGGCGCCGAAGCCGAGCGCGCCCACCGACAGCCGGCTGCGGCCGACGCGACGCAGGCCACCGGCGGGTTCGCCGGCCGTCATGCTGGATTGAGAGGTCTCAGACATAGGCCATTCCCTGGACGGCGACATCGATCGCGTACACCGACTGCGAGGCGGTGATGAACAGGCGGTCGCGGTGGGTGCCGCCGAAGCACAGATTGGCCGCGCCTTCCGGCAGATGGATGGCGCCGATCTTCTGGCCGTCGGGCGCGAACACATGAACGCCGTCCAGGTCGGGGTCCCCCCAGGCCACCGCGGCCCAGAGGTTGCCCTGGGTGTCGACGCGGAAGCCGTCGGGCGAGGAGGTGCCCAGGTCGGCGAACACGCGCTTGTTGGCCAGGCGCTGGCCGTCGATCACATCGAACACCAGGATCTGCCGGGGATGGCCGGCGCGGTGCGAGGCGCCGGTGTCGGCCACGTAGAGCAGGCTGTAATCGGGCGAGAAGGCGATGCCGTTGGGCATGACGAGCGACTCGTCGACCACGCTCGCGGTGCCGCTGACGGGGTCGAGCCGGTAGGTGCGAGTGGGCAGTTCCTGCTCGGCGGGCGCCCCCTCGTGAAAGCCGCGCAGGCCGTAGGCCGGATCGGTGAACCAGATGCTGCCGTCGGGATGGGTGACCAGGTCGTTGGGCGAGTTCAGGCGCCGGCCCTCGAAGCGGTCGATCAGCACGGTGAGCGTGCCGTCGATCTCGGTGCGCACCACGCGCCGGCCGCCGTGCTCGCAGGTGAGCAGCCGGCCCTGGCGGTCGCGGGTGTTGCCGTTGGCGAAGCCGGCAGGCTGCCGGAACACCGACACCGCGCCGGTGGCCTCGCACCAGCGCAGCATGCGGTCATTCGGGATGTCGCTCCAGATCAGGCTGCGCAGGTCGCCGAACCACACCGGGCCTTCGGCCCAGCGGGCGCCGGTCCAGATCCGCTCGACTGCGGCGCTGCCCACGCGGCAGCGATTGAAGCGGCGGTCTATCGTCTCCACGGCGGGATCGGGGTAGCGCACCGGCTGCTGCCAGTCGCGGTTCATCAGGCGGTCCATGGTCGGTCTCCGGGTGTCGCCGCAGCATAGCCCCGGGAATGGAAGGCCGGCATTGGACGGCGTGGCCAAGACCTTCCAACATCCCGGCTTTCCACCCACGCCCCAGGGAGCCCGCCGATGTTCGAACTCACCCCCGCGCTGATTGCGGAACTGCAGACCATGGACACCCCCACGGTGTGCAACGCGCTCGAGCTGCTGGTGCCGGGCCGCCGCGGCTACGGCTACACCGTGTCGCCGCTGGTGTGCACCCGGCCGCACCTCAAGCCCATGGTCGGCATCGCCCGCACCGCCACCATCCGCAGCGCCCACCCCAGCGATCTGGCCGCTCCCGAGGCGCGGGCGCTCTCCGATGCCTACTACACCTACATCGACAAGGGCCCCAAGCCCAGCGTCATCGTGATGCAGGACCTCGATGAGCAGCGCGGCTACGGCTCGTTCTGGGGCGAGGTCAACAGCTCCATCCACAAGGGCTTCGGCTGCCTGGGCCTGATCACCAACGGCGGCGTGCGCGACATCCCCGACATCGCCGAGGGCTTCCAGATGCTGGCCGACCGCATCATTCCCTCGCACGCCTTCGTGCACGTGGTGGACTTCTCGCGGCCGGTCGATGTGGCCGGCATGCGGGTGCGCGACGGCGATCTCATTCACGCCGACCAGCACGGCGCGGTGGTGATCCCCCATGCGGTGGCCGACAAGGTGCGCGGCGCCGCCGACCAGATCATCCGCCGCGAGCGCGTGATCATCGAGGCCGCGCGGGCTCCGGGCTTCGACATCGACAAGCTGCGCGCCGCGCAGGGCAAGGCCTCGGAAATCCATTGAGGCCGGGCCTGCCGTGGGCCATGCATGGCCCGCGGCGGCTGGCCCCTGGCGGGCCGCGCGCTGGCGCTCGGCGCCGCGGCGCGATCAGATCTTCAGATCAGCGCCTCGATGAGCGAGGGGCCGGGCTGCGCGAAGGACGCGGCCAGCGCCTTGCTGAATGACTCGGCGCTGTCGGCCTGCCAGGCGGTCACGCCCATGCTGCGGGCCATGCCCACCCAGTCGATGGTCGGGTCGGTGAGCTCGAGCATGCTCATCGCCTTCGGGCCGGGCGAGTGCGCGCCCACCCGACCGAACTCCACCTGAAGGATGCTGTAGCGGCGGTTGGCGAAGATCACGGTGGTGATGTCCAGGCGCTCGCGGGCCTGGGTCCAGAGCGCCTGCACGGTGTACATGCCGCCGCCGTCGCCCTGCAGGCACAGCACCCGCCGCCCGGGCGCCGCGATGGCCGCGCCGGTGGCGGTGGGCAGCGCGTAGCCGATCGAGCCGCCGGTGAGCTGCAGCCAGTCGTGGGCCGGCGCGCCGCGCGTGCCGGCCATGGTGCCGTGGCCCGAGGTGCCGCCCTCGTCGACCACCACCGCGTTCTCGGGCAACAGGTGGCCCACGGCCGCGCCGATGCTGCGGGCGTCGAGCTTGCCGGTGGGCAGCGCCGGGCGCGACAGCGCCATGCGCTCGGCCGCCACCCCGGCAATGCCCACCGCCTGGCCCAGCGCGTCGAGCGCGCCGTCGATGTCGCCGTCACGCTCGACCAGGGTGTGCAGCGCGCAGCCCTCCGGGGTGAGCCAGTAGGGCTTGCCGGGATAGGCGAAGAAGGTCACCGGGGCCTGCGTGCCGATCAGCACGAGGTGGCGGGTGCCGGCCAGCAGCTCGGCCGCCTGCTCGCCGAAGTAGGGCAGGCGCAGCGGGTTGACGCAGCCGGCGCCGCGGCGCATGCGCGGCACGAAGGTGTCGGTGACCAGGCGCGCGCCGGTGGCCGCGGCGATGCGCGCCGCCAGTTCGGTGCGCTCGGCGGTGAGCGTGCCGTTGATCAGCATCACGCTCGGCTCGCCGCTGCGCAGGGCGCGGGCCGCCTGCGTCACCTGTGCAGGGTCGACCGCGCGCGGCGCGATGCGCGGCAGCGGCGCCGGGATGGGCGCGGTGGTGCGGTCCCAGGCGGTGTCGGCGGGCAGGATGAGCGTGGCCACCTGACCGGGGGGCGCGAGCGCGGCCTGGATGGCCGCGGCGCCGTCGGCGGCCACGGCATCGGCCGAGGCACTGGCCCGCACCCAGCCCGACACCGGCCGCGCGATGCCCTCGACATCGGAGGTGAGGGGCGCGTCGTACTTGCGGTGATACGTGGCGTGGTCGCCCACCACGTTGACCACCGGAGTGCGCGCCTTCCTGGCGTTATGAAGGTTGGCCAGGCCGTTGCCCAGGCCCGGGCCCAGATGCAGCAGCGTGGCCGCGGGCGTGCCGGCCATGCGGCCGTAGCCGTCGGCCGCGCCGGTGACCACGCCCTCGAACAGGCCGAGCACGCAGCGCATCTGCGGGTTGGTGTCCAGGGCCGCCACGAAGTGCATCTCGGAGGTGCCCGGGTTGGTGAAGCACACCCGCACGCCGGCATCGACGAAGGTCTGCACCAGGGCTTCGGCGCCGCTGCGCCCGGCGGGCTGGCTGGGGGATTCGCTCATGCACGGTCTCCATCGGATTGGCGAGGGGTGGTGGCGGCGCTGCGCCAGGCGGCGGCGAAGGCGTCCTGGTAGGCCTGCTCGGGCTCGGCGCGCACCATGGCATCGAGCCGCTGCGCGTCTTCGCCCACCAGGATGCGCCAGCGGTCCTCGCGCACGCCGGTCAGGATGATGGCGGCCGCCTGCTCGGCGCTGGTGGGCGCCTTGTCGCGGAACTCGAGCGCGCGCTGGTGCAGCACCTGGCGGATCTGGTCGTCGGAGAGCCCGGCCACCGGCGCGCCGGCCCGCAGCATGCGGGTGCGGGCCTGGGCCACGCGCTCGGCCGGCAGGGTCAGGGGCTCGCTGCCGGTGAGCACCTTGCCGGTGTTGATCGAGATGCCGGTGCCGATGTGGCCGGGCATCACCACCGCGCAGCGCACATGCGGGGCGCTCAGGCGCAGGTCGGTGATCAGCGCCTCGGTGAAGCCCTTGACCGCGAACTTGGCGGCCGAGTACGCGGTGTGCGGCACGCCCGGACCCAGGCTGGCCCAGAAGCCGTTCACGCTGCTGACGTTGACCAGGTAGGCGCCGGTGCTGGCCATGAGCATGGGCATGAAGGCGCGGCAGCCCAGGTACACGCCCTGCCAGCACACGCCGAAGGTGCGCTCCCACTCGGCGCGGTCGCCCTCGACGAAGCTGCCGCCGCCGCCGATGCCGGCATTGTTGAACAGCAGCTCGATATGGTCGGTGCCATGCACCCGCGCCACCGCATCGCGAAAGTCGAGCATCTCGTCCTCGCGGGCCACGTCCACCCGGTGGATGCTCACCCGCGTGCCGGCCGGGGCCTGCGCCAGGCACTGCTCGCGGGTCTGGGCGAGGCCGGCGGTGTCGAGATCGCACAGGCCCAGGTGCACGCCCTCGGCGGCGAGCTGCTGCGCCAGCGCGCGGCCGATGCCGCTGCCGGCGCCGGTGATCACCGCGATCTGTCCTGGCTGTATCTGCATGACGGGTGTCCTTGAGGGGAGGGTGGGGGCTGACGGCAGGGCGGGCGCCCTGACGGATCAGTCGAACCCGGGTGGGGGCGTGAAGCCGAAGCCGAGTTGCTCCAGACGGCGCGCGAGCTGCACCGTGCGCAGGTCGCCATAGGCCGGGCCGATCAGCTGCACGCCGATGGGCAGGCCGTCGGGGCCGAGGCCGCCGGGGATGACGGTGCCGGGCAGGTAGCTCACGCCAGCCAGTCCGGCCCAGAAGGTCTGCATGAAGTAGGGATGGTCCACGCCATCGACGCGGATGCGCCGTTCGCCCAGCGCGCGCTGGTCATGCGCGAAGGCGGTGGTGGGCATGATCGGCGTGATCAGCACGTCGTGCTGCTGGAAGAATGCATGCCAGGCCCAGCGCAGGCGGGTGCGCTCCTCGTTCAGGCGCGCCCAGTCGCGGGCCCGCATGGTCTGCCAGCGCGCCTGCTGCACCACCGGGCTGCGGTCATCGGGGGCGGCCGACTCGGCGCGTGCCACCAGCCGCGCGAACTCGTCGTCGGGCAGGCGGGCGGCCATCGCCGAGGCCAGCAGCGCCGAGAACACCGTGTGGCTGTGCTCGGGGCTGAAGGCCGGGCGCGCCGCGTCGTCCACCACGGCGCCCTGCGCGGCCAGCGCCCGCGCCACCGCGTTCACCCGCTCGGCCACCGCAGCCGACGACGGGCACATCGGGTCGCTGGTCCAGAGCGCCACGCGCAGGCCGCGCAGCGACTCGCCCAGTCCGCCGAGCGTCACCTGCAGGCCCGGCGCCTCGATCTCGTCGGGCCGCGCCAGCAGGCCGAGCGCGAGCTCGAGGTCTTCGGCGCTGCGCGCCAGCGGTCCGATCACCGAGATGTCGGTGGGCGTGCGCGCTCCGCCCAGGGCGTGGCCGCGCATCGGCAGCAGGTTCCAGGTGGGCTTGTGGCCGAACACCCCGCAGAAGTGCGCGGGGTTGCGGATCGAGCCGCCGATGTCGCTGCCGATCTCCAGGCCGGTGAGGCCGGCCGCCAGCGCTGCCGCCGACCCGCCCGAGGAGCCCCCGGGCGTGCGCTCGGGCGACCAGGGATTGCCGGTGGTGCCGTAGATCTCGTTGTAGCTCTGGAAGTCGGCCAGGCGGATCGGCACATTGGTCTTGCCGAAGACATTGGCGCCGGCGGCGGCCAGCCGCTGCACGGCCAGCGCGTCGGTGGCGGCGATGTTCTCGCGCTGCGCCGGGATGCCCCAGGTGGTGGGCGTGCCGGCGAAGTCATAGCTTTCCTTGATGGTCATCGGCACGCCATGCAGCGGCCCGAGCGCCTCGCCGCGGGCACGGGCCCGGTCGGCGGCATCGGCCCGCGCGCGTGCGCCCGCGCGGTCTTCGACCACCACCGCGTTGATGCCCGGGTTGTGACGGTCGACCCGGGCGAGGAAGTGCTCGAGCAGTTCGCGGGCGCCCACCCGGCCATCGCGGATCTGGGCGGCGAGCTGGGCGGCGGACTGGAAGTGCCAGGGGCGCATGGCGGGGTCTCCGGTGGGGGCTGGGGCCGGCGCGACGCGGGCCGGGGCGGGCACGGTCGAGTATGGCCCAGGCCCGCGGCCGGGCCGCGGCCGCGTCGCGGCCCGCAGCGCCGGCCGCTTTCGTTTTTTCGATCCGTTCCGTTTCCCGGTGCCGGCACGGCGCGCGAAAGCGCACCGAGCGAACCGGCGCGCATCGCCGTGCCGGCGATCGCGGGCGCACAATCGATCGGACACGCCGTGCAACCCACTCACCAGGGGACTCTCATGCCAGCCGATTTCGCCACCCTGCAGGAGATGGTCCAGCTCGCGCGCAGCAGCCTGGCCCGCGGCGAGTGGGACTACCTCACCGGCGCGGCCGAGACCGAGACCACCATGAAGCGCAACCGGCTCGCGCTCGACCGGCTGGCGCTGCGGGCCCGCGTCATGAACGACGTCTCGCAGGTGCACACCCGGCGCAGCCTGCTCGGGGTCGATCTGCGCATCCCGGTGCTGCTCGCGCCGATCGGCTCGCTGCAGGTCTTCGAGGCGGGCGGTGGCCTCTCGGCCGCGCGCGCGGCCGGCGAGTTCGGCGTCATGCAGATCCTGAGCTCGGTGTGCCAGCCTGACTTCGAAACCCTGGCCCGGCAGTGCGACGCGCCCAAGATCCACCAGCTCTATGTGCACGGTGACGAGCCCTGGATGATGGACATCATCGCCCGCACGGTGGCCGCGGGCTACAAGGGCTTCTGCCTCACCGCCGACACCCAGATCTACAGCCGCCGCGAGCGCGACCTGCTCAAGCGCTACCTGCCCATGGCCGCGCGCCAGCCCGGCACCCGCCTGCCGCGCCGGCCCGCCCAGACCATGCAGCCCTCCATGACCTGGGACCTGATCCGGCGCATCAAGGACCGCTTCGACATCCCCCTGATCCTCAAGGGCATCGCCTGCGCCGAAGACGCCGATCTCGCGGTGCGCAGCGGCGTCGACGTCATCTATGTGTCCAACCACGGCGGTCGCCAGCTCGACCACGGCCAGGCCACGCTCGACACCCTGCCCGAGGTGGTGCAGGCCGTGGCCGGCCGCGCCGAGGTGGTGGTCGACGGCGGCATCATGCGCGGCACCGACATCCTCAAGGCGCTGGCGCTGGGCGCGCGCGCGGTGGGCATCGGCCGGCTCGAGGCCCTGGCCATGGCCGCGGGCGGCACGCCCGCGGTGGTGCGCATGCTCGAGCTGCTCGAGATCGAGATGCAGCTCAACCTGGCCTCGATGGGCCTGTCGTCCATCGACCAGCTTCACCCCGGCAGCGTGGTGCCAGCCCAGCCGGTGGTGCCGCCGCATGTGTTCAGCGCCTTTCCGCTGCTTTCCGAGGGCTATTGAGATGAGCGACATCGACTTCCTGGCCCCAGCCAGCCTGCAGGATGCCCTGGCCCTGCTGGGCCAGGCTGGCCAGACCCGGCCGCTGGCCGGCGGCACCGACCTCATGGTGCAGATGCGCTCGGGCCGGATGCCGGCGCAGCGCATCCTCGACCTCAAGCGCATCCCGGGCCTGATCGGCATCGAGTCCGGCCCGGCCGGCTTCGTCATCGGCGCGGCCACGCCCTGCGCGCAGATCGGCGAGCACGCCGGGCTGGCGGCGGCCTGGCCGGGCGTGGTCGAGGCCGCGCGCCTGATCGGCTCCACCCAGGTGCAGGGCCGGGCCAGCCTGGGCGGCAACCTGTGCAATGCCTCGCCGGCCGCTGACAGCGTGCCGGCCCTGATCGCCGCCGGCGCGGTGCTGCGGGTGGCGGGCCCCGCTGGCGAGCGTGAGCTCGCCGCCGAGAGCTTTCAGCGTGGCCCGGGGCGCAACGCGCTGGCGCCAGGCGAGGTGCTGGTGGCCATCGCGCTGCCGGCACGCGCGCCGCGCTCGGGCGATGCCTACCTGCGGCTGATTCCCCGCACCGAGATGGACATCGCGGTGGCGGGGGCCGGCGTGTGGCTCGCGCTCGATGCCGATCGCCGGGTGATCCAGGCCCGGGTGGCGCTCGGCGCGGTCGCGCCCACGGCCTTGCGGGTGGATGCCGCCGCGCAGGCGCTGATCGGCAGCCGCCTTGACGATGACGGGCTGGCGCGCCTGGCCGCGGCCGCGAGCGCCGCCTGCCGACCCATCGATGACAAGCGCGGCACCGCCGCCTATCGCACCCGCGTGGCCGGCGTGCTCGCGCGCCGGGCCGCCGCCATCGCCTATGAAAGGGCCTGCGCATGAGCAAGCAACGCATCAGCTGCACCGTGAATGGCGAGCCGGTGGAGTTCCTGGCCGGCGCCAGCCAGAGCCTGCTCGACGCCCTGCGCGACGAGCTCGGCCTGACCGGCAGCAAGGAGGGCTGTGGCAGCGGCGACTGCGGCGCCTGCTCGGTCATGCTCGATGGCCGGCTGGCCTGCGCCTGCCTGGTCTTCGCTCCCGAGGCGCAGGGCCGGCAGATCGGCACCATCGAGGGCCTGGCCCAGGGCGGCCGGCTGCACCCGGTGCAGCAGCAGTTCCTCGAGCACGCCGCGCTGCAGTGCGGCTTCTGCACGCCCGGCCTGCTGGTGGCGGCCAAGGCGCTGCTCGATCGCAACCCCGATCCCACCGAGACCGAGGTGCGGTACTGGCTGGCCGGCAACCTGTGCCGCTGCACCGGCTACGACAAGATCGTGCGCGCGGTGCTCGATGCCGCCGCCCAGCTCCGTGCCCAGGAGGCCCGCCCATGAACGACGCCGTTTCCGCACCCGCGCTGCAGGTGGTCGGCCAGCGGCCGATCCGCCCCGATGGCGCCGACAAGGTCACCGGCCGCGCCAACTTCGGCGCCGACCTGCGCCTGCCCGGCATGCTCACCGGCCGGGTGCTGCGCAGCCCGCACGCCCACGCGCGCATCCTGTCCATCGACACCGCCGCGGCGCGCGCCCTGCCCGGCGTGAAGGCGGTGGTCACCGCGGCCGACTTCCCCGAGCCCGGCAACCAGGCGGTCGAGGCCGGCGAGGGCGCGGCCACGCTGCGGGCCCTCTCGGAAAACTGCATGGCCCGCGGCAAGGTGCTCTACGTGGGCCACGCCGTGGCGGCGGTGGCGGCCACCTCGGCCGACATCGCCGAGGCGGCGCTGGGGCTGATCACGGTGCGCTACGAGGTGCTCCCGCATGTCATCGAGGTGGAGGCAGCCATGGCGCCCGATGCGCCGCTGCTGCACGACGATCTCTTCACCAAGGGCGTCACGCCCCGCCCGAGCGCGCCGTCCAACATCGCCGAGAAGATCTCGCTGGGCCGCGGCGATGCCGCGGCCGCCATGGCCAGCGCCGAGGTGGTGGTCAGCGGCCGCTATGTCACCGCGCCGGTCCATCAGGGCTACCTCGAGCCGCATGCCTGCGTGGCCAGCGCGGGCGCTGACGGCCAGTGCCAGGTCTGGGTCTCCACCCAGGGGCACTTCGCGGTGCGCGCCATGTGCGCCGGGCTGCTGGGCATCGAGCTGCGCGACATCCGCGTCACCCCGGCCGAGATCGGCGGCGGCTTCGGCGGCAAGACCACCGTGTACCTCGAGCCGGTGGCGCTGGCGCTGTCGCGCCAGTGCGGCCGCCCGGTGCGCATGGTGATGACCCGCGCCGAGGTCTTCGAGGCGAGCGGCCCCACCTCGGGCTGCGTCATCGAGGCACGGATCGGCGCCAACGCCGAAGGCCGGGTGCTGGCCGCCGAGCTGGTGCTCAAGTACCAGGCCGGCGCCTTCCCCGGCTCGCCGGTGGGCGCGGGCTGCATGGCCGCGCTTGCCTGCTATGACATCGAGCATGTGGCCATCACCGGTTATGACGTGGTGAGCAACCGCGCCAAGGTGGCCGCCTACCGGGCGCCGGGCGCGCCGATGGCCGCGCTCGCCGTGGAGAGCTGCCTCGACGAGCTCTCGCTGCGCCTGGGCATCGACCCGATCGAGCTGCGCATCCGCAATGCGGTGCGCCCCGGCGCCAAGGCGGTGTACGGCGCCACCTTCCGCGAGATCGCCTTCGTCGAAACCCTCGAAGCCATCCGCAATCACCCCCACTACCGCGCGCCGCTGGGCCCCGATCAGGCGCGCGGCGTGGCCTGCGGCTTCTGGTTCAACATCGGCGGCGAGTCCTCGGCCGCGGTGCATGTGGACGAGGCCGGTGGTGTCACGGTGGTCTCGGGCAACCCCGACATCGGCGGCTCGCGCGCCTCCATGGCCATGATGGCCGCCGAGACCCTGGGCGTGCCGATCGCCCGCGTGCGCGCCATCGTCGCTGACACCTCGGCCATCGGTTTCTCGGCCACCACCGGCGGCAGTCGGGTCACCTTCGCCACCGGCATGGCGGTGGTGCAGGCCGCCGGCAAGGTGGTCGATGACCTGCGCCGGCGCGCCGGCCTGATCTGGGAGTGCCCGCTCGAGCAGGTGCAATGGCAGGGCGGCCAGGCGGTGTGCACCGATCCGTCCAAGACCGTCAAGCCGCTGAGCCTTGCCGAGATCGCCGGACGCAGCGCGCGCACCGGTGGCCCGATCGCCGCCCATGCCTCGCTCACCGCGCAGGGCGCGGGCCCCGGCTTCGCGGTGCACCTCTGCGACATCGCGCTCGATCGCGAGACCGGCCGACCCACGGTGGTGCGCTACACCGCCGCGCAGGATGTCGGCCGCGCCATCCACCCGTCGTATGTCGAGGGCCAGATCCAGGGCGGCGTGGCGCAGGGCGTGGGCTGGGCGCTGAACGAGGCCTACCTCTACGATGCCGACGGCCGCCTGCTCAATCCGGGCTTCCTCGACTACCGCATGCCGGTGGCCAGCGACCTGCCCATGATCGACACCGTGCTGGTCGAGAGCGCGCCCAACAAGCGTCATCCCTATGGCGCCAAGGGCGTGGGCGAGGCGCCCATCGTGCCGCCGCTGCCGGCGGTGGCCTGCGCGCTCAGCCGTCTCGTCGGCCATCGCCTGCGCGAGCTGCCGCTCTCGCCGCCCGTGCTGCTGCAGGCGCTCGATCAGCCCGGCGCGGCGGGCTGAGCCGGCGCAACGCTCGCCCATGGCCTGGGTCAGTTCGGTGGATGCCCGGGTGCGGGAACTCACCGGCGGACAGGCGCGCTTCGAGGTGCCCGCGGCCACGGTGCGCGGCCTGCTCTCTGCCCTCGAGGCCCGCTGGCCGGGGCTGGGCGCCCATGTGGAAGCCGACATGGCCCTGGCCATCGACGGCGAGATCCACCACGACGCGCTGGGCGAGCCGCTGTCTGCCGATGCCGAGGTGGTGCTGATCCCGCGCATCGGGGGCGGCTGATGCGCGCCGTCGGCGTGTCAGTGCCTGACCTTTCGCATCCGTCTCACCAGGAGGCTTCATGGCCGAAGACATCGTCGACGTGCTGATCGTGGGTTCGGGCGCCTCGGGCGCGGCGGTGGCCTGGAGCCTTGCCGATACCCGCATGCGCATCGTGTGCCTGGAGCAGGGCGACTGGATGAATCCGGCCGACTATCCCAGCACCCGCCTGTCCTGGGAGGCCGAGGCGCACGGTATCTGGTCCACCAGCCCGAACATCCGCCGGCGCGACACCGACTACCCCATTCGCGAGGATGAGTCACCCATCTCCATCGTGAACTTCAACGGGGTGGGCGGCAGCACGGTGCTCTACTCGGCGCACTGGCCGCGCTTTCATCCCTCCGATTTCCGGGTGCGCTCGCTCGACGGCGTGGCCGATGACTGGCCGATCGACTACGACACGCTCGCGCCCTTCTTCGCGCTGAACGACCGCATGATCGGCGTGTCGGGCCTGGCGGGTGACACCGGCTCGCCGCTGCGCGAGCCGCCGCTGCCGCCGGTGCCGCTGGGCCTCATGGGCGAGACCATCGCGCGCGGCTTCAACCGCATGGGCTGGCACTGGTGGCCCTCCGACAGCGCGATCATCACCCAGCCCTATGAGGGGCGCGAGGCCTGCGCCAACCTCGGGCCCTGCCACTCCGGCTGCGCCAAGGGCGCCAAGAGCAGCGCCGACATCACCTACTGGCCGGTCGCGCGCCGCGCCGGCGTGGAGCTGCGCACCCGCTGCCGGGTGCGCGAGATCCTGGTCGATGACAAGGACATGGCCACCGGCGTGGTCTACCTCGACGAGAACGGCATCGAGCGGCGGCAGCGCGCCGAGGTGGTGGTGCTGGCCTGCAATGGCGTGGGCACGCCGCGCCTGCTGCTCAACTCGAGATCGGCGCGCTTCCCCGAGGGCCTGGCCAATCGGTCCGGCCTGGTCGGGCGCAATTTGATGCTGCATCCCTGGGGCCTCATCCAGGGCGTGTTCGAGCAGCCCCTTGCCTCGCGCTACGGGCCCCAGGGCTGCTGCATCCTGAGCAAGCAGTTCTACGAGACCGATCTCGCGCGCGGTTTCGTGCGCGGCTACAACATGCAGATCAGCCGCGGCGCCGGGCCGATCAACACCGCCCGCCAGGGTCTGGTGCGCGGCCAGATTCCCTGGGGCGCGGGCCACCACGAGGCCTTCGCGCGCCGCCACGAGCATCTGATCAACATCGGCATCTGCATCGAGGATCTGCCCGAGGAGCACAACACCGTCACCCTCGACCCCGAGCTCACCGACAGCAGCGGCATCCCGGCCCCGCGCATCCGCTACACCATGAGCGAGAACAGCCAGCGCATGCTCGAGCATGCGTTTGCCCGCGGCACCGAAGTCATGCAGGCCGCCGGCGGCACCGACATCTACACCGAGGGCCCCATCCGCTACGCGGGCTGGCATCTGCTGGGCACGGCCCGCATGGGCACCGACCCCGAGCGCTCGGTGGTCAACCCCTGGGGCCGCAGCCACGACGTGAAGAACCTCTTCATCGTCGACGGCAGCGTGTTCGTGACCTCGGGAGGCGTGAACCCCACCTCCACCATCCAGGCGGTCGCGCTCTACATCGCCGACCAGATGAAGCAGCGCCTGGCCAATCTCTTCGACTGACGCGAGGCCGGCATGAGCACATCCCGTCACCCCGTCGATCCGCCGCTGTCGCCCGAGGCGATCAGCCCCGCCCGGCGCGCCGTGCTCGAGCGCGTGCTCGACATGATCGTGCCGCCCCTGCCGGCGCGCGGCCTGCCCGGCGCCTCGCAGGTGGGCGTGCTGGCGCGCCTGCTCGGCGAGGGGCGCGGCGCGCTGCCCCAGACCCTGCGCGAGCTCGATCAGCTCGAGGCCCGCGCCAGCGCCGAGCAGGGTTGTGGCCTGCACGAGCTGCCCCTGCCGGCGCTGCAGGCGCTGGTCGATGCCGCCCGCGCGGCCGACCCGGCCTTCATGCAGCCGCTCGCGTTGGAGGCGGTCACCTGCTACTACCAGGACGAGCGCGTGCTCGCGGCCATCGGCGTCGAGCCGCGCCCCCCGTACCCGCAGGGCTATCAGGTGATCGGCGGCGATCTGGAGCTCCTGGCGCCGGTGCGGCGGCGAGGGCCGATCTGGCGGCAGGTGTAGCAAGAGGGGGGCCTCCGTCGACTCGGCCTGGCGCGGGCTGATTCAGCGACTGCGCGTCAGCCACGCCCGGCAAACCCGCCCCGCCATCCGGTGGTTCCAAAAAGGTGTTGACATCGCCTCGCTCGGTTCGTACAGTCCTTATCTAAGCAGTGCTTAAATAACTGCTCAGACGAACCCTCCGACCAGACCTCTTCCAACGGAACCCCCCATGAGAATCGACCTTCACCACCGGCAGCGCAGCACGCCTGCTCCCCGCACACCCGCCCTTTCGCAGGGGGTGGCCCGATGAGCGCGCACCTCGATCTGATCCTGGCAGGGCTGCACCACCTGGGCATCCTCGCCGTGTTCGGTGTGCTGATCGCCGAGTGGGTGCTGTTGCGCCTGCCGCTCACCTCGCGCGGGGTCGAACTCATCGCCGGGGTGGATCTCTTCTACGGCGTCTTCGCGGGCCTGGTGGTGGCCGCCGGGGCTGCTCGGGTGGCCTGGGGCGCCAAGGGCGCGAGCTTCTACCTTGGCAATCCGGTCTTCTGGATGAAGATGGCCCTGTTCGTGGTGATCGCCCTGATCTCGGTGCTGCCCACGCTCACCTACCTGCGCTGGCGGCGGGCTGCGCGCGCCAGCGGCGCCGTGCCCGATGCCTCGGCCATTGCCCGCACGCGGGGCTGGGTGCTGCTGCAGATCATCCTGTTCGCGGGGCTGCCCGTCCTGGCGGCGATGATGGCGCGCGGCCTGGGCTACTGAGATCGGCAGGCTTCGGCGTTCATCACTCCCGCGAAATGTCGAGCTCCTTCGTCGTGATGAATTCCAGCAGCGCCGCTTGCCCGCGCTGCGTGGCCTCGATCCCGCGCTTCAGGGCCGCCACGATGTCGGCCGGGTCGGTGATGCGCTCGCCGTAGCCCCCAAAGGCGCGGGCCATGTCGGCGTAGTGGCCGCTGATGTCGGTGGCGCCGTACTTGGCCTGCGACACCGGCATGATCGGAATCTCGATGGCCATCGAGAAGTTGTTGAACAGGATCGACAGGATCGGGATGCGCTCGCGCACCGCGGTCTCGAAGTCCATGCCGGTGAAGCCGATCGCGGCATCACCCCACACATTGATGCACAGGCAGTCGGGCCGCGCGAGCCTGGCGCCCATCGCCAGGCCCAGGCCGTAGCCGAGCTGCGTGCTCTTGCCCCAGCCCAGGTAGCTCAGCGGCGCGATCGCGTCCCAGAACGGCGTGGTCTGGTCGCGCGGGCTGCCGGCGTCATGGGTGATGATCGTGCGGGTCTTGTCGACCAGACGGTTCAGCTCCCACACCACGCGGTAGGGGTTGATGGGCGTGGTCTGCGCATTCAGGCGGGGCAGCCACTCGGCCATCCACTCGGCCTTGACCGCGGCGATGCGCGCGGGCAGCTCCGCGCGGGCCTGCGCCGGGGCGCGGTCCATGCCCGCCATCGCGGCGCTCAGCGCCTCCAGCGACAGCGCCGCATCGCCGATCAGCGCGTGCTGCACCGGCAGGTCCTTGTTGAGGTCCATCGGGTCGAGCGTGGCGTGGATGATGGTCTTGCCCTCGGGCATGGTCACGCCGAACGGGGTCTGCGCAAAGCTGCAGCCCACGCCCAGGATCACATCGGCCTGCGCGAGGAAGGCCTTCACCGGCCGGGGATTGGCGCGCCCGCCGCTGCCCAGCGAGAGCGGGTGGTTCTCCGGGAATGCGCTCTTGCCCTCGATCGAGGTGGTCACCGGGATGTTCCAGGTCTCGGCCAGCGCGCGCAGCTGCGGCCAGGCCTTCGCGTAGTGCACGCCCTGGCCAGCGTAGATCACCGGCCGCTGCGCGCCGGCCAGCACCGCCGCGGCGCGCGCCACGTCGGCCGGGTCGGGGCCGGTGCGCGCGCGCAGCGCCGGCGTGTGCGTCCAGTCATC
>JBIKWU010000174.1:0-8228 GCA_044356115.1 Burkholderiaceae bacterium
CACGCTGGCCAGGTCGGTGACATCCATGGCCACCACGTGCGCGGCCCCGCCCTGCGACTCGATCTCGGCGCGCAGTTCCTTCAGGCGCTCGACGCGCCGTGAGGCGAGGATCACCTGGGCGCCATGGGCCGCCAGCACGCGGGCAAAGCGCGCGCCCAGACCGCTGGAGGCGCCGGTGACCAGGGCGGTCTTGCCGGAAAGATCGAAGGTGGTGGACATGGCAGGCAGGGCAGTGATGTGGGAGGAGTCGAGGCAGGGCGCGATGATCGCACAGCGCGGGCGGGCCCCGGCGCGGGCGACACCGCGTCGGCAGGCCGGGTTTGCGCCGGGCTGTCGATTCACCCAAAATCCTGCCTACTCACGGAACGCAGCGAAAGAACAACGATGGAAATTGAACGCGATGCCATGGAATTCGACGTGGTCGTGGTCGGCGGCGGGCCGGCCGGCCTGTCGGCAGCCATCCGCCTGAAGCAGCTCGCCGCGGCCGCCGGGTCCGAGATCGGCGTGTGCGTGATCGAGAAGGGTTCGGAGGTCGGCGCCCACATCCTCTCGGGCGCGGTCATGGATCCGCGCGCCATCACCGAGCTCTTCCCCGACTGGCAGGCCATGGGCGCGCCGCTGAACACGCCGGTCACCGAAGACCGGTTCATGTTCCTGTCGCAGGGCGGCGCGCGCACCGTGCCCGAGTGGCTGCTGCCCGAGTGCTTCCGCAATCACGGCAACTACGTGATCAGCCTCGCCAACGTCGTGCGCTGGCTGGGCCAGCAGGCCGAATCGCTGGGCGTCGAGATCTACCCGGGCTTCGCGGCGGCCGAAGTGCTCTACCGCGACGACGGCTCGGTCAAGGGCGTGGCCACCGGCAACATGGGCGTGGGCCGCGACGGCGAGCCCACCGAGAACTTCCAGCCGGGCATGGAGCTGCACGCGCGCTACACGCTGTTCGCCGAGGGCGCACGCGGCCATCTCGGCAAGCAGCTCATCGCCCGCTTCGACCTCGCCCGCGGCCGCGATCCGCAGAGCCATGGCATCGGCCTGAAGGAGCTCTGGGAGATCGACCCCGCCCGCCACAAGCCCGGGCTGGTGGTGCATACCGCCGGCTGGCCGCTCGGGGGCGACACCTACGGCGGTTCGTTCCTCTATCACCTCGAGAACAACCAGGTGGCGGTGGGCTTCGTGGTGGGGCTGGCCTACACCAACCCCTACCTCTCGCCCTTCGAGGAGTTCCAGCGCTACAAGACCCACCCCGAGATCCGCGGCTTCTTCGAGGGCGGCAAGCGGCTGGCCTACGGCGCGCGCGCCATCACTGCCGGCGGCCTGAACGCCCTGCCCGAACTGGTGTTCCCGGGCGGCGCCCTGATCGGCTGCGATGCCGGCTTCCTGAACGCCTCGCGCATCAAGGGCAGTCACGCCGCCATCAAGACCGGCATGCTCGCCGCCGAGGCCGCGTTCGCTGCCGTGGGCGAGGGCCGCAGCGGCGACACCCTCGAGGCCTACCCCGCGGCGTTCCGCGCCTCATGGCTGCATGACGAACTCTACCGGGCCCGCAACTTCAAGCCGATGATGAGCAAGGGCCTGCTGACCGGCACCCTGCTGGTGGGCATCGATCAGGTGCTGTTCCGGGGCAAGGCGCCCTGGACGCTGCACAACACCCATGCCGATCACGAGATGCTGCGCCCGGCCGCCGAGTGCCAGCCCATCGAGTACCCCAAGCCCGACGGCAAGCTCACCTTCGACCGCCTCTCCTCGGTGTTCATCGCCAGCACCAACCACGAGGAGAACCAGCCCGTCCACCTCACGCTCAAGGACGCCTCGGTACCGGTGGCGCTGAACCTCGCGCGCTACGCCGGGCCCGAAAGCCGCTACTGCCCGGCCGGCGTCTACGAGTACGTCAAGACCGAAGAGGGCGCCGACCGTCTGCAGATCAACGCCCAGAACTGCGTGCACTGCAAGACCTGCGACATCAAGGATCCCTCGCAGAACATCGTCTGGGTGGTGCCCGAAGGCGGCGGCGGCCCGAACTACCCCAACATGTGATTGCGGCGTCACCGCTGCCCACCGCCCTCGCTTGGCCAGCCACCGGCGCCGCGACCATGGGGGTTGACACCCTCACGCATGGTCGGCTTCTACTCCTACGGTGAAATCTCCCCCGCCGGCGGCTGCGACAGCCGCCGGCACAACCAGACCATGACCGTGACGGTCCTGAGCAAGGACGGGGCGTGAGCGAGGACCCCTCGGCGCATCCGCTGCTGCAGCGGCAGATGCGCCGGCTCGGACGCGATCCCCAGCAGCCTCCCGGCGGCGAAGGGTGGCTGGCGCTGCTCGCGAGCGTGAGCCGAGCCTATGGCGAGCCCGACACCGACCGCTACCTGATGGAGCGCTCCCAGGAACTGGCCTCCCAGGAGATGGCCGAGCTCAATGAGGCGCTGCGGGTCGCGCGCGACCAGGCCGAGGAGATGGCGCGGGTCAAGTCGCACTTCCTCGCCAACATGAGCCATGAGATCCGGACGCCGCTGAACGCGATCATCGGCATGAGCCATCTCGCGCTGCGCCAGCCTCTCGCGCCCCGGCAACACGCCTAGGTCGAGAACATCCTCCAGGCCGGCCAGCACCTGCTGGGCATCAGCAACGACATCCTCGACCTGGCCAAGATCGAGGCCGGCATGGTGCGGGTGGAGCAGGCCGAGTTCCGCTTCGAGTCGCTGCTCGAGCAGATCGCCACGCTGCAGGGTGGCCATGCCTCGGTCAAGGGGCCCGAACGGGTCTTCGACATCGCCCCTGACATCCCGGCCAGGCTCATCGGCGATCCGCTGCGACTCGGTCAGGTACTGCTCAACTATGTCGGCAACGCGATCAAGTTCACCGAGGCGGGCGAGGTGCTGGTCAGCGCGCGCGTGCAGGAACGCGGCGAGTCGCACGCGATCCCGCGCTTCACGGTTCGCGACACCGGCATCGGCATGAGCGAGGAGCAGCTTGCGCGCGGGTGGGCATCGCGTCGGATACGGCCGTGGTGCACGGCGCGCCGGCGTCGCTGGCAGGCAGCCGGGTTCTGGTGGCCGACGACAACGCCCACGTCCGGCAGGTGCTGCGCGAGATGCTGGCCGGCATGGGATTCGACGCGCACGCCGCGGCCTGCGGCGAGGCCGCGTTCACCGAGATCGCGCGCGCCGACCGGGCCCTGGAGCCCTACGCGCTCGCGCTGCTCGACTGGCGGATGCCCGATCTCTCCGGGGTGGACGTCGCGGCCCGGGTGCAGGCCGCCCGGCTGACGGCGCCGCCGGTCATGGCCCTGGTCACCGGCCATGACCGCGAACGGGTCCAGGAGCTTGCCGCCGGCATGGTCGCAGGCCGGCGGCGAGGCAGGATCAGCGCCGGGAGGTGCGCGCGAAGCGCTCCCGGTAGTAGGCGAGCGCGGCCGCGTCATCCTGCTCGCGCCATCCGCCATCGCACAGGGCCTGCATCAGGGCCGCCGCCGGCGCGCCCAGCGGCAGATCGAGACCGGCGGCGCGAGCGGCCTCGTTGGCCAGGCGGACATCCTTGGTGAGCACGTGCGACTGCGCGCGCGGCGCGAGGTCACCGGCCAGCGCGCGCGGCATTCGGTCATCGAACATCCAGCTCTGCCCGGAACTGGCTGACACCAGGTCCAGCAGACGGACGGGATCGAGCCCCAGCCGCTCGCCCAGCGCCATCGCCTCGGCACCGGCCAGCAGGTGGATGCCCGCCATCAGGTTGTTGACCAGTTTGGCACGGGCGGCATCGCCCGGCCGCTCGCTGATCGGGAACCGCCTGGCCGCGAGCGCCGCCAGCAGCGGCTCGGCACGGGCGAGCGTGGCCGGGGAGCCGGCCAGCATCATGCTCATGGTGCCGGCCTGCGCGCGCGCCGGTCCGCCCGAGATGGGCGCATCGAGCACGCTGGCGCCCGTGGCGGCCACGGCGGCGCAGAACCGGGCGCTGTCCTCGGGCGAGATGGTGCTGCACACCAGCACCAGATGCGCGGGTTGCAGCGCAGCGAGCAGGCCGCCGGGCCCTTGGAGCACGGTCTCGATCTGGGCCGCGTCCAGCACCACCAGCGCGATCGCCTCGCACGCGTCGGCGAGTGCCGCGGGCGTCGGCGATACCGCGAGGCCGCGCTCATGGGCCAGCCGCTCGCGCGCCGGGTCGGTGTCACGCACGGCCACCCGAAGACCGGCACGGGCGGCGCTTTCGGCCATGCCCAGACCCATCAGGCCGGCACCGATGACGCCGAAGGTCTCGATCACGATGAACGCGGGATGAGGCACGGGCCCCGGGAGGGGCCGCAGGGGGAACGGCGCGCGCCCCGCAGGGCGCGGCGATCCGTCAGGAAGGGGTCAGCCAGCGATCAGCCGAACTGCCGCGGGCGCCGGGGACCACCGAAACCGCCACCACCGCCGTCACCGCCGCCGCCCCGACCGTAGCCGCCATCGCCGCCACGGCCATAACCGCCACCACCACCGCCACCACCCCCATAACCGCCGCCGCCGCCACCACCGCCGCCGTAGCCGCCACCACCACCACCGCCGCCTCGGCGGAAGCCGCCACCACCGCCCTGCTGCTCGCGGGCCTCGTTGACGACGAGGCTGCGGCCTTCCAGGGAGTGGCCATTGAGGGCACGGATGGCGTTCTGGGCTTCGTCAGCGCTGGTCATGGTCACGAAACCGAAGCCGCGTGAGCGACCTGACTCGCGATCGGTGACGATACGGGCATCGGTGACCTCGCCATGGGTACCGAACAGCTGGGTGAGCTGGGCGTCGGTGGCTCGCCAGGGCAGGTTGCCGACGTAGATCTTGGTGGGCATCAAGTCATCCTCGAAACTGGACGGAACATTGCATTTCGAGGCGAACCAGGTAAAGGAACCGGGAAATGCAAGCCTGGCACCGGACGACAGATTCTGAAATTGCACGAGCCGGAACCATGCGCCTCCTCAATGTGCCACAAAGCGGATTGAGCGCACATCCCCCGTCTTGGGGAAAGACAATGTTTTTTACATGAGGTAAAGGATTTTCCGCTTGAAATCCGGGCGAGACTGTATGAAAATACAGGTGTCGAAACCTTCCGGCTCCGCCACGGCACCCTCATGCGCGAACTCACGCCCCGCCAGCAGGAAATCCTGGCGCTCATCAAGGAACACATCGCCGGCACGGGCTTCCCGCCCACCCGGGCCGAGATCGCCCAGCGTCTGGGGTTCCGCTCGCCCAACGCCGCGGAAGAGCACCTGAAGGCATTGTCTCGCAAGGGCGTCATCGAGCTCACCGCCGGCGCATCCCGGGGCATCCGGCTCAAGCTGCTGCCCGATGAACACCGCCAGGATACCCACAGCGCGGTGCAGATCGCCTTGTCACTGCCACTGGTGGGCCGGGTGGCGGCAGGCAGCCCCATTCTGGCGCAGGAACACGTGGAGGCCAGTTTCGCGCTCGATCCGGCGCTCTTCGAACAGCGCCCCGATTATCTCCTCAAGGTGCGCGGCATGAGCATGCGGGATGCCGGCATCCTCGACGGCGACCTGCTCGCGGTGCGCCGTACCACCGAGGCCCGCAACGGTCAGATCATCGTCGCCCGGGTGGGCGACGACGTCACCGTCAAGCGCTGGCGCCAACGCGGCCATGTCGTCGAACTGCTGCCCGAGAACCCCGACTACCAGCCCATCGTGCTCGACACCCGGCATGACGAATTCGCCATCGAGGGTCTGGGCGTGGGACTGATCCGGGGCTCGCACGCGCTCTGAACACGCCGGCATCATGCAGCCCCCCTCCCCCCTGCCCGCCTGTGTCTGGCGCGCCCATGAACTCGGCGGCACCGCTCAGGCCGGCCATCCCAGCGGCTTTGCGTCCCTGGACGCGCAGTTGCCCGGCGGCGGCTGGCCGTCCGGCATGCTCACCGAGCTCATCAGTCGGGAACCCGGCGCCGGCGAACTGCGGCTGCTCGTGCCGCTGCTGCGGCAACTCAGCCAGGCCCAGCGGCTCATCATCCTGCTGGCTCCGCCCCACATTCCCCATGCCCCCGCGCTCCAGAGCCATGGCATCGACATCAACCGCCTGCTGATCATCCAGGCCCCCAACGCCGCCGACCGGCTCTGGGCAGTCGAAAAGGCTCTCAAGAGCGGCAGCTTCGGCTGCCTGCTGGCCTGGCTGCCACAGGAGCGCGCCCGGCCGGAACACCTGCGCCGCCTGCAGCTGGCAGCCCAGGCAGCCCAGGGGCCGGTATTCCTGTTCCGTCCGCTGTCGGCACAGTTCGAGGCCTCTCCCGCGCCACTGCGGCTGCTGCTGCTGCCGCGCCCCGAACAGCAGCTCTCGGTGCAGGTGCTCAAGCGACGAGGTCCGGTGCTGGCGCAGCCCATGCTGCTGAACCTGCCGCAGCCCATGACCACCATCCGTCTGCGTCGCCACCCGGCCAGCCTGCCAGTGCCCGATGCGCTTGTGACCGGCCTGGGTACCGCGCATACCGGCGCGGGGCTGGCTGCCCGATCCCGGCACGCGGCCACGCTCAACTGACACAGCCGCGTTCCTGAGGCCGCCCGCAAGGCGCGGCTCGGGCGTCCGTCCCCGGCCGCACCACCGCCATGCTCTGGCTCGGCATCCATCTCCCCCGGCTGGCGATCGAGGTCTTCCTTCGCGCACTGCCCGGCGCTGCATCCGGGCCTCCGGCAGGTCCCGGCCTGGCGGTGTGTCGCCAGTTGCGGGTGCTGCATGCCTGCGAGCAGGCATGGGTCAGCGGCGTCCGGCCCGGCATGAAACAGGCTACCGCACTGGCCATCGCGCCCGACCTGCTGCTGCGCGAGCAGAACCCGCGGCTGGAGGCCGAGGCCGTCGCCTCGACAGCTGCCTGGGCGCTGCAATTCACCCCCTCGGTCAGCCTGCAGTTCACGCCGGCAGCCGGCCTGTCTCTGCCTGGTGACGCGCCCATGCAACCCGCTGGCCTGATGCTCGAGGTCGAACCCAGCCTGAGGCTGTTCGGCGGGCTCACCGCGCTCATCGGGGCGTTGCGCGTCGGCCTGCTGGCCCAGGGCTTCGAGCCGCGGATCGCTGCCGCCCCCACCGCCACCGGCGCCTGGCTGCTTGCCCGTCATCAGGATGGCCTGATCGCCGACAGCCCGGCCAGCCTCAATGCCCGGCTCGCCGGACTGCCCATCGCCGTGCTCGACAGCGCCGCGGCGCACCGCGATGCCCTCGTGTCCCTGGGCGCGCATACCCTGAAGCAGCTGTCGCTGCTGCCCCGGGCTGGCGTGGCTCGGCGCTTCGGACCCGGATTGCTCACCGAACTCGACCGGGCCCTCGGTCGGATACCCGAGGCGCGGGAGTGGTTCATCGCGCCGGCGCGCTTCGCAGCCCGGCTGGAGCTGCCGGCCCAGGCCGAGGCGGCCGAGGCCCTGCTGGCCGGCGCCAGTCGCCTGCTGATCCCCTTGTGCGGGTGGCTGAGCGCGCGCCAGGCCGGCGCTCGCCACATCCTGCTCAGCGCCCTGCATGACGAAGCTCCGGCCACCCCCATCGCGCTGAGCCCGGCCGATCCCAGCGCCGATCCGCAACGTCTGGGCAGCCTGCTGCGCGAGAAGCTCTCGGTGTTGCGCCTGCGCGCACCGGTGCACACGCTCGAGCTCGACTGCGCGTCGGTCGCGCCGATGCCGACCCGAAACCAGACCCTGTTCCCTGCACCGGCCCAGGCCCGCGAAAGCCTCGGGCGGCTGGTCGAACAGCTGCAGGCCCGGCTCGGCCACGACCACGTGCTGCGTCTGCGCCTGCAGTCCGATCACCGCCCCGAGAAGGCCAGCGCGCTGGCCCAGACCGGCATCGATGGGATTTCGCAAGACACGGCCACTGCCGCCGCCAGGCCTGCCCGGACGAGGCATCCCGAGGCCATCGCCGAGATCGGCGCCCTGCCCAGGCCGCTGTGGCTGCTGGAGCGCCCCCAGCCACTGGGCGAACGCCAGCAGCGCCCCTGGCTGCAGGGGCCGCTCACCCTCCTGGCCGGGCCCGAGCGGATCGAGACCGGCTGGTGGGACGGCGAGTTCATCCAGCGCGACTACTTCATCGCCGGTGACACGGAGGGGGTGCTGTTCTGGATCTACCGGGAGCGCCTACCCGGTGACGGACAGGCCGCGGGCTGGTTCCTGCAGGGTCGCTTCGGCTGAGCAGGTCGCGCGCGGATCAGCGCAGGGGTCGGCGCAAGGCCTGGACCGCGGGCCTGCCACGGCCGCGCCGCCCAGCCTCAGGCGAGGC
>JBIKWU010000175.1:0-8175 GCA_044356115.1 Burkholderiaceae bacterium
CTCGGTGCCGGCGATGTTGGCCAGCATGCCGGCCCGCATCGCGGCCAGCACCCGTTCGCGCCGCTCGGGCGCGGCATCGGGCAGGGTGGCGCAGGCCACCGTGAAGGCGATGCCCTCGGCGCGCGCGCCGGTCATGCTCATCACCAGTTCCTGCCCGTCGAGCCGAACCCGCTGCGTGAGCGAAGACGGCTTGCCGGGCAGCATTACCGCCACCGCGGGGTCTGCGGGTTTCACCTCTCGCCAGTTGAAGTCGGGCGCGCAGCCGGCGAGCGCGAGCAGCAGCGGCAGCGCGCAGACCTGCGCCAGGCGAGGGCCGACCAGGCCAGACAGGCTATGCTTGGCCACGGACGCGACCGGAGAGTGGGACATGCTGTACGAGTTCAAGAGCAAGGCGGGAGGCACGGTGGTCATGACCCAGCCAGTGGCCGAGCAGTTGCTGGAGATCATCGGCAAGGCGCCAGCGCCCGCCGGGGTGTTCGAACCCGCCCAGATGCCCGAGGCGGTGCGCAAGCTTCAGGCGGCGGTGGCCGCCGAAGCGCCGCCCTCCCTCGAGGATGACGACGCCCAGGAGGCGGAGGCCCCGATGGCACGCAAGGTGAGCCTGCGCCAGCGCGCCTGGCCGCTGCTCGACCTCTTCAAGGCCGCGATCGCCGCCAAGCAGCGCGTGACCTGGGGCGTCTGACCGCGCATTCCCGAGGCGCCCGGGCACGCATACCTGACGTGCCTGAGCATGCATTCCTGACGCGACCACCCCGCATTATCCCCCCGGCGCCGACCCGGCCCGCGCATGCCCCGGGCTCGGATCAGGTCGGGCCAGCGCCAGCCAGCCCGGCGGCCCGCTCAGTGATGCAGCTCGATCACCGACACCCGCCCCTCTGACGCAGGCCAGGTGCGGGCGGCGATGCGCTCGCCGTTGAACTCGCCCACCACCGTGCGCGCCGCGCCCGCCGGCAGTGTCAGGCGCGCGCCGGACAGGCCGGGCACCCCCGGGCCGATGCCGGGCAGCGGCTTGCCGTCCAGGCTCATGGCATCACGGCCCAGGCCGAAGTAGCCGCGCGGCCGCGTGAAGGTGAGCACCGCGCCCGCCGCCCGATCGGCATCGCTCAGGCGGGCCGCGCGCAGGTTCACGAGCGACGAGGAGCGCGGAAACGGCGAGCGGTAGACATGCTGCGTGGCATAGCCCTCGGCAGAGAGCTCGAACTCCAGACAGGTGGCCGGCCCGGTACGCAGGGGCCCCCAGCGGCCGTCGGGCGCGGTGACCCGATCGAGCAGGGGCGCGCCACGGCGCTCGCCACTGCCGCAGTCCAGGTCGTGCACCCGCAGCCGCGCGCCAGCCAGCGGCCGATTGGTGACCGCACTGCCGGCCAGCCCGCTGACCATGCCATCGAGCACCACCTGCGCCTCGGGCACGATGGCCGTGCCGCGCGGCGACTGGCCGGTGACGAACTGCCAGGTCTGCTCGAAGGCACGGGCGTGATACGAGACCTCTCGGTGATCGGCGCCGGGCAGCACCCGGTTGTCAGCACCCCGCAGCTCGGGCCCGCGCGCGTCCACGCGGGTCTCCCAGCCGGCGCGGCCGATCCACTCGCCGGTGGGCTGGGCGAACTTGTCGTTGCTGTCCGAGCGCAGGGTCAGCCACCGCACGCCGGGGGTGACCTCCAGGCCATCGGGCGCCTGCGGGGTGTTGAGCGCGGTCAGGAAGGGCCCCGCGCCATTGAACTCGTTCCCGGGCCGGAAGTCGGCGCGGGCCCACACCCCGTGATTGGGCGTGCCGCCCAGCACGGCGTGCGAGACCTTGGCCACGCCGCCGCCGTTGCGAAGGTAATTGCGAATGGCGTTGCCGCCGCGGGAATTGCCCACGAGCACCACCTGCGTGGCGCCGGTGCGGGCAAGCACCCGATCGACCTCGGCCGAGAGATAGGCCATGTGCTCGGCAGCCGAGGTGCGCCCGGCCTGCGGCACGGCGTCATCGTCGCGGGCCAGCGGGTCGGGCAGGTCGATGGCATGCAGGCGCTCGCGCGGCCAGCCCTGCGACTCGAATCGCCAGACGGTGGTGGTCCAGAGCGCCGCGGTGTCGCCATTGCCATGCACGAACACGATCGGGGGGCGGGCCGCCGCGGTCGCCGATGCGGCGGCGGATATGGGTGTCGACGGGCCACCAGACCCGGCCGAGGACGCCGCACCAGACCCGGCCGGCGGCACCGCGCAGCCGGCGAGGCTTGCAGCCATCAGCAGGCCGAGCAGGGCCGCTGCGCCGGTTCGCGTGGGGTGGACAGGGATGGCGCGCTGCGCGATGCAGTTCATGACGCGAGACCTTTCCAGCCGATCCATTCGCACACGCCGCGGCCCATGACCCACTCGAGGTCATCGCCGCCGGCGAGCCAGGGCAGCTCTTCGGTGAAGTGGGTGACGCACTGCCGCCAGGAGCAGGGCATGCGGGTGATGTCGGTGCCCCAGAAGAAGCGCTTCGGGCCGAAGGCATCGAAGATGCGATGCAGGCCCTGCGCCAGGCGCGGAAACGGATAGGCCTCGGTGGAGTAGCCCGGCGCGCCGGTGGCCTTGACCGCCACATTGGGCAGCCGCGCCAGCGCGAGCAGATCAGGCAACTGCGCGAAGGCCGCTTCATCACGCCCCTCGCGCACCAGGCCCAGGTGATCGACGATCAGCCGCAGCCGGGGGTGGCGCCGCGCGATCTCGCCGAAGTCCTTCAGGAATCGCCCGGCCATGGTGGCCACCGGCAGGCCCACCCGCTCGGCCTCGGCCCAGACCCAGTCCATGGTGCCGTCGATGTGCCAGGTCTGCTGGTCGGGGCGCAGCAGCGGCCAGCGCAGCCCGCACTGACCGGGGCGGCTGCGCCAGTCGGCCAGCAGGCCGCGGCTCTCGGGCCGGTCGATCGGCACCTGGCCCATCACCGCGAAGCGTCGCGGATGCAGGCTGGCCGCCCGCTCGGCCAGCGCGTTGGCGTCGGGGTCCCAGCTCAGCGGCGGATGGATGAGGGCGGCATCCACGCCCGCCTCGTCCATGGCCGCGAGCGCCTCGTCGATGCCCCAGGCGGTGATCTGGCGGTGCGGGTGACTGGGCAGGCCGGTGGACCAGAGGTGAATCTGCGCGTCGACGATCTTCATCGGGCCTCCTGAGGGGCGTGAGCCAGGCCATGCAGGGCAGGCCAGGAAACCCGGAAACGGACCGCAGCGGTGCCGGCATCAACCTGCAGGGACTGCAGCCCGAGCGGGCCGGCGCAGTATCGTGACAGCCCCGATACCGAGTCAACCATCGCGGCGCGCCCATCGGCACGCCCGGAGACCACCCATGACCGAGACCGTTGCCTTCGAACGCAGCCACGACATCCTGATCGACGCCCCACCCAAGGCGGTGTTCGACTATGTGAGCAACCCGCGCTCCTGGCCGGAATGGATCGCGGTCTCGCACGAGGTGGACAGCCCCGACCGGCCGCTGATCACCGGCGAGACCTTCCGCGAGAAGTGGTTCTCGCGCGAAGAGATCCAGCTCGACTGGGTGGTGCTCAAGGCAGACTCCCCGCGCTGCTGGGTGGCGCGCACCCACGCCGGCTTCATCGGCCCGATCATCGTGCGCTACGACTTCGAGCCGGTGGGCAACGGCACCCGCTACCGACGCACCGTGAGCAATCCGGCCCGACCCAAGGCGCCCACCGAGGCCATGATCGGCCGGATCGATGCCGAGGCCGCCACCGCGCTGGGCAACATCAAGGCCCAGGTGGAGCGGCGCGTGCGCGAGGGCCGGGCCTGAGGCCACCGGCGGCGGCGCCCGCCCAGCCGGCCGCCGCCGCCGCGCTCAACCGAGCAGGCTGGCCAGGGCGCGACGCAGGTCGTCTTCAGTGCGGCCCGAGCGCTGCGCGTAATCCAGCACCTGGTCCTCGCCGATGGGGCCCACGTTGAAGTACTCCGATTGCGGATGGGCCAGATAGAAGCCGCTGACGCTGGCCGCCGGTGACATGGCATAGCTCTCGGTGAGGGTCATGCCGATGTCCTCGCAGCGCAGCACGTCGAACATCGCGCGCTTGACGGTGTGCTCGGGGCAGGCGGGGTAGCCCGGCGCCGGCCGGATGCCGCGGTACTTCTCGGCAATGAGCTCGTCGGTGCTCAGGCGCTCATCGGCGGCATAGCCCCAGAGCTCGCGCCGCACCCGCTCGTGCAGCGCCTCGGCATAGGCCTCGGCCAGCCGATCGGCGATGGCCTTGAGCATGATGGCCGAGTAGTCATCGAGCAGATCGGCAAACTCCTTCTCGCGGCGCTCCACGCCGATGCCGGCGGTGACCGCGAAGAGGCCGATGTAGTCATCCGCCCCACCGGCGTCGGCGCGCGGCGCGATGAAGTCGGCCAGGCACTTGTTGAAGACGCCCTCGGGCTTGACCGTCTGCTGGCGCAGGTTGTGCCAGGTGAGCGCCACCTGGCTGCGCGATTCATCGGTGTAGATCTGGATGTCATCGCCCACGGCATTGGCCGGCAGCAGCGCGATCACGCCATTGGCGGTGAGCCAGCGGCCATCGATGACCCGCTTGAGCATGGCCCGGCCATCGGAATACACGCGGCGGGCAGACTCGCCCACCACCTCGTCGTTGAGAATGCCGGGGAACGCGCCGTGCAGGTCCCAGGTCTGGAAGAACGGCCCCCAGTCAATGCAGCGGGCGATGTCGGCGAGGTCATGGTTGCGGAACTCGCGCCGCCCGATGAAACGCGGCCGCGCGGGCTGGTACTGCAGCACCGGGCGATTGGCCCGGGCCTTCTCCAGCGAGAGCAGCTCGGGCCCCTTGCGACCGGCATGCAGGGCGCGCACCCGTTCATAGTCGGCCACCAGGTCGGCCAGGAAGCGCGGCCGGGTCTGGGGCGAGATGAGTTGCTGCGCCACCGGCACCGAGCGCGACGCATCGGGCACGTACACCACCGGCCCCGAGTAGTGCGGCGCGATCTTGACCGCGGTGTGCACCCGCGAGGTGGTGGCGCCGCCGATGAGCAGCGGAATCTTGCGCATGCGGAAGTACTCGTCGCGCTCCATCTCGCGGGCGACGGTCTGCATCTCTTCGAGCGAGGGCGTGATCAGCCCCGACAGGCCGATGATGTCGGCCCCCTCCACCCGGGCACGCGCCAGGATGTCGGAGCATGGGACCATCACGCCCATGTTGACCACCTCGAAGTTGTTGCACTGGAGCACGACGCTCACGATGTTCTTGCCGATGTCGTGCACGTCACCCTTCACGGTGGCGATGACGATCTTGCCGCGCGCCGAGACGTCGCCGCCGGCCGCGGCAATGGCCTGCTTCTCGGCTTCGATGTAGGGGATGAGATGGGCCACCGCCTGCTTCATCACCCGCGCGCTCTTGACCACCTGCGGCAGGAACATCTTGCCCGCGCCGAACAGGTCACCCACGATGTTCATGCCGTCCATGAGCGGGCCCTCGATGACCTCGATGGGCCGCCCGCCACGCGCCTGAATCGCCTGCCAGGCCTCCTCGGTATCGTCGGTGACGAACTGCGTGATGCCGTGGATGAGGGCGTGCGCCAGGCGCTTTTCAACCGTGACCGGCGCATCGGGCGTGCCGCGCCAGTCGAGGTTCTCTTCGCGGCGCGCGCCGCCGGCCTTGAGCGTGGCGGCGAACTCGATCATGCGCTCCGTGGCGCTCTTGCCGCGTTCGGGCGAATCGGCGGGCAGGTCATCGGGAAGCTGCGGCGGCCGGTGCAGCACGATGTCCTCGACGCGGCGACGCAGCTCGGGCGCGAGCTCGTCGTACACGCCCATCATGCCAGCGTTCACGATGCCCATGCTCAGGCCGGCGCGAATGGCGTGGTACAGGAAGACGGTGTGGATGGCCTCGCGGGCCGGGTCATTGCCGCGGAAGGAGAACGACACATTGGAGACGCCACCCGAGACCTTGGCCTGCGGCAGATGGGCGCGGATCCAGGCGGTGGCCTCGATGAAATCGACCGCGTAGTGGTCGTGCTCCTCGATGCCGGTGGCAATGGCGAAGATGTTGGGGTCGAAGACGATGTCCTCGGCCGGAAACCCCACCTCCTCCACCAGCAGCCGGTAGGCCCGCTCGCAGATCTGGGTCTTGCGCGCAAAGGTGTCGGCCTGGCCCTGCTCATCAAAGGCCATGACGATCACGGCCGCGCCATAGCGGCGCACGAGCCGCGCCTGCCGCAGGAACTCGGCCTCGCCTTCCTTGAGCGAGATGGAGTTGACGATGCCCTTGCCCTGCACGCACTTCAGGCCCGCCTCGATCACGCTCCACTTGCTGCTGTCGATCATGATCGGCACGCGAGCGATGTCGGGCTCGGAGGCCAGCAGATTCAGGAAGCGGCTCATGGCCGCGGCCGAATCAAGCATGGCCTCGTCCATGTTGATGTCGATGACCTGCGCGCCGTTCTCCACCTGCTGGCGGGCCACCTGCAGCGCCTCATCGAACTGCCCGGCAAGAATCAGGCGCGCAAAGGCCTTGCTGCCGGTGACATTGGTGCGCTCACCCACGTTCACGAAGAGCGAGTCGTCAGCGATGGTCATGGGCTCGAGGCCCGACAGGCGCATGGCCGGGGCGATGGTGGGCACCGCGCGCGGCGCGCGAGACTGCACCGCCTTCGCGATGGCCGCGATGTGCTCGGGCGTGGTGCCGCAGCAGCCGCCGGCCACATTGACGAAGCCCGCGTCAGCAAACTCGGCGAGCAGCGAGGAGGTGATCTCGGGCGTCTCGTCAAAGCCGGTGTCGCTCATGGGGTTGGGCAGACCGGCGTTGGGGTACACGCACACGAAGGTGTCAGCCTTGCGCGAGAGCTCCTCGATGTAGGGGCGCATCAGCGCGGCGCCCAGAGCGCAGTTCAGGCCGATGGTGAGCGGCCGGGCATGGCGCACCGAGTTCCAGAAGGCCTCTACCGTCTGGCCCGAGAGGATGCGGCCCGAGGCATCGGTGACGGTGCCCGAGATCATCAGCGGCAGGCGCGGCAGGCCGGCGGCCTCGCGCGCTTCCATGATCTCGTCGATCGCGAAGAGCGCAGCCTTGGCGTTGAGGGTGTCAAAGATGGTCTCGACCAGCAGCAGGTCTGCGCCGCCTTCGATGAGCGCGAGCGTCTGCTCGGCATAGGCCTCACGAAGCTCGTCGAAGGTGACGTTGCGCGCGCCGGGGTCGTTGACATCGGGCGAGATGGACGCGGTCTTGGGCTGCGGGCCCAGGGCGCCAGCCACATAGCGCGGGCGCTCAGGCGTGCTGAATCGGTCACAGGCCGCGCGCGCCAGGCGCGCGGACGCGAGGTTCATCTCCCGAGCCAGATGGGCAAGGCCGTAGTCGCCCTGCGCGATGCTGGTGGCCCCGAAGGTGTTGGTCTCGATGATGTCAGCGCCGGCGGCGAGATAGCCGTCATGAATCTCGGCGATGACCTCAGGCCGGGTGAGCGAGAGCAGCTCGTTGTTGCCCTTGAGGTCACGCGCGAAGTCGGCAAAGCGCTCGCCGCGATAGTCGGCCTCGGTGAGCTTGTAGCGCTGGATCATGGTGCCCATGGCGCCGTCGAGCACGAGGATGCGGCGCGACAGGGCTTCACGCAGCGAGGCCTCGAGCGGGGAAACCGGGTGCTGGCGCGGGCGGAACGGGGCGGGTTTTGCGGTGGCGGTCATCTCGGGATTTTAGCCGGGCGGTGTGGGGTCGCCGGGATTGCCCTGGGTTGGTGGGCGAATCGCCGGCATCGTTGCAGCGAGGATGTCGAGGGGTGATGCAACCGCGGTCGCAGCAAACCGCAGCACATGCGTGTAGATCATGGTCGTGCTGACGTCGCTGTGCCCAAGCAATTCCTGGACGGTGCGGATATCGACGCCCGACTGCAGCAAATGGGTTGCAAAGGAATGCCGAAGGGTATGTACGCTGACGGGCACTTCGATCCCCGCGGCGACGACTGCCTTCCGGACGTGGCGCTGGATGGTCTGGGGGTAGAGGTGGTGGCGGCGCTGGATACCCGAGACCGGATCGGTGGAGAGATGGCCCGCGGGGAACACCCAGTGCCAGCCCCAGCTGGTGCCACATCAGGAATCACGGAACCGGGCAGCATCACGATCCGGTCCTTGCTGCCCTTGCCGGCGCGCACCGTGATCAACTTCCGGTCGAAATCAATATCGTTGACTCGCAGGGCGAGTGCTTCGGCGAGCCGAAGACCACAG
>JBIKWU010000176.1:0-8117 GCA_044356115.1 Burkholderiaceae bacterium
CCGCGCTCACCGCCTGACGCCGGGCGGGCCCGCATCGTGGCCTTCTTCGATCGGACCTCGCTCAACGAGGGTGTGCGTCCCCGCGAGGTCTTCGGCTGGGCGATGTACGACTTCGCCAACTCCGGCTACACCACGGTGGTGCTCACCGCGGTATTCAGCGCCTATTTCGTGGGCGCGGTGGCCGGCGGCGCGCCCTGGGCCACCTTCGCCTGGACCGCTGCGCTCTCGGTCTCCTGCCTGCTGGTGATGGTGGCCGCGCCCGCCGTGGGCGCGTGGGCCGATGCGCATGGCGCCAAGAAGCGGGTGCTGGCCGTGGCGACGCTGGGCTGCGTGGCGGCCACGACCGCGCTGGCCTGGGTGGGGCCGGGCGACATCGCCCTCGCGGTGGTCGCCATCGTGATCTCCAATTTCTTCTTCAGCCTCGCCGAAGGCGTGGTGGCCGCCTTCCTGCCCGAGCTCGCGCGCCCGCATGCCCTGGGCAAGGTCTCGGGCTGGGGCTGGAGCTTCGGGTACTTCGGCGGCATGCTCACGCTCGGCCTGGGCCTCGCGGTGGTCCTCTCGGCGCAGGCCCGGGGTCAGGGCGCGGCGCAGTTCGTGCCACTCACCATGGCCATCACCGCCGGGGTCTACGCGCTCGCCTGTCTGCCCACCTTCCTGCTGCTGCGCGAGCGCGTGCCCGGCCCGAGTGCCGGTTCCCGCCCGCCGGCGGCAGACAGCCTGCAGCGGCTGCGCCGCACCTGGCGCGAGTCGGCCCGGTTCACCGACTTCCGGCGCATGCTCTGGTGCGGCTGCCTGTATCAGGCCGGCATCGCGGTGGTGATCGCGCTGGCCGCGGTCTACGCCGAGCAGGCCATGCGCTTCACGCAGCTGCAGACCATGCTCCTCATCTTCCTGGTCAACATCGCCGCGGCGCTGGGTGCCTTCGGCTTCGGCTACGCGCAGGACCGTCTCGGCCACCGTCGCGCGCTGGTGCTCACCCTGCTGGGCTGGATCCTCATGGTCGCCCTGGCGGCCCTGGGCACCTCGGTGGCGCTGTTCTGGGTGGCGGCGGCCATTGCCGGCCTGTGCATGGGCTCGAGCCAGTCCTGCGGCCGGGCAATGGTGGCGGCCATGGCGCCGGCGCAGCGCACCGCCGAGTTCTTCGGTCTGTGGACCCTGGCCGTGCGTCTGGCGGCGATCATCGGGCCGCTCACCTACGGCGCGGTCACCTGGGTCACCGGCGGCAACCACCGGCTGGCCATCGGCGTGACCGGGCTGTTCTTCGTGGCCGCGCTGGCGGTGCTGCGCGGCATCGACCTCGATCGCGCCCGTCAGGCAGCCGCCTGAGGCGCGGGCTCAGGTGCCGGCGAGCGGCGCGCGCCGGGCGATCCAGGGCTCGGCGGCCTCCATCTGCGCGGCCAGCGCCAGCAGCCGGGCATCCTCCCCGAAGCGGCCCACCAGCTGCACCCCGATGGGCAGCCCGGTGGTGCTGGTGCCCATCGGCAGCGAGATCGCCGGCTGGCCGGTCATGTTGGCCAACGGCGTGAAGGGCGAGTAGCCGATGATGCCGGCGGGTCCGAGGCGGTAGTCGACGAAATCGGGGTTGCTCATGGCCCAGCGCCCGAGCACCGCGGGCGGCTCGGCCAGCACCGGGCAGAGCAGCACGTGGTGGCCGGCGCCCGGATCGCCCCCCGGCGTGAAGAACTCGGCCACCCGCCGGTTCAGCGCGTGCAGCGTGGCCAGCGCGCTCATGTACTGCGGGACCGACAGGCCGCGGCCGTAGGCCCAGGCCGAGCGGGTGGTCGGCTCGAGTTCGTTCTCCTGCAGTGGCCGGCCGCGACGCGCGAGGTGGTTCTCGATCGACATCGCGGTGCCGCTGGCCACCACCTTCATCAGCGGCTCGACGATTTCGCGGGTGCCCAGCGCGGGCCGCGCCTCCACCACCTCGTGCCCAAGCGACGCGAGCAGTCGACCCGCGGCCAGCACCGCCGCGCTGACATCGGGGTGCACGGGATCACCCTCCAGGGTGGTGGCCATCACTGCCACCCGCAGGCGCCCGATGCCCGCGCCGGCGGCCAGCACGGCGGGCATCGGATCGTTGAAGGCCGGCGCGCTGTACGGGGCGCCGGGGTCGGCACCGGCGGTGCAGGCCAGCGCCATCGCGCTGTCGCGCACCGACACCGAGACCACATGCTCGGTGGCCAGTCCGCCCCAGCCTTCACCCGACAGCGGCCCGCTCGGGATCAGACCGCGACTGGGCTTCAGGCCGACCAGACCGCAGCAGGCGGCCGGGATGCGGATCGAGCCTGCGCCGTCGGAGGCATGGGCGATCGGCACGATGCCGGCGGCCACCGCTGCCGCAGCCCCGCCACTGGAGCCGCCGGCGCTGTGGGCGGGGTTCCAGGGGTTGCGGGTAGGTCCGCCATAGGCCGCGGCCTCGGTGGAGGGGCTGATGCCCATCTCGGGGCTGGTACTGCGCGCGAACAGCACGAAGCCGGCGCGCCGGTACCGCGCGACCAGTGCGCTGTCCACCGGCCACTCCAGCCGGCCGAAGAGCCGAGAGCCCATGGTGGAGGGCAGGCCGATCGCGGCGGTGGCGAGATCCTTCAGCGGCATGGGCACGCCCAGGAAAGGGCGCTCGCGGCGCAGCCGGGCGAGCCCCTCGGGCTGGCGGCGGGCCTGCGCGAGTTCGGCATCGAGCGCCTCGGCGGCGTCGCGCGCGGGCGCGTGCGCCGGATTGCACAGCGCGTTGACCGCCGGATCGATGCGCGCGGCGAGCGAGATCGCATGCTCGAGGGCTTCGCGGGCGCTCAGTTCACCGCTGATGATGCAATGGGCAAGGCCCAGGGCATCGGTGCCGGGCCAGTGGGATCGGGCGGACATGGCGTCTCCGGGATTCAGGAATGGAGCAGGGCGCTGACGGAGCCCATGGCCTGTCGATCACGCGGCCACGGGGAGAACGGGGCGGGCATCAGGCCGGCTTGAACACCGGCCCGAGCGGGCGCATGCGGATGCCGGGGCGCAGCCGCCGCCAGGGGAAGTCCACCGGGTCGGCCAGCGCCGGTCCGGGTGAGCGAACCACCAGCACCTCGCGCGAGATCGGCTGGAAGTCGGCGCGGAAGTGCACCGAGCTCTTGAGCGCCAGCACGCGCTGGCGCGCAGGCTCCACGCCGAGGTGACGGAACATCTCCTGGTCGGCCGCCTGGCACTTGCGCGAGGCCAGCGCCACCCGGACCCCGGGCGCCTGCTCCGAGCGCAGCAGCGCCATCGGGCCGAGCGCCATGCGAAAGCCGTTGAACATCGGGCCGGTGCAGCGGAACTGGCCATCGCCCAGCCGCTCGACCGTGAAGCGCCCGCGCAGCGGCTGGTGCCCGGGCACGCCCGAGACCGCGCCGAGCGCGAAATCGAGGGTGGCGCCCTGGCCGGCCTCGTGGGCGCGCCGGGCGCTGGCCGCGTCGATCAGCAGGCCGAGCACGGCGCCCTCGGCGCGCTGGCCCACCAGCGCCTGCAGCAGGCCCACGGTGTCGCCGTTGCCGCCGGCGCCGGGATTGTCCTGGGTGTCGGCCAGCACCACCGGCGAACCCGGCTCGCCGCGCGCGGCTGCCCGCCGCACCGCCTCGTCGGGCTCGAGCAGTTCCAGCGCGAAGTCCTTCTCGGCGGCATTGACCGCATCGGCCAACTGGTCCACCGCCGACTGCACCGCCCGCTCGTCGTGCCCGTAGCCGACCACCGACATCCCGCACTCCGGGAAGTCGGCCATGGGGAAGCCGGGCGCGAAGGACAGCGACACGCCGGTCTGCTCCTCGAGGCGCCCGAGCAGCGCGTACAGGCCACGGCAGGGCTCGATGAAGGTGCTCTGCGAGGGGATGCCGGTGAGGTAGTCGAAGCCGCGCAGGGCCTTGGCAAAGCGCCGACCGCTGCTCAGCAGGCGCATCAGCAGGCCGGCGGCGCGGGCGCCGGTCTCGGCCATGTCGACATGCGGATAGGTGCGGTAGATGGACAGGGCATCGGCATGGCGCACCATGGCCTGCGTGACATTGGCGTGCAGGTCGAGGCTGGCCACCACCGGCACCTCGGCGCCCACCACCTCGCGCACCCGCCGCAGCAGTTCGCCCTCGCCGTCATCGTGGTGCTCGGTGACCATCGCGCCGTGCAGGTCGAGGTAGACCCCGTCGACCCGGCCGGCCGCGCGCAGCCGCGCGAGCAGGTCGCCGACGATGGTCTCGAAGGCATCGCGGGTGACATGGGCCGAGGGCGAGGCCGCGGCCCAGGTCAGCGGCACCAGACGGTGCCCCGCCGAACGCAGCGCCACGATCGCGCCCTGCAGCGGCAGATTGGCGCCGGCCACCGCCTCGAACATCGGCTCGCCGCGCTGGATGGAGGGCCAGCCGCCGCCCTGCACGAAGGCCTCGTAGTCGGCCCGCGTGGGCGCGAAGGTGTTGGTTTCGTGCTGCATGCCGCCGACTGCGATCAGGGCCATCGTCTGCTCCGCGCCTGGAAGGGTCGGCGGCGACGATAGCGACTTTTGCGGGCCGCCGCCAGCGACGGGCGGCGGGCCTCGGACGGCCGGGGCCGGATTGGACGCACCCGGCCCGGCCGTTGTAGGCTGCGCGACCTCGCGCTGCCGCGCCGATGCCCGCACCATCGCGGACACCGTGCACCGCGTCGGCGCGAACCTCGACCGCCGGGGTGTCAATCCCCCTCGCGGCGTTGCGGTCCGCCCGCTTGGCGCAGCGCGGGTGGTATGGTTCCTGCATCACCTCCCATCATCCAGGAGAAGGCTCGTGTCCCTTGCCCAACTGACCCGCCGTCATGCGATGGCCGTCCTGATCGCCGGTGCCGGCGCGTTTGCCGCTGCCACCGCCTCGCCCGTGGCCGCCCAGTCGGTCCTGCGCGTGGTGCCGCACTCCAATCTCGCGGTGCTCGACCCGATCTGGACCACCGCCTACATGAGCCGCAACCACGGCTACATGATCTACGACACGCTGTTCGGCACCGACGAGAACGGCAAGGTCAAGCCGCAGATGGTGGAGACCTACTCCATCAGCCCCGACAACCGGATGTACACCTTCAAGCTGCGCAAGGGCCTGGAGTTCCACGACGGCAAGCCGGTCACCGCCGAGGACGTCATCGCCTCGCTGCAGCGCTGGGGCAAGCGCGACGCCATGGGCTCGGCGCTGATGCAGTTCGTGGCGCGCATGGACGCGCCCACGGCCGACACCTTCCGCATCTTCCTGGGCGAGGCCTGCGGCTTCGTGATCGAGGCGCTGGGCAAGCCTTCCTCGAACGTGCCCTTCATCATGCCCAAGCGCGTCGCCGAGACGGATCCGTTCAAGCAGATCGAGGAGCACATCGGCTCGGGCCCCTACATCTTCAAGCGCGACGAGTTCAAGCCGGGCGACAAGGCGGTCTACCTGAAGAACCCCAAGTACGTGCCGCGCGCCGAGCCGCCCTCGGGCACCACCGGCGGCAAGCGGGTGTTCGTCGACCGGGTGGAGTGGAACCTCGCCCTGCGTGACGCGCAGGCGCAGGTCAATGCCCTGCAGAAGGGCGAGGTCGACATCATCGAGGCGCTGGGCTTCGACTTCTACGAGACCGCCAAGGCCGATGCCAACATCCAGTTGCCCAAGCATGCGATCTACGGCCTGCAGTACATGGCGCGCTTCAACCACCTGCACAAGCCCTTCGACAACCCGAAGGTGCGCCAGGCGGTGATCGCGGCCTTCAACCAGGAGGCCTTCCTGCGGGCCCAGGTGGGCGTGAAGGAGCTCTACAAGCCCTGCGGCTCGATGTTCATGTGCGGCACGCCCTACGGCTCGCTCGCCGGCAGTGACCTGCAGATGAAATCCAACATGAAGAAGGCGCAGGAACTGCTCAAGGCCTCGGGCTATGACGGCACCCCGATCGTGGTCATGAAGCCCACCGACCTCGCGTCCATCCAGAAGCTGCCCGACGTGGCCGCCCAGCTGATGCGCCAGGCCGGCTTCAAGGTCGACCTGCAGGCCATGGACTGGCAGACCCTGGTGGGCCGTCGCGCCAAGAAAGACGCCCCCGACAAGGGCGGCTGGCACATGTTCCTCACCGCCTGGCAGGCCTTCGACATGTGGAGCCCCATCGCCAACCCCACCATGGACACGCGCGGCGAAGCCTCCACCTGGTTCGGCTGGGCCAAGGACGAGAAGATGGTGGAACTGCGCAACAAGTTCATGCGCGCCACCGACGAGGCCGAGAAGAAGAAGCTCGCCGACCAGCTGCACGCCCGCGCCTTCGAGGTCGGCACCCATGTCATCCTCGGCGAGTACCAGCAGCCCATGGCCGCGCGCAAGAACATCAGCGGCTTCTTCGTCACCAACGGCAACATCTACTGGAACCTGAAGAAGGACTGATCGCTGGCGCCTTGCCCGCCTGCCCGGTCCGGGCGGGCGGGTGGCCGCTGCCCGCGGGCGGCCCTGAACGCCACTCACGGTCCCTGCTCCGCGCTCTCATGGCTGCCTGATGTACGCCTTTCTCGCTCGCAGACTCGCGTCCACGATCCCGGTGCTGCTGATCGTGTCGCTGCTGGTCTTTCTCATGCTGCGGCTCACGCCCGGCGATCCGGCGGCGGTGCTGGCCGGTGATGCCGCTTCGGCCGAGCAGATCGCCCAGATCCGCACCAGCCTGGGCCTGGACCGCTCCATCCCCGAGCAGTACGCGATCTGGTTCGGCCATCTGATCGGCGGCGACCTCGGGCAGTCGTACTACTACCGCATGCCGGTCACCAGCCTGATCGCGCAGCGGCTCGAGCCCTCGGTCTCGCTCGCCCTCATCACCATCCTCATCGCCGTCTCGGTGGCCGTGCCGCTGGGCGTGATGGCTGCCTGGCGATTCGGCGGCTGGCTCGACCGCGCTCTCATGGGTTTCTCGGTGCTGGGTTTCTCGGTACCGGTGTTCGTGCTGGCCTACCTGCTGATCTGGGCGGTGTCGCTCAAGCTGGGCTGGCTGCCGGTGCAGGGCTACAAGCGCATCGGTGACGGCATGGGCCCCTGGCTCTATCACCTGGTGCTGCCGTCCATCACCCTGTCGGTGATCTACATCGCGCTCATCGCCCGGGTCACGCGGGCCTCGGTCCTCGAGACCCTGGGCGAGGACTACATCCGCACGGCCCGCGCCAAGGGCCTGGCCGAGTCGCGGGTGCTGGTGCGCCATGCGCTGGCCAACGCGGCGGTGCCGATCGCCACCGTGATCGGCATCGGCATCGCGCTGCTGATCGGGGGCGTGGTGGTCACCGAGTCGGTGTACGCCATTCCGGGCCTGGGCCGCCTCACCGTCGACGCGGTGCTGGCGCGCGACTTCCCGACCATCCAGGGCGTGATCCTGTTCTTCTCCTTCGTCTATGTGGGCATCAACCTGCTGGTCGATCTCTCCTATGTGTTCTTCGATCCGCGCATCCGCTACTGATCGCGCCCGGCTGCCATGACCACCCCTGACGCCTCCCGCTTCGACGCGCTTTCCACCGAGGCCGCGGCGATCGTCCGAGTCGAGAGCGCCTGGAAGCGGGTTCGCCGCAACTGGTCGGTACGCATCGGTGGCTCGGTGCTGCTGGTGCTGGTGCTGGTGTCGCTGCTGGCGCCCTGGCTCGGCACGGTCGATCCCACCCTGTTCGACGCGGCCAGCCGCGATCTGCGACCGGGCAAGACCGGCGAGATCATGACCCTCGAGGGCGAGACCATCCAGCACACCTTCCTGATGGGCTCCGATTCCTTCGGGCGCGACATCTACAGCCGGGTGATCTTCGGTACCCAGGTCTCGCTGATCGTGGGGGTGGCCACGGCCATCGTCTCGCTGGCGCTGGGCATCGTCCTGGGCCTGCTCTCGGGCTATCTGCGCTGGCTCGATGGCGCGCTCATGCGGGTGATGGACGGCGTGATGGCCATCCCGGCCATCCTGATCGCGATCGCGCTGGTGGCGATGTGGAAGGGCAGCCTGCTCACCGTGATCGTGGCCATCGCCGTGCCCGAGATCCCTCGGGTGACCCGGCTGGTTCGCTCGCTGGTGCTCACCATCCGCGAGGAGCCCTACGTGGAGGCGGCGGTGTCGCTGGGCACGCCCACCTGGAAGATCATGCTGCGGCACATCCTGCCCAACACCGTGGCGCCGCT
>JBIKWU010000177.1:0-8105 GCA_044356115.1 Burkholderiaceae bacterium
CAGGGGCTCAGTCGAGCCGCAGGACGATGCGATCGGGATTGACGCATGCCTGCGGGCCGTCATGCCGGCCCTTGAGGTAGCGCAGCCCGATGGTCCGGGGCGTCGCGCTGCTGGCCGGCACGTCGATGAGTGCGTAGCCGTCGCCCGGCGGGGCAAAGCTCACCGACACCTCAAGCTGGTAGTTGCCCACCCGATAGATGTCCTTGATCGGTTCGTACCCGGGGAACTGCTGCTGGCGGCCGTTGGCGAAGGGAAATGGCGCGTAGAGCGCCGAACTGTGGATCGACAGGATCCTGAGCGCATGGCCGCATCCGTCTCGGGTGACGAGGGTTTCGGCATGGAAGCTGTGATGCTCGTCGCCGCTCAGGAATACGGTGTTCGTGACGCGTTCGTCGTAAAGAAACCCGATCAGGCGCGCCAGAGATTCGGGAAAGCCGTCCCAGGCGTCGCTCTGCCCGCAGGCCGCCGGATCATCGGCGGTTCGTCGCCGGCGGGGCAGGAGCACCGAGGGGGTGGCCACGAACTTCAGCGCGTCGCGTCGTGCGGTCAGCCAGCACCTGAGCGCCCACCATTGATCCTCTGCGATGATCTGCCGGTCTTGCGGCAGAGTGCTCGCGCCGCGCGCCGAGCGTCCTGTCCGGGTATCGAGCAGGAAGAACGGATGCCCGGCGAAATCGAAGGCCTGATCGATCGGCGCTGGCGCCGCGGTGCCGGCACCGCGCGGCCCGCCCGCCTGACGCATCCGCTGGTAATGCAGGAAAGCCTCGCGCCCGGCCCTGCGGGTGAGTTCCCGGCGCTGCGCCTCTTCTGGCCGGCGCTGCGCGACCGCGGTGGCGAGCGGCTCCCAGTTGTCGGACAGCTCATGGTCATCGATGAGGGTGCGCACAGGGCGGCGACGCATCAGGTCGCGCAGCGGGGCCATCCTGAGGGCGTCGTCATGCGGCTGCTCGAATCGCTCATCGATGCGGGTGGCGTCGGCCAGCCCGCCGGTGACATCGGCATAGATCTGATCGCCCAGCAGCAGCACCAGATCAGGGCTGCACGGCTCGTCGACCGAGGCGGCCAGGCGGTTCATGCTGGCTTGCGCCACGGGCCGATCGAACAGGCCCGGCGGATACTGGCAACTGCCGACGGCGAAGCACAAGGCCTGCGGCGCCGTTGCTTCGTGCAGGCGCAGCGCCCGTTCGAGATCGCTCAGGCGCAGAAACCCGCTGGTGAGGTCTTCGGGCGGCATCTGGGCGATCCACTCGGCAAGCGGGGCAGACAGCGGATCGGCCGCGGGGTTCGCGTTGACGGCAACCGCCGCCTGCGCAGCCATGCCCGCGCCTGCCATCGCCATCAGCGGGAAGTTCGGTGGGGTGGGCGCGGTCCCGGTGCCGGGGGTGGAGGCGGCATCCCGGCTGTGGACGATCACCGCGAGCAGGCCTGGTTCGCCGCCGCGGCATCCCGGGTCGGCCGGACATGCCCAGGCCGCTGGCAGATTGGTCTGGAACTCGACCCGCAGCCAGCGGCTGCTGATGTCTTTGGCGCTTTCGAAGGGTTGCGTCTGGACGGCGGTGAAGCTGACCGTGCCGCCTTGCTGATGACGCCACACCGGGACGAGCGCCAGCATGGCCGGCCCCTGGTCAGGCTCGGACAGCGCAGCGATCCGGAAGGGCGTGCTGCCGTTCGGACCGGATTCGGGCAGATCGATCCGGGGGCCGACCCAGGGCAGCGTGAACAGATAGGGCGGCGGCGACACGGGGTTCGCGGGCGCGTTCAGGGTAACTGACGCGTTCGCGGTTGGCAGCGTTACCCGCACGCTGTCTTCGGTGCTTCCGAGAAAGCCCTCGATGTCTTCGAAAACGGCGCGCGCATCGACACCGATCATGCAGTCCTGGTGACCGAGCTGGTTGTAGGGCGGTTGATCAGATGGCGACACGCGCAGGGGCACGCCGGCATCGACCAGGGTGCGGAGCAGCAGGTCCTGGGTGGCCGCATCGACCAGACCGTTCTCCTGGCCATGAATCGCCAGCGTGGGAATGCCCGACCACCGGTCGCGCAGCTTGCCGCGGGTGACGAACTCGCCGCGGCCGCGCTGGTTGGTGATGGCATCGAAGCGGGCGAAGTGGATGATCTGGGCCAGCGTGTCGACGTTCATGGGCCCGAACAGATCATCGATGTGCTCGAGGGTGGCCTCGCTGAGATTGGCCGCGCGGAACACCCGGCCATACAGCAGATCGATGCGATGGCGGCTGGCGGTCCAGGGGGTGGATTTCCAGATGGCGGGGAAGGGGTTGTCGACGTCGAAGTCGTGCGGCGGATAAGGCAGGCTGGAGAGCAAGCGGTCGAGCAGCTGGCTGGCCACACCGGGGTTGGGCGGGGGCTCGAACCGGTAGTCGGGCGGCAGCACCAGCCGACGGATCTTGCTGAGGAGGAAGGAGCGGAAGACGTTGGCGTCGGGGTAGCGCAGCACCGGACCCTTCTGGCTGAGCACGACACGGCGGATGCAGGGATGCGGGCCGCCCGAGGGCGCAGGACCGTTGAACGCGGTGAGGGTGCCAAGCTGCTCGTCGCTGATCCAGGTGTCGGCGCCGAGCTGCATCGTGTTGTTGCGGATGTCGCGGGCATCGGTGAGCAGTGCCATGCTCAGCATGGCCCCGCCGATGCAGTGCGCCAGGACATCCACCGGTCGGCCGGACACGGTCCGGATGTGCAGCAGCGCGGCGGGGATGTCCACCAGCGCGGGCTCCTCCAGGGCCCAGTGCATCGTGGCGGTGGGCAGGCCGGTGCTGGTGCGCAGGTCGACCACCCAGACCTCCCGGCCGGCGCGACAGAAGAACTCGGCGGCGCTCGGCGCGAGGGACTCGTGCGTGAAGGTGTTGCCGCTGGCGCTGTAGCCGTGGAGCATCACCAGCGGCGGCAGCGATGCATGGCGCACATCGCCGGGCGGCTTCATCCGGTAGCGGGTGAGGCGCACGACGACCGGCTGCTCGGTGCCGGGGATGAGCCCCACCCGCAGCTCGGTGATCTCGGGCGGCGCGAGCCCGGCGATCGGACCAGGCAGCCGCCGCGGTTCGCGGCGCCCGGCCGGGTCGGGCGGATCAGGCTTGCGAAACGACCAGAGGTGGTTGTTGAGGATGACCCGTAGCAGGTACAGGCCGAAGCTGGCCAGGTCGGCCAGTGCCCGGACCTGATCCTGCTGATCGGTGATCCGCGCCAGCGGGAACCCCTGCGCGGCCATGAAGCGCAGATCGAGGGTCAGCACCGGGTTGTGCGCCCGCTCGGGCTTGCGCGGCATCCGGGTGAGCGTGAGTTCGCTCAACTGCTGCCAGGGATTGCCCCGGCGGGTGTAGGTGAGGCGCTTGTGACCGAGGATGGTCTCACCGGGCGTCAGCGTCAGGCGGGGCCCGCCCTCGCGCGAGCGGGTGCGCAGCACCTCGCCGATCTCGAGCTCATAGTCGAAGCGCCGCACCTCGCCGGCCCGCGAGGCGGCGCTCCAGACATCGGAGAACCGGAGCAGGCCCTTCTGCGCACGGGCGGCGGGGCTGGTGAGCCAGTCGCGAACCAGCTGATAGGAGTCACGAACCCCGCGATTGGCGAGCCAGGCCGGCAGCGTGCGCAGCACGCGCCGGAGGCTGGAGGACGCCTCGCGATGCAGGAACCGCAGCCGGCCTTGCAGGCTTGCCTCCAGCAATGCCTGCTGCGCCCGTGTCGACTCGGGGGCGAACCGGAGCTCGTTGCCGTCCCACTCGGCCTGATCGAAGACGCGCAGCCTGGAGCGCGCCGGATCGACGCGCAACTCGCGGATCTGGCGCGTGCTGAGCCGGGCCAGCTCAGTCGCCTGGTAGTGCAGCGTGAGCTCGACCACGCACGGCGAGGGCGTGGAGCCGCCCGCATGAAGGCGCATGGGCCCGCTCAGCCGCTCGACGACCTCCACCTGGGTGGGCGTGGCCGGCCCGGGGGGCGGCAGGGGCAGATGGCGGCGGACCCGGCCTGGGGGCTGCGGCGGTGCTGGCGCGTCAGCGCGATGGAACTCCCAGCGAGTCATCAGGTGTTCCATGGCCCGCAGCGCGGTGGCCGCGATGGTGAGCGAGGGATTGACTCCGAGCGAACCACCGATAACCGAGCCGTCCAGCACGACGAGGCTGCCCTCCCAGTCATCCGACTGGGCCTGGGCCCTTGCATTGAAGACCTGGCCGTACTCGTTGACCACACCATCGTTGGCATCGACGCCGATCGCGCACCCCCCGAGCGGGTGGACCGTGAGCACCGGCCCCCGGGGCTGCGAGACCAGGGTGGAGAGCTTGTCGGGGATCAGCCGCCACATCGGGTTGGTGACCAGGCTGGGTGGCCGCGCGGGGTCTTCGGCCGGCAGTGCGGCGACCAGACGCTCGAGCACTGCGTGCGAGGCATTCAGGTCGCGGCCATGACGGGCCTCGGGCCAATGGATCATCAGCGTGCCCTGCTGCGGCGGACGTTGGCTGGGGCGGGTCGGGTTGCTCAGCCGCAGGGTGCCGGCCGCGTCGTCGTGCCCGATCACGCCCACCAGCAGGGTGCGATGCATGGCCTCGGGATCGACCGCCATCGGATCGATGGCCTCGGCCTCGCGGGTGCCGTGGAACTGCCGGTCAGTCCGGGGCAACTGCTCGAGCATGTGGCGGGTGGTGACCAGTTCGGCAAAGAAGCCCGACAGTGCTGCCGGCACCCCGAACTCCTGCACGAGGAAGCCCCGCGGGCCTGACCCAGGCGCCCGCGCGCCGCGAGCCGGGTCGTTGGCCGGAATCGTGATGGCGGCGGTGATCGTGGGCCCGACCGCGCGGCCGGGATCGGTCACCGGGGTGTCGGGCGAGGCGCTCGGATTGACCGGCTGCGCCATGCGGTGGACGGCCGCGATGTTGTCGCCGTTGCAGGAGAAGCGCTCGCCCAGCCGCGGCGAAAACGCCAGCGACTCGTCGCGCGAGCGCAGCAGGATCTCGGTGCTGCCCAGCGTACCGGCGCTCAGGATGAGCTTGCGGGCGCGGATGTGGAAATGCTTGATCTCGCGATCCTGGAGCCGGGGATTGGTGTGCACCACCCGCAGCACCCACAGCGGCTTCTCGCCGTGCGGGAGTTCTGCGGGCCGGCTGCGCCGGATCGACAGCACGGTGGCGCCGGTGACGATCTTCACGCCTGCCCGCGCGGCGAGTTCGAGCAGGTTGACGTCAAGCGAGTTCTTGGCCCCTACATTGCAGCCGGTGAGGCAATCGCCGCACAGGGTGCAGGCCGGCAGTTCGATGCCGGCCTGATTGGCGGCGGTATTCATCGCGACTGTGATCGGCACGTACTGGCTGCCGCGATGGCCTGCGAGGGCGCTGAGCGCGGCGGTCTTGGCGGGCACCGCGCCCTCGTGCGCATTCCCCTCGCCGTCACGGAACAGGCCGTGATTTCTGATGGTGTTGTTCTGACTGCCGAGCAACTCGCTGGCGCTCTTGAACCAGCCCCCTTGATGCAGCGACTGGATCAGCCCGGCCAGTGGGCCAGGCGTCGGGAAATCCGCGCTTCGCGGCGCGAGCATCACCCCGGCGTTGATCAGCGAGCCACCACCCAGGCCGTTGGCCACCAGCGCAGCCACATCAGGCCCCAGGCGCAGGTCGAAGAGGCCCTCATGGAAACCGCCCACCGTGCCGCCGGCCTGGTTGCCGATGCGCACGTGGCGGGGCAGCTCGCCAGGGTCGGCCGGGAACTCGCCAGGCAGGTACTCCTCGCCGCGCTCGAGCACGCAGACCTGGAGTGATCTGTGCCCCCCGCCGTCCGGTTGGAACTGGGCCCCGGCGAGCCGGGCGGCGGCCACGCTGCCCCCGTAGCCGCTGCCGACGATCACGACATCGAAGGTCTGCGGCTTCTCCTGATCCTGGAGGAGAGCCGCCAGACTGATGGAGGCTCGCCGCGAATGGCGATCAGGGCTGCCGGGCATCGAGCACCTGGATGAGGCTGTCGAGGTTCACCGGCTTGTGCAGCAGCGCCAGACCACTGGCCTGCGCCTCGCGCAGGCGCTCGGGTGCGGTATCGCCGGTGATGAGCACGGCGCGAGCCTGTGGCTGCAGCCGGCGCACCTGCGCGATGGCCTCGATGCCGTTGTCACCATCGGCCAGCCGCATGTCGGACAGAATGAGGTCGATGGACCGGTCTGCGGCAACCCGGGCAGCCTCGAGGGTGCCGGCAGCATCGAACACCGTGCAGCCGAGTTCCTCGAGCAGGAAACGCATGCTGCGCCGTACCGAGAGCTCGTCATCGACCACCAGCACGCTTCGGGTGCGCGGTGGCGCTGCCGGCATGCCCGTCTGGACGGGCGGTGCGCCAGCCACCATCACGACGGGCAGGCGTATCTGGAACTGCGTGCCCTTGCCGGGCGCGGACTGCATGCTGAGCTGGGCGCCGAGAAGATCACACAGCCGCTTGACGATGGACAGCCCGAGCCCCAGGCCGCGGGTTCGGTCGCGCTGCGGGTTGCCGATCTGGTAGAACTCCTCGAAGACCCGGTCATGCATGTCGGGCGCGATGCCGATGCCGGAGTCTCTGACCTCGATCAGTGCGTGGTCTCCGTCACGCCGCAGGGCAAGCGCGACCTCCCCGCCGCGGGGGGTGAACTTGAATGCGTTGTCGGTGAGATTGCTGAGCACGCGGCGGATCAGCGATTCATCGCTGCGAACGGCCAGTGGCGTGTCGATGCTCAGCGTGCACGACAACCCGCGCTCGCCAGCCACCGCGCGGGCCGACAGCACATGGCTTTGCAGCAGGGTGTCGAGCTGGCACAGCGACAGCTGGGGCACCACGATGCCGGCATCGAGCTTGGAGATGTCCAGGAGGCTGTCGAGTTGCCGGGTCATCGACTGGTTGACGGCATCGAGCACCCCGACGATCTCGCGGGCGCTCTGATCGAGGCTCTTGAGCGAGAGCGCCGCCACCAGCACGTTCATGCTGTGCATGGGCTGGCGAAGATCATGGCTGGCCGCCGCCAGGAACTGCGTCTTGGCGCGGCTGGAAGACTCGGCGGCGTCGAGCGCCTGCTGCAGCGCCTGATTCAGGCGATCCTGACTGAAGCGGAACTGGCCCGCCTCCTGGACCACGCGGCCGATCTGGCGTGACAGCCCGATCAGGTAGAGCTGGTAGACCAGAATGAGCACGGCCATGCCGATGCTGGCCGTGGCCGAGATCACCGGGGTCTCAGTCAGTGCCCACGCCAGGCCCAGCGGCGCGAGCAGCGGCACCGAGTAGAACAGGAACACCAGCCGAAAGCCGGCGGTGGTGGCCACCGAGGCGGTGGCCAGCGCGACCAGGATGATCGAGGCGCCGGCCCGATCGATGGCGGAGAAACGCTCGAAATCCAGCAGGGGCAGCGCGAACATCAGCGCCTGGCTGGCCATGAGCAGGCTGATGCGGGTCTCCGCCGGAAGACTGCCCGGCATGCGCACCAGACGCTCGGTGAGGCCGAGCCGCAGGAGCAGCAGCACGGCCATGGCCGCCCCCCAGATCAGCGGCCAGTGCTGCCCGCTGCCGTTCCACCAGATGACCAGAAAGGCCGCCGCCGCGAAGAACTGACCGGCCATGGACGAGGGAATCTGGCGCAGCCAGGTGCTGATGAAGCGCTCTCGCACGAAGGCCTGCAGGAGGCTTTCATCGACGGCGAGAACGCCGCTGGCGGCCTCGGAGCCGCTGCGCGCCATCGATCAGCCTGCGACGCGGATGCCCCGGGCGGCGGCCGCATAGACCGCTTCCGTGCGGTTGCTGACCCCGAGCACCCGGAATGCGGCCGAGAGGTGTGCCTTGACCGTGCCTTCCGAGATGTCCATCGCACGGGCGATGGCCTTGTTGGACTGCCCGCGCACGGCCTTGAGCAGGACCTCCTGCTGGCGATCGGTGAGGCCCGGGATGCCCGATGCCGACCCGGCCTGAGCAGGGTCCTGTGCGGGCTGGGCGTATGCCTGGGCTGGGGCCGGGGATGCCTGAGCGAGCACCTTCATGGGCAGATAGACGCCGCCGGCGAGGATGAGCTGGAGGGCGCTGATGAGCACCGGGGGCGTGGACGTCTTGGGCACGAAACCCGATGCGCCGAGCTCGATGGCCTGACGGATGAGCGCAGGTTC
>JBIKWU010000178.1:0-8099 GCA_044356115.1 Burkholderiaceae bacterium
CCTTCTGGGCCGGCGTGCCCACCCGCTCGAGCACCTCCATGTTGCCGGTGTCGGGCGCCGAGCAGTTCATGCACTGCGAGGCCAGCGGGTTCTTGCCGAGTTCGGCCGCGATGTAGGCGTAGTCGAGGTTGGACAGGCCCTCGCCGGTCTCGGCATCGGGCAGGAAGAAGTTCCACAGGCCCTGGCGCTTGGCCTCGTTCTTGGCCTCCTCGAGCAGCTCGAGCTGGCCGGGCACGTAGCTCCAGCGGTCGGCACGGCCCTCGCCGAGGGCGTGGAACTTCTCGGACATGGGATCGACCACCTCGCTGACGAAGCGCTTGACCTGCTCGAGCAGGGGCAGCGACTTGTCGCTCATGCGCAGGTCGTTGAGGTCATCCTGGGGGGTGGTTCCGAAAGCGGAACCGGCATTGGTGGCTTTCTGCTGCATGATCGGTCGTTCTCCATCGGCTGGCGGGTTGCCCGGGTGACCCCATTGTCCACAAGACAGGCCATCGCGCCACGCCAGCGAACCGGGGAATGGAAGTGTCCGACCCGCCGCCCCTGCGCGCCCTTTCAGGAGACCCGATTCATGTCAGCCCAGACCATCGACACCGGCACCACCGACCTGCTCGCCTCGCTCGACGCGGGCGTGCTCACCCTCACCCTGAACCGGCCCGAGGCCCGCAACGCCATGTCGCGCGAGATGACCGAGGCGCTCTCGCAGCAGCTCGCCCGCGCCGAACTCGACAACGCGGTGAAGTGCGTGGTGCTCACCGGCGCCGGCAAGGGCTTCTGCGCCGGCGGTGACGTCAAGGGCATGGCCGCCCGCGGCGACGGCACCGTGGGCAACAACACCATCGACGGCGCGATCCACCGCCAGCGGGTGAATCAGCGCGCCACCGCGGGCAAGCTGTTCAAGATGCCCAAGCCCACCATCGCCTCGCTGCCCGGCGCGGCCGCCGGCGCCGGACTGTCATTGGCGCTGGCCTGCGACCTGCGCGTGATGGCCAGCACCGCGATCATGACCACCGCCTTCGCGAAGGTGGGCTTCTCGGGCGACTACGGCGGCACCTACTTCCTCACCCAGCTGGTCGGTTCGGCCAAGGCCCGCGAGCTGTATTTCCTGTCGGATCGCATCGGCGCCGACGAGGCGCTGCGGCTGGGTCTGGCCAACTGGGTGTGCCCGCCCGAGGAACTCGCCGCCCGCACCCGCGAGATCGCCCTGCGGCTGGCCAGCGGCCCGACCGTGGCCTACCGGTACATGAAGGAGAACCTCAACCGGGCGATGGCCGGCGAGGTGGACGACTGCCTTGATCTGGAGGCGACCCACCACGTGCACTGCGGCCAGACCGAAGACCACCGCGAGGCCACCAAGGCCTTCGTGGACAAGCGCGAGCCGGTGTTCAACGGCCGCTGAGGCGGCTTCAGCCGGTCAGCAGCAGCGCGCCCACGCCGGTCACCACCAGGACGATGCCCAGCGCCTCGGCGGCGCTGGCGCGCTGCGCGAAGAGCTGGCGCGAGATCGCCTGCGCGAACAGGATCTCGACCAGCGCCAGGGTGCGCACCGCGGCCGCGCTCTGCAGGGCGAAGGCCGTGAACCAGCACAGCGAGGCGAACGAGCCCAGCGCGCCCGCCGCCAGCGAGGGCCGCCAGGCGCGCAGGATCTCGCTCATGGTGCCGGGCGAGCGCAGCCGCAGCCAGGCCGACAGCAGCACGCTCTGCACCGCCAGCCCGATCACCAGGGTGATGGCGGCGCGAACCTGGAAGGGGTCATCGCCGAGCGCGACGATGGCGCCACGAAAGCCCACGGCCGAGAGCGCGAAGATGGCGCCGGCCGCCACCCCCAGCAGCGCCGCGCGCAGGCGCGTACCCGGCTGGGCCTGCGCGCCCGAGGTGGACATCAGCAGCACCCCGGCGGTGGCCACCAGGATGGCGAGCACCGCCAGCGGCCCCAGCCGGTCGCCCAGGAACACGAAGCCGAGCATCGCCACCAGCACCGGCTCGGACTTCACGTAGGCGGTGGCCACCGTGAACGAGCGCAGTTGCATGGCCGCGAGCATGAGCGCGGTGGCGATGATCTGACTCACCCCGGCCACCACCACCCAGGCCCAGAAGAGGCGGTCGAAGCGCGGCTCGCGCAGCGGCGGCGCGGTGGCGAGGATGAGGGCCACGAAGATGCAGGCGAAGGGCAACCCGAACAGGAAGCGCACATGGGTGGCACCCACCGTGCCCAGTCGGGCGGTGAGGCTGCGCTGCATGGCGTTGCGAAAGGTCTGCGAGCAGGCCGCCACCAGGGTGAAGACCACCCACAGCCAGGCAGGCGGTTCGACGCTCATCGCAACAGCCGCCAGCCCAGCGCCGCGGCCGCCAGACAGCCCGCCAGGTGCACGGCGCTGTGCAGCACCGCGGCGCCCAGCGCGCCGCGCTGCACCAGCGCCAGCGACTCGGCCGAGAAGGTGGAGAAGGTGGTGAGCGCGCCCAGGAACCCGGTGACCGCGAACAGACGCCACGCCGGCGACATGCCCGGATGGCTCTCGAACCAGGCCAGCGCCATGCCCACCAGCAGACCGCCCGCCAGGTTGGCGGTGAGGGTGCCCAGGGGCAGGGCCGAGCCCGGGCGATTGAGCCAGAGCGCCAGCAGCCATCGGCTCCAGGCACCCAGCACCGCGCCCGCCGCCACCGCGAGCGCGGCCGACAGGTTCATGCGCGCGCCCCGAGGGCCGGCACGCGCGCGGCCGGCGACGCGTTCATGGCCAGGGCTGGCGCCACGGTCATGGCGCGGACCAGCGCTGCGCGGCCTGCTCGTCGCTGTCGCGGGCCTCGACCCAGCGATCGCCCTGGGGCGTGGATTCCTTCTTCCAGAACGGTGCGCGGGTCTTGAGGTAGTCCATGACGAACTCGCAGGCCGCGAAGGCCTCGCCGCGATGCGCCGAGGTGACCGCCACCAGCACGATCTGGTCGGTGGGCGCGAGCGGACCCACGCGATGGATGATCAGCAGGTCCTCGAGCCGCCAGCGATCGCGGGCCTGATCACAGATGGCCTCGAGGGACTTCTCGGTCATGCCCGGGTAGTGCTCGAGGGTGAGCGACGCGACCCCCTGCCCGTCATTCAGATCGCGCACGGTGCCGATGAAGGCCGCCACCGCCCCCACCCGCGGATTGCCCGCGCGCAACTGGGCGATCTCGGCGCCGGCATCGAAATCCCCGGTTTGGACCCTGACCGCCATGGCGCGCTCCGAGGCTCAGCCGCCGGTGACCGGCGGAAAGAAAGCCACCTCGGCGCCCGCCGGGATGGGGGTGTCGGCCTGGGCCATGACCTGATTGACCGCGATGCGCACCGCACGCTCGGGGCCGAGGGCCTGGGCCCACTGCGGCCCGCGCGCGCGCAGTTGCTCGCGCAGTTGACCGGCGGTGAGGCCCGCGGCCGGGGCCTCGACGAGCTCGCGACCGGTGCCCAAGGCCTCGCGCAGGCCGGCGAAGAAGAGCACGGTGAGGGTCATGAGAGCAGATCGGTGAAGGCCAGGAAACGCACGGTGTCGCCGCGGGCGATGGGACTGGATGCCGGCGTGTCGACCAGGCCGTCACCCCAGACCGTGGAGGTGAGCACCGCCGAACTCTGGTTGGCGAAGAGATCGAGCCCGCCCTGCGCGTTGATTCTAGCCCGCAGGAACTCGCGTCGGCGATCGGGCCGGGGCCAATCGAAATCGGCGCGCATCGCCCGCGCCGGCACGGCAAGCGTGCTCATGCCCTGCAACCGGAGGATGAAGGGCCGCACCAGCAGCAGGAAGGTGACGAAGCTCGACACCGGGTTGCCGGGCAGGCCGATGAAGTGGGCGTGGCCGTCGGTGGCTCGCCGCAACCGCCCGTAGGCCAGCGGCTTGCCAGGCTTGATGGCGATCTGCCACTGGTGCAGTTCGCCCTCGGCCTGCACCGCGGGGCGGACATGGTCTTCCTCGCCCACCGACATGCCCCCGGAGGTGACCACCAGGTCGCAGCGCTGCGCCGCCTCGCGCAGGGCGGCGCGGGTGTCGGGCAGGCTGTCGGGCACGATGCCCAGGTCGGTGACCTCGCAGCCCAGGGCGCGCAGCAGCGACACCAGCACGAAGCGGTTGCTGTTGTAGATGGCGCCCGGCGGCAGCGGCTGACCGGGCATGACCAGTTCGTCACCGGTGAAGAAGCAGCCCACGCGCACCCGCCGCCGCACCGGAACCTGGGCCAGGCCCACCGAGGCGGCCAGGCCCACCGCCTGCGGGCTCAGGCGCGCGCCGGCGCGCAGGATCACCGAGCCGCCGAGGATGTCCTCGCCCAGGCGTCGCACCCACTCGCCCGCCACCGGCACGTGGCCGATGACGACCGCGTCACCCTCCGCGGTGCACTGCTCCTGCATGACCACCGCGTCGGCGCCCGGCGGGATGAAGGCACCGGTGAAGATGCGCGCCGCCGTACCGGCGGCCAGCGGCTGGCCGACGTGGCCGGCCGGGATGCGCTGCGCGACCGGCAGTCGCGTGCCGGGCGCGGGCACGTCGGCAGCACGCACCGCGTAGCCGTCCATCTGGGTGTTGTCGGCCGAGGGCACGTCGATGCCGGAGCGCAGGTCGGTGGCCAGCACCCGGGCGGCCGCCTCGAGGGTGGGCAGCAACTCGGTCTCGGGCACCGGTTCGGCCCGCGAGAGCAGGTCTTCAAGAGCCTCGTCGAGGGGGCGCAGCGGTGGCGGCATGGCGGGATGCGAAGTGGGAGCGGATGAAGGCAGCGATGGCGTCGGGGTTGGCGAGGTCCAGGCAGGGCAGCGGACAGGCCAGCGGAGTGTCGGACGCCACCGCGACGATATGCGGGTCGGCGGGGTACAGCAAGGGATGACCGAGCGCCGGCCGGTGGACTTCCAGCCGGGGGATGGCCTCGCGCTTGTAGCCCTCGACCAGGACGAGTTCGCAGGGCCCGAGCCGGGCCAGGTGTTCCTCGAGCGCGGGCTCGGGCTGATCGCGCAGCTCGTGCATCAGCGCCCAGCGCTGCGGCGAACCGAGCAGCACCTGATGGGCGCCGGCCTGACGCAGGCGGTAGGAATCCTTGCCGGGGCGGTCGAGGTCGAAGCCCTGATGGGCGTGCTTGACCAGCGACACCCGCCAGCCGCCCGACGCCAGCCGCGGGATCAGGGCCTCGATGAGCGTGGTCTTGCCCGACCCCGACCAGCCGGCGATGCCGAAGACCCGCATGGGGAAGACGGCGCCCCCGCTCAGTCGCAGTGGCTGGCGATGAAGCGCTTGAGCCCCTCGGTGTCGACCGGCATGCGCGTGGCGCGCTGGGGCAGGTCTTCGATGCCCTCGAAGGCGGCTGGCCGCTGCGGCTCGAGGCCGATCGCGTCGCGGATGGTCTGCGCGAACTTCACCGGCAGCGCGGTCTCGAGGCAGACCATGGGCACGCCCGGCTCGCGCCACTGCTGCGCCACGAACAGGCCGTCGGCGGTGTGCGGGTCGACGACCACGCCATGCTCGCGATGCACCCGCGCGATGGTGGCCAGGCGATCGGCGTGGCGACTGCGCCCGGAGGCAAACCCGAAGCCGGCCACGCGGGCGAAGGCGGGGTCATCGGCGAGACTGAAGCCGCCGGTGGCCTCGAGCTCGCGCCACAGCCCCGCCACCCGGGCGCCGTCGCGCCCGAGGAGGTCGAACACGAAGCGCTCGAAGTTGGAGGCCCGGGAGATGTCCATGGAAGGGCTGCTGGTCTCGCGGGTCTCGGCCGTGGACCTGGCCCGGTAGACGCCGGTGCGGAAGAACTCGTCGAGCACGTCGTTCTCGTTGGTGGCCACCACCAGCCGCCGGATGGGAAGGCCCATCATGCGCGCGATGTGTCCGGCGAGGACGTTGCCGAAGTTGCCCGAGGGCACGCAGAAGGAGACCGGCTGGCCGATCTCGGCGGCCACCGCGAAATAGCCACGGAAGTAGTACACCACCTGGGCCACCACCCGTGCCCAGTTGATGGAGTTGACCGTGCCGATGGCGTAGCGCGCCTTGAAGGCGAGATCGGCCGACACCGCCTTGACCATGTCCTGGCAGTCATCGAAGACGCCATCGACCGCGATGTTGAAGATGTTCGGATCCTGCAGCGAGAACATCTGCGCGCGCTGGAAGGGGCTCATGCGGCCATGCGGCGAGAGCATGAACACGCGGATGCCGCGGCGCCCGCGCATGGCGTACTCGGCGGCGCTGCCGGTGTCCCCCGAGGTGGCGCCCAGGATGTTGAGCTGCCGGCCCTCGCGGGCAAGCGTGTACTCGAACAGGCCCCCGAGCAGCTGCATGGCCACGTCCTTGAAGGCCAGGGTGGGCCCGTTGGACAGGCCGAGCAGGTGCAGATCGGGCGCGAGGCGGCGCACCGGCGTGATCTCGGGCGAGCCGAAGACCTGGGCGGTGTAGGTGCGTTCGACCAGGGCGCGCAGATCGGCCACCGGCATGTCGGTGGCATAGCGCGAGAGCACCTCGAACGCGAGCGCCGGGTAGCTCAGCGAACGCCAGACCGCGAGCTCGGCGGCATCGATGCCGGGATAGCGCTCGGGCACGACCAGACCGCCGTCGGGCGCCAGGCCGCCGAGCAGGATCTCGGTGAACTCGGCGGGCGCGAGCCCGCCGCGGGTGGACAGATAGCGCATCGGCGGGTGGCTCAGTTGAGCTCTTCGAGGCGAATGCGGGTGACGCCGGAGAGCACCGTGGCCAGCGCCTGGATGCGCGCGATGGCGGCATCGACCCGGTTCTCGATGGTGCGATGGGTGAGCAGGATGATGTCGGTCTGGTTCTCGCCCTCGGCCGGCTCGCGCTGCAGTACCGCATCGATCGAGATGGCCGCGTCGGCCAGGATGCGGGTGATGTCGGCGAGCACGCCCGGCTCGTCGGCCACGCGCAGCCGCAGGTAGTAGGCGGTCTCGATCTCGCCGATCGGCAGCACCGGCAGGTCGGAGAGCGACTCGGCCTGGAAGGCGAGGTGCGGCACGCGGTTGCCGGGATCGGCGGTGAGCATGCGCGCCACATCGACCAGATCGGCGATCACCGCGCTGGCGGTGGGCTCGGCGCCGGCGCCCTTGCCGTAGTACATGGTGTGGCCCACGGCATCGCCCTTGACCCAGACCGCGTTCATGGCGCCCTCGACGTTGGCGATCAGGCGCCGCTCCGGGATCAGCGTGGGATGCACCCGCAGCTCGACGCCAATGGCGCGGCCGTCGACCACCCGGCGGCGGGTGACGCCCAGCAGCTTGATGCGGTAGCCGAGCTGCTCGGCGTAGGTGATGTCGGCGCTCTGCAGGCCGGTGATGCCCTCGATGTGCGCCTTGCCGAACTGCACCGGGATGCCGAAGGCGATGGACGAGAGGATGGTGATCTTGTGGCCGGCGTCGATGCCCTCGATGTCGAAGGTGGGATCGGCCTCGGCGTAGCCGAGCTGCTGGGCCTGCGCGAGCACGGTGTCGAAGGACAGGCCCTTGTCGCGCATCTCGGAGAGGATGAAGTTGGTGGTGCCGTTGATGATGCCGGCGATCCAGTCGATGCGGTTGGCGGTGAGGCCCTCGCGCAGCGCCTTGATGATCGGGATGCCACCGGCCACCGCCGCCTCGAAGGCCACCATCACGCCCTTGCGCGAGGCGGCCGCGAAGATCTCGTTGCCGTGCACCGCGAGCAGCGCCTTGTTGGCGGTGACCACGTGCTTGCCGTTCTCGATGGCGGACATCACCAGCTCACGGGCGATGCCGTAGCCGCCGATCAGCTCGACCACGATGTCGATCTCGGGATCGGCCACCAGCGCCCGCGCATCGGCATCGACCCGGGCGCGACCGGCCACCAGCGCGCTTGCGCGGGCAGTGTCGAGATCGGCGACCCGGGTGATCTCGATGCGCCGGCCGGCGCGGCGGGTGATCTCGGCGGCATTGCGCGACAGCACCTCGAAGGTGCCGCTGCCGACGGTGCCGATGCCCAGCAGGCCGACTCGAACCGGCCCGAATTTCTCGACGCTCATGATGTGCCCTGTGAGGACGCGCAGCCGCCGGCGCACCGCGCCGGCGCTGGCAGACGAAGGAGGCTCAGGCGGCCAGCTTGATCAGGCCGTCCTTGCGGAACATGTCGCGGATGCCGCGCACCGCCTGG
>JBIKWU010000022.1:0-25508 GCA_044356115.1 Burkholderiaceae bacterium
TGGAGATGAATGAATGCGTCGCGACCTGGTGCGGGCTGAAGTAGATGGGGGTCTGGGGCATGCGGTTGGGGGGGCTCCGGTGGAGGGTTGAGGGGGGCGGATACGGCTTGTCGAGCCTTGGAAGCCGCGCGAAGCAAGTGATATCTTGGTCAGCATGACAAGACGACCCAAGGTCAGGCCTGCGGCATCCGGACAACTGTCGGGCGATCGCTGGCGCCTTCAGGATGCCAAGGCCCGATTCAGCCAGCTCGTGCGCATGGCGCGCAGCGACGGGCCGCAGCTTGTCACTGTGCGCGGGCATGATGCGGTGGTGGTTGTCGACGCAGGAGAGTTCGCTCGTCTCAAGGGCGCGCGAACCGGTGAGCTGCTGATCGAGGCACTGCGGGCGTCGCCGCACCGCGAGGTCGACATCGAACCACGCCGTGCCGCAATGCCCGTCCCGTTGCTGGATCGCCGGGTCGACATCGCCTGATCGACGAGCACTGCGCCCGTTCGGGCACTGCCACCGCCAGCCACAGACCTCACGGCAGCCCCCGCTCAGACTCCGCCGCCCCAGGCGCCGGCCTGGCCAGCCAGCGCTGAATCTGCCTGACCTGCCGGCACCGCGGAGACAGGCGCGGCCCGGGCTTTGCGCCGGTATGGTCGGTCAACCACCGCGGCACGGCGGGCTCGCTTCTGAACACGCAGCCCGTGCCCGTCGAGGGCGAGACCATCATGACGCTGCCGTTGAGCGTCAGCAGAAACAATCCAAGCGCGATCACGCTACGCACTGTGGCAGACGCCGGGCTCAGGGCGTGAGCCTGGGTCGGCGCCCCGAGGCAGTGCCTGGGTATCAGCTGCGGGGGGCCATGCCCGGCCGGGCTGCGGTCTCAGTCGCGCAGCGCCGCCACCTGGGCCTGCACCGACGCTGCGGTGGCGCCGGGCGTGGCCGTTGCCGGCTGCGCGGCCGGGTCTCGCAGGCGCCCGTAGTGATCACCTAGGCCCGAGCAGCGCAGCATGTGCCGGATCTCGGACGGGTCGTAGTCGCCCACCGCCATGTGCACCAGGCAGCGGTTGTCCCAGAAGACCAGATCGCCCACTGACCAGTAGTGCCGGTACGAGAAGCGCGGCGAGACCGAGTGCTGGCACAGGAACTGCACCAGGGGTTTGCTCTCGGCCTCGGTGAGACCGACGAACTGGCGCACCCGCTCATTCACGTAGAGCGCGCGCCGGCCGGTGTCGGGATGCACGCGCACCGCAGGATGGATCACCGGCGGGTTCAGGCGCTTGAACTCCGCCACCACCTCGGGCCCGCGCTTCTCCAGCCCCTCGATCAGGCTGGCATCGTGCACCGCTTCCAGCCCGTCGAGGAACTCGCGCATCTTCGGCGACAGCGACTCGTAGGCCAGGTACATGTTCGCGAACAGCGTGTCACCGCCCACCGAGGGCTTCTCCAGGCAGTGCACGAAGGTGCCCTTGGAGGGCCGGATGGAGTACGACTGGTCGGTGTGCCAGTTCTGCCCGGCGTTGAAGGTCTTGGAGGGCTTGCCGTCCTGCGGCCGGTTGGTCAGCAGCATCACATGCCGGTCTTCGGCAGCGTGGTGCACGGATTGATTGGAGAAGTCATCGAGCTCGCCGAAGCGCGCGCTGAACGCGGCAAGCTCGCGCGGGCCCAGTCGCTGATCGGCGATGACGAGCACCTGATGCTCGAGCCAGGCGTCATGGATGCGCGCGAAGTCGGCCTCGGACACCGGTTGGGACAGGTCGATGCCGGTGACCCGCGCGCCGAGCGCGTAGCCCACCCTCTGGATGCTGATGTTTGTCACGATGCGCTTCGCCTCAGTCCGGCTGAATGCCAGCCTGCTTGATGGCCTTGTCCCACTTGGCCATCTCGGCATCCAGGAAGCGGCCGAAGGCCGCCGGGGTGCTCCACACCAGCTCGAAGTTCTGGCTGGCCAGCGCCTGCTGCACCTCGGGCCGGGTCATGGCCCGGGCGAGGTCGGCCTGGATGCGGTTGGCAAGCTCGGCGGGCATCTTGGCTGGGCCGAGCAGCCCGAACCAGGTCTCGGAGGCATAGCCGGGCACGCCAGCTTCATCGAGCGTGGGCAGCTCGGGCATCAGCGGCGAGCGCCTGGGCGTGGTGACCGCCAGCGCCTTCACATTGCCTGCGCGGGCGTTCTTCTCGGCGAAGGAGATCTGGTCGAACATCATTTCGATGCGACCGCCGATGACATCGACGCCGGCCGCGGCCACGCCTCGATACGGCACGTGCTGGATCTGCACGCCGGCCAGGGACTTGAACAGCTCGCACGATAGGTGCTGCGATGTACCGTTGCCGCCCGAGCCGCAGTTCAGTTTGTTGGGATTGGCCTTGGCGTAATCGATGAGCTCTTTCACCGAGTTCACCGGGAGCGACTTCGTCACCACCAGCGCGATCGGCAGCTTGGCCAGCAAGGACAGCGGCGTGAAGTCGGCCACCGTGTTGTACGGCATCTTCTTGTAGAGGCTGGGGTTGGTCGCGTGGCTGAGCGAGACCGTGAGCAGCGTGTAGCCGTCGGGCGCGGCGCGCGCCACCTGCTCGCTGCCGATCATGCCGCTCGCGCCGGCCTTGTTCTCGACCAGCACCGGCTGCTTCCACTGCTCGCTGAGCGCGCGCGCGATCGCGCGGGTGATCAGATCGACACCGCCGCCTGGGGCGGCCGAGGCCACGATGGTCACCGGCTTGCGCGGGAAGTCCTGCGCGCTGGCCGTGTGGGCAGCCGCAAGGCTGAGGCCGCCCGCTGCGGCCGCGATCATCAGGATGCGGCGAGGCCAGGAGGGTTTCGCGAGGGCAAGGCGCATGGGCCGGAGCGGGCTGGAGGGCTTGGGCGAGAGAGGCATGGGAGATTTCCGGATCGGCAGGGGGCGGGTTCAGCCTACCGCAGGGGTGCGCCGCTCGCCTTGCGGCATCCGGCCTTGCCGAGACGGGCGTATCGGAAATCCGAGGGCGCCGCTGATGACGAACCTCGAGCGTCCACTCACCGCATCCACCTGGCCGCGGCCGCCGGCAGGCCTTCGGCGGCACGTCGAAGCCTCGCGATCGCGGCCATCTTCGCGGCGTCGCTCGGGTCGACGGACGCGATCAGCTTGCTGAAGCCGTCCAGCCGACAGGCCCGGATCCACGCCCGCAATCGCGCATCCTGGTTCCAGCGGCCCTGGTTCATGAGGTTGACGAGGGTGGCGCGCGGCACGTCGTTCACGCTGTCGGGCAGCGGCACCGGGACGCTCATCGCATTGCGCGCGGCATCGTCTGCCCCGTGCGCCTCCAGCCACGCGGCCAGCGCGGCGCTGAACGCCGGCTGGGGGATGCGGGTCATCTGCAGCACGATGCGCTGCGGCTGATACACCGGCACCGGCGGGCGGCGGGTCACCGCGCGGGCAGTGCAGTCGATGAAGAGGCTGTCTCGCGGCACCGCGATGCGGGCATCGGCAAACACCAGCGCCTCGGGCTCGATCGCCTTGACCGGCCCGTGCCGGAGCACCCGGGTGATCCGCTGCAGCAGCGCCACCTCGCCCGTGGAGATGGTGGCGTAATGGAACATGGTGGGTCGCACCGCGGGGTCGAGCCGCAGCATCTGGCCGCCTTGCGCCAGCTGGTCGAACCAGTCGTGGGCATCGGTGGCCGACAGCAGCGCTTCCATCTGCAGCGCCTGGCCCGTGAGGACATCCTCCAGGAAGGCCATCTGCGGCTGCGTGTCCCGGCGGTTGAGCATCCAGCTGTCGCGGGGCCGGACCCACTGGATGCGATCGGGCGGCGCGCCGCATTGCAGCAGGTAGACGCCCGCATCCATGGCCGTCTTGCCGGCGCCCAGGATGATGAAGTTCGCGGGCAGGCGGTTCGACTGCTTCCACAGTTGGGGCAGGTCGTTGGGCGTGACCAGCCAGGCGCCGTCGGCCACCGCGAAGCCTGGCCGATGCGTGGAGGGCACCGTGGTCCCGTAGTAGGTTGCGTCCACCAGCCGTCGCCGCGTCTGCACCGTGGTCTGTTCGCCCGACAGCAGCGAGCGCAGCCGGTGGCTTCCGTTGGCCCCATGCTCGAGTTCGCACAAGGGGAAGTAGCGCACCCGGCCGCTGGGCAGCAGGCGCTCGCGCATCACCCGCTGGAAATACCCGCTCACCTCGGCGCCCGTGGCCAGTTCGAGGAAGCCGTCGTTCAATCCGCCGGCGTCGATCCGGTCTGCCCCGAGCGGCATCGAGGCCACGCCGTAGAAGGCCGAGGGCTGGTGCAGGGCAACGAACGGGTAGGCGTCGTTCCAGTGGCCCCCGGGCAGCCCGTGCCGGTCGACGATGACGATGTCCGCGTCGGTCTCGGAGAGCAGGGTGTCGGCAAAGGCCAGGCCGACGGCTCCGGCGCCGGCGATCAGGTAGTCGGTGTGGATGTCGGTCATGCGGGGGAACTCGCTTGGGGTGATCGGGAGCAGGGCGTGTCTGTCACGGGGTCACCGGCTCGAGGCCGGGGGTGAGGAGGGCGTGGGTGCGGGCGACACGGTACCCGTGCCGCGGTCGAGTTCCAGCCAGATCTCGTTCCTGCGCAGGAACCACGGCGTGAACGGCGGGTTGTAGCGCGCGAGGGTCGGCTCGCCCACCGCCTGCAGATTCGCTGCGCCGAGCGCGGCGCGCAGCTTGGCCAGATGCGTGTCGTGATTCTCCTGGGTCCAGAACCCCGAGTAGCGGATGGCCGCTATCCGTCGCCCGGGCACCTCGCGCAGTTCTACCCGCGGGTCAAGCGGTTCGGGTGCCGAGGCGAGCGTGATACCCCTCGGCAGCACGAACTGCACGACGAAACCGCCGGGGGAGGGCGACTGCGTGACCGGGGCCGTCATGTCCATGCGCACGGGCGCGGCAGCCTGGGTCACGGGAGCCGTCATCTCGAGCTTCCGGGCGCCCTTGTTCTTGCCGAAGATGTAGCCCGCCAGGATCGGGAAGGCCTCGTTGCCGGCGCGCTCGGCCGGGGCCGCGACCTGCACCTGGGCCACCACATAGGGCGCGTACTGGCGCACCTCGGCGCCATCGAGCTGCTGCACGAGCGTGTAGTCAGGTTCCTCGATGGCCATGGCGGTGAACGGCATCATGCTCAGCAGGAGGGTGGTCAGCAGGGCTCTCATGTCGGCGGTCTCGCAGGCACACAATGGGCCAGTCTGACACCAAGTCGGGCTGAGCACGCTGCGCCGCGCTTCTTCTGCCTGACCTGCCGCAGGCTCACCCCCTGAGCCTGCCCGCCGGCATGATCTGCGCCGACGCTGATCTGGCGCGCCAGTCATGACTGTCATATTGACAGTGACAGTCCGAAGTGGCAAAGTGCCACTGTCGACATCAAGCCCGTCTCCCCATGACCCTGCAAAGCTTCCGCCAGTTCTCCGGCAATGCCGGCGCGCTCTGTGACGCCGCCATCGAGTGCGCGCGCTCGCTGGGCCTCGTGTTCTCGGAGGAGAAGGCCGGCGAGCGCGTGGTGCGCTATTACGTGGCTGAAGGCGTCATGGACCGCCCCGAGCGCCTGGGCCGCGACGCCGCCTACAACTGGCGCCACCTGCTGCAGTTCCTCACCGCGCGCCGCATGGCCGAGGCCGGCATCGCCCTCTCGGTGGTGGCGCAGCACAACGCCGCGGCTACCACCCGCGCCCTGGAAGACGCCCTGGTGCGTCCTCTGCCCACCGCGGCCGAGATCCTGGTCAACGGCTTTCTCGGCGCCGCGGGTGCGGCGGGCAAGGCGTCCGCGCACAGGCCGCCCGGCAAGCCGCCGGGCACCACCACGGCCCGGCCGCCATCGGCCAGCCTGGGCCGCCCGCAGTTCGCGCTGCCCGATGTGCTCGACGAGATGCGCCAGATGACCCGAACCGTCCTCAAGCGGCTCGACGCCATCACCAGCGAGCAGGCCGCGCTCGCCCGTCGCCAGGAGGAGCTGCTGCAGCAGCAGCAACACCTCCAGCGGCAGCTGGAGCACCACCTGGCGCGCCTCGCGGCAACCGATCTCCGCAACCCGATCACCCCGAAAGGACCCAAGCGATGAGCACTCCCGCCTTCCCTGACCCCGTCAACCCGTTCCGCGTCAGCCTCACGCCGCGCAAGGCGGCCCTGCGGGCCAGCGGTCTGGGCGAGCTCGAAGTGCTGCTGCGGGTTCAGGCTCCGGCGGCTGCGCCGGGCGAGCGCGCCGCTCGCACGCCGCTCTCCATTGCCCTGGTCATCGACCGCTCCGGTTCGATGAGCGGCGACAAGCTCGAGGCCGCCAAGGCCTGTGCCCGTGACGTCGTGCAGCGCCTGCAGCCCGATGACGAGGTCTGCCTCGTCATCTACGACACCGAGGCCGATCTCCTGATGCCGCTGTGTTCGGCGGGCGAGGCGCGGCAGTCGATCGACTCGCTGCTCGATGCCTTCTCCGCCAGGGGCGGCACCGATCTGCACGCCGGCTGGTTGCGCGGCGCGCAGCAGGTGGCGGGCAGCACCGGGCCTGCCCGCCTGTGCCGGGTCATCCTGCTCTCCGATGGTCAGGCCAACCACGGCGACACCGACGAGGACAGCATCTGCACCCAGGTGCGTCAGCTGGCCCAGGTGGGGGTCACCACCACCACCGTGGGTCTGGGCGAGGGCTTCAACGAGAACCTCATGACCGCCATGGCGGTGGCCGGGCAAGGCAATGCCCTGTACGGCGAGCGCGCCGAAGACCTCGCCGAGGCCTTCGATGCCGAGATCGGTCTGCTCGCGAACCTCGCCTGGCGCAACCTGCGGCTGGTCATCGGCAGCGCCAGCTCGCGCTGGGCCATGCTCAACGACCACACCCAGACCGGCCCGGCCGTCTGGAGCCTGCCCAGCATCGCGCCCGGGTCCGAAGCCTGGGCCGTGTTCAGCCTGCCCATGGACACGGCGGCGCGCGCCCAGGTGCGAAGCCGTCAGGGCATGGCCCTGCACGTCACCGTGACCGCCGCCGATGGCGACGGCCGCGAGCACGCCGAGCGCGCAAGCCTTGCCCCGCTGGCCGTGCTGAGCGATGAGCAGTGGGCCGTGTTGCCCGAGGATCCGCTGGTCGCGCGCCGCAGCACCGAGGTGAAAGCAGCCCGGCTGCAGCGGCTGGCCAGGGCGGCGGTCACGCAGCGCGACTGGGACGAGGCAAGACGCCTGCTCGCCCAGGCCGAGGAACTGGCCCAGGACAGCCCCTGGCTGAAGGGCGTGCTCGACCAGATGAACGACCTGCTGCAGCGGCGCGATCACGCGCGCATGTCCAAGGAGCTGGCTTACGCCTCCAATAGCCTGAGCCGGCGCCTGGCCGAGATCGACGAGACCGGTGACTTCATCCTCGCCGAAGAGAGCGAGAAGGCCTCGTACCTGCGGCGCAAGAGCCTGCAGGGCCGCACCACCCTCAGTTGAAGCCAGCCTGAGGTTGCAGGCCCGGTCTCCGTGCGCGGGGCCGGGCCGCGGCGCTCATCAGGTCAGGAACCGGATCAGGTACAGGCTCACCCCCGGAAAGAACAGCAGCAGCAGGGTGCGCAGGGTGTCGCTGATCAGGAAGGGCGTGATGCCCTTGTAGCTCTCGCTGAGCGGCACGTCCTTGGCCATGCCGTTCACCACGTACACGTTCAGGCCCACCGGCGGGGCCAGCATCCCGAAGCCCACGGTCATCAGCACCATGATCCCGAACCAGATCGCGGTGTGCTCCGGCGTCATGCCGAAGTTGAGCTTCATGATGATCGGAAAGAAGATCGGGATGGTCAGCAGGAGCATCGAGAGCTCGTCCATCACCGCGCCCAGCACCACGTACAGCAGCAGGATGCCGCCCACCACCATCAGCGGCGCCAGGTTCAGCGACACCACCAGATCGGCCAGTTGCGCCGGCACCTGGGTGCGCGCCAGCGCGGCATTCATGACGTCGGCGCCCATGAAGATCATGAAGATCATGGCCGAACTGAGCGCCGTGGCGTGGAAGCACTCCAGGAACCTTTCCCGGTTGAGTTCACCCTTGGCGAGCGCCGCCAGGAAGGTGGAGGTGGCGCCCACGGCGGCGCCCTCGGTGGGGGTGAAGAACCCGGCGTAGATGCCGCCGAACACGATGATGAAGATGGTGGCGATCGGCAGGATGCCCTTGAGCGCGTCGAAGGTGAGCTTCTCGGCTTCTTCATGCTCGGGCGCATGGCCGGGCACCAGCCGGACATAGATCGCGATGGCGATCATGTACCCCAGCATCGCGATGGCACCCGGCAGCATGGCGGCCGCGAACAGCTTGGCGATGTTCTGCTCGGTGAGGATGGCGTAGATCACCAGTGGCACCGAGGGCGGGATGAGGATCCCCAGCGTGCCCCCCGCGGCCAGGGTGCCCGTGGACAGCCGGCCCGAGTACCCGTGGCGCTTCATCTCGGGCAGGGCCACGCCGGTGATGGTGGCGGCCGTGGCCACCGAGGAACCGCAGATGGCGCCGAACGCCGCGCAGGCCAGCACCGCGCTCATGGCCAGGCCGCCCTTGAAGCGGCCCATCACCGCGGCGGCAAAGCGGAACAGCGCCTTGCTGATGCCGCCCTGCGTGGCGAAATGCCCCATCAGGATGAACAGCGGAATCACCGACAGGTCATAGTTGGCCAGCCGCGAGAAGGCCAGGTTGTTCAGGAAGCTGATGAAGGGCGAGAAGCCCGACTGCAGCACGAAGCCCAGCGTGCCGGCGGTGAACATGGCGCCGGCGATCGGGATGCGCGCGGCCATCAGCAGCAGCATCACGCCGAAGATCAGCAGGGCGAGCTGGATCGGGGTCATCCTGCCTCCGGTACGTCAGCGGTGAGCTTGCCCAGCGCCTGCCCGCTGGCGATCACCGCGGTGATCGCCAGCGGGCAGGCCATGCTGGTCAGCACGATCCAGTCCGGAAAGCCCAGCAGCATCGAGGCGCCCATGTTCTCGCGAGCGCTGATCGCGGCCACGCCGCAGCGCCAGGCCAGCAGCGCGAAGATCACGGTCATCAGCAGGTCACCGACGCGATCGAGCCGGTGCCGGGTGAGGGCGGTGCATCTGGTGGTGAAGAAATCGACGATGATGTTGCCGCGCCGCAGCTGGCACAGCGGCATGAAGAAGCCGATCGCGCAGCCCGACCCGATGGCGGTCAGTTCGAAGTCGCCGATCAGCGCCTTCTCGAAGAAGTTGCGGCCGACCACGCTGTAGCAGGTCATCAGCATCAGCGCGATCATGATCAGGCCGCCGATGATGCTGCACAGTTTCGCGAGCCGCTCCAGGGAAATCAGGGGCGTCATGGGGGTGGGGTCTTGGAAGATCGGGCAACGATAGCAGTTATCGGGCGCGCGCCGGCGTCCGGCCGAAAGGCGCGGCCATGATCCGGCGTCTGCTCGCCGCCCTCGTGCTGGCGCTGGCGCTGGCGTGCCTGCCGCTGGCGGCGCAGCCCCGGCAGGAACTGTTCGGCTTCGTTGCCCTGGGCGATCTGCCCTACGGCCCGCCCGAGCTCGCGCAGGCGCCCTACCAGGCCCTCATCGAACGCATCAACGCCGAGCGGCCCGAATTCTCCATCCATGTGGGGGACTTCAAGTCGGGCTCCAGTCCCTGCAGCGACGAGGCCTTCGCGCGCCAGCTGGCCAATTTCCAGCGCTTTGCCGGCGCTCTGGTCTACACCCCCGGTGACAACGAATGGACCGACTGCCACCGACCGAGCGCGGGCGCCTTCGACCCCCAGGAGCGTCTGGCCGCGCTGCGGCAGCGCTTCTTCGTGGCTGGCCGTTCGCTCGGGGCGAGCCCCATCGCGGTGGAGAACCAGTCGGTGCTCATGCCTGCGTTCGGCGCGTTCATCGAGAACCAGCGCTGGCATCACGGCGGCGTCACCTTTGCCACGGTGCACATCGTGGGCAGCAACAACAACCGCGACCCGCGCGACCCGCGCGCCATGGCCGAGTTCCAGGCCCGCGAGAGCGCCAACGCCGCCTGGATCGCGGCCAGCTTCGAGGCGGCCCGCCGCGCCCGCGCGCAGGCGGTGGTCTTCGCCTTCCAGGCCGATGTCTTCGAATCGGCCCGGCCCTGGGATGACTTCCCACCCGGCTCGGGATTCACGCAGAGCGTGGCCCGGACCCTGCTGCCGCTGGCGCGGGATTGGGACAAACCGGTGCTGGTCATCCACGGTGACACCCACCGCTTCCGGGTCGATCAGCCCTTCAACCTCGAGGGCCGGGCGCTGCCCAACGTCACCCGGCTGATCGTGCCGGGCGATCGCGACGTCCGGGCGGTGCGGGTGAGCGTGCAGCCCGGGGGCGTGTTCCGGTTCGAGCCGCTGCACGCCGGCTCGCCCTGAGCGCCGGCCGGGTCTGCGCGCTGATGAGCGGGCGCTGCCCTGGCGCACCCGAAGCGGCAATTTCGAACTGGGCGCTCTGTCGCTTCGCGTCGTGCGGCGATAGGCTGAGCCTCGTTACCGAATGCGCAGTCCGTCCTGGTCCGGTGGGTGCGCCGGCCCCTGAGCGCCCCCCGGAGGAATCCCGATGGATCCGAGCGTCATCCTGCATGGACTGGTCGCGGGCTGTCTGTATGCGCTGGCCGGCATCAGCCTGAACATCCTGTACCGGCCCACCAATACCTTCAACTTCGCGCAGGGTGACCTGATCATGATCGGCGCGATGGTGTGCGCCGCGCTGCTGGGCACCACCACGCTGCCCTGGTACGCGTGTGCCCTGCTCTCCATCGCACTCACGGCGGGCATCGCCTACCTCACCTACTTCGTGGCCATCGCGCCCATGGTCAAGCGCAAGCACGGCGTGGGCTGGATCATCAGCACGCTGTCGGTGTCGCTCATCCTGCAAGACCTCGCCGGCAAGCTCTTCGGCCCCGATCCCCGCCCCGTGCCGCCGCCGCCACCGATCACCACCGAGTTCCACCCCATCGGGCCGCTGGAGGTCAGCGGCTATCAGGTGATGGTGGTGCTGTTCACCGCGGTCATGGTCGCGGCCACCGGCTACTTCTACACGCGGCGCACCGGCAAGGCGGTCAATGCCGTGGCCGAAGACCGCGAGGCGGCGCTGCTGCGCGGCATCGACCCCAACCGCCTGTCATGGCTGTCCTTCGTGGTGGGTGGCGTGGTCACCGGCATCATCGGCATCCTGGCCGCGCCGATGCTCTATGCCTCGGTGGCCCTCAGCCCGCTGCTGGTCATCAAGGGCTTCGAGGCCGTGGCCGTGGGCGGGGTGGGCAGCATGCGCGGCGCGGTGCTGGCGGGTTGCCTGCTGGGCATCGTCGAGGCGGTCAGCGGCGCGCTGCTCGCGCCGGGCTACCAGCATGCCGCCACCTTCGTGGTGGTGCTGGCCATCCTGCTCGTCAAGCCGGCCGGGCTGATCGGCACCACCACCGCGCGGGTGGTCTGAGGTGAGCGCCTCTGCCCTGCGCCGCCGCAGTCCGCTGCCGGCGTACCTCGCCTTCGTGCTGCTGATCGGCACGCTGCCCTTGCTGGTGCGCGGCGAGTTCGTGCTCTTCCTGGGCACCCAGATCGCGATCTACTTCCTGGTGGCGCTTGGCCTGAACCTGCTCTCGGGGTACGGTGGGCAGATCTCGCTGGGCCACGGCGCGCTGTTCGCGATCGGCGCCTATGCCGCCGCGATCTGCATGGTCGATCATCGGCTCTCGTTCTGGCTGGCGGCGCCGATCGCCATCGCGCTCACCGCTGGCGCAGGCGCGCTGATGGCGCTGCCGGCATTCCGGCTGTCCACCTGGTACTTCGCGCTCATCACCCTGGGCTTTGCCAACGTCATCGGCGGGCTGCTCACCGAGCTGCGCGAACTCACCCACGGCTTTGCCGGCATCGTCGGCGTGCCCAAGCCGGTGGTGTTCGGGCATGTGCTCAGCCAGGCCGAGCTCTACTGGTTCCTGCTGCTGATGTGCCTGCTCGGCTTTCTGGCGGTGCGCAACCTCATCCATTCGCGCTTCGGTCGCGCGCTGCTCGGGCTGCACGACCACGCGGTGCTGGTGCGCGGCGTGGGCGCCTCGCTGGTGCGCCTGAAGATGCAGGCCTTCGTGATCAGCGCGGCCCTGGCCGGTCTGGCTGGCGCCTTCATGGCCGTGCACAAGACGGTCATCACGCCCGATGACTTCCCCACCGACCTCTCCACCTTCTTCCTGCTGGTGATCGTGCTGGGCGGCATGGCCCGGCTGCACGGCGCGCTGGTCGGCACGCTCATCTTCTTCATCGTGCCCGAGCTGCTCGCCGAACTGCACGACTGGCGGCTGCTCATCTACGGCATCTCGCTGCTGCTGCTGATCCTGTTCGCGCCCTCCGGCGTGGCCGGCGGCATCGAGAACCTGATGCGCAAGCGCCGCGCCGCGCGCGGTGACGCGGTGCCAGACGAGCCGGGCGCCTCGGTCGCGCTGCAGCCGATCGCCGGGGCGGCGCTCGAGGTGTCGGCGGTGTCCAAGCGCTTCGGTGGCATCGCCGCGCTCACCGATGTCTCGCTCTCCCTGCAGCCTGGCAGCGTGCACGCGGTGGTCGGCCCCAACGGGTCGGGCAAGACCACCCTGCTCAACCTGATCAGCGGCTACTACCCGCTCGATGGCGGGCGCATCACGATCGGCGGGCAGGATGTGGTGGGCCGAGACGCCGGCCACATCGCGCGCATCGGCGTGCGCCGAACCTTCCAGACCCCCAAGCTGATCGCTGACCTGGATGTGCTCGAGAACGTGATGCTCGGCGCCTTCTCCGACGAGAAGAGCAACCTGGCGAGCATCGCCTGCGGCCTGCCGTCGGCCCGCCGCGAGGCGGCCGCGCGCGAGGCCGAGGCCATGCGCTATCTGCAGTTCGTGGGCCTGCACAAGCGGGCGCGCGACCCCGCGGGCGAGGTGCCGCATGGCCAGCAGCGCCTGGTGGAGATCGCCCGCGCGCTGGTGGGTCGGCCCAGCCTGCTGCTGCTCGACGAGCCGGCCGCGGGGCTCTCGCTCGATGAGCTCGACGGGCTGGCCCGGCTGGTGCACGAGATTGCCGGGCTGGGCACCACCGTGATCATCGTCGAGCATCACCTCGAGCTGGTGGCCAATCTCGCGCGCAGCGTCACCGTGCTCGACGGGGGCCGCATCCTCGCCACCGGCACCCCCGAGGCGGTGTTCAACGACGAAGGCGTGATGGCCGCCTACATGGGCAAGCGCGCCCTCGACGGAGGGAAGGCATGAGCACCACGGCAAACCCGGCTGCCGCGCCCCTGCTCGAGGTGCGCGATCTGGTGAGTGGCTACGGCCATGTCCGCATCCTGGAAGGCGTGTCGCTCGAGGTTCATGACCGCCAGATCGTCACCATCCTGGGCGGCAATGGCGCGGGCAAGAGCACGCTGCTCAAGACCCTCTCCGGGCTGCTGGTGGTCGAGTCCGGCAGCATTCGCTTCGACGGCAAGAGCCTGGTCGGCCAGCGCCCGGGCCAGATCGTCGATGCCGGGCTGTGCCACGTGGCCGAAGGCCGACGGCTCTTTCGCACGCAGAGCGTGATGTCCAATCTGGAGCTGGGCCTGTACGGCACGCGGCTGGGCCGCGCCGAAGAGAAGCGCCGGCTCGATGCGGTGCTGGGTACCTTCCCCATGCTGGCCGAGCGGCCGAACATCGCCGCGGGCGCGCTCTCGGGCGGGCAGCAGCAGATGCTCGCGATCGCGCAGGCGCTGCTGCGCACGCCCCGGCTGCTGATGCTCGATGAGCCCTCGCTGGGCCTGGCGCCGATCATCGTCGACCAGGTCATGGAGGTGATTCTCAAGCTGCGTGACCAGGGCGTGGCGATCGTGCTGGTCGAGCAGCTGGTCGAGCGCGCGCTGGAAGTGGCCGACATCGCCTACGTGCTGCGCAGCGGCCGCATCCTGGGCAGCGGCCGGCCCGCCGACCTGCAGGGCGGCGATCTCATCAAGCATGCCTATCTCGGGGTGTAGCGCCGAACGGCGCCCGCCCCGTGTCTGTCGAATCCACCCAGAGCCACACACCGAGGAGATCACCATGAAACAGTCACCACGCCTGCCCTTCGGCCTCCAGCCCGATGGCAGTCTTGATCGCCGCGACTTCCTGCTCAGCGCGGGCCAGCTCGGCGTGGGCATGATGGGCATGGGCGCCGCGCCCCTGCTCATGGCCCAGCAGCAGAACTTCACCGTGGGCTGGGTGCGCCCCAGCACGGGCCGGCTGGCCTCCAGCTTTGCGCCGCTCTACGTGGGCGGCCTGATCGCGATCGAGGAGATCAACGCGGCCGGCGGCATTCTGGGTCGACCGATCGTGCGCAAGGAGGAAGACGACGAGGCCTCGCCCGCCAAGCAGCCCACGGTCATGAAGAAGATCTCCGATGCCGGCGTGGGCGCGCTGGTGGGCCCCACCGGCAGCTCGCAGACCCTGGCCTCGCTGGCCTTCACCACCCCGGCGAAGATCATCCAGTCCACCTACGCGTTCGCGGCTGACCTCGGCGACGGCCGCAAGTACCCGTACCACTACCAGTGCTCGTACAACACCGACCACCAGGCCGAGGCCGCCACGCGGCACCTGGTCGACGTGCTCAAGCTGAAGAAGATCGGCATCCTGCAGGAGAGCACGGCCTTCGGTGAGCAGGTGGGCAATGCCTGCGTCGAGGCGCTGCGCAAGCGCGGCCTGAAGGCGGTGGCGCGCGAGGTCTATCCGATCAGCGCCCCTGACCTGAACTCCTACGTGGGCAACCTGCGCAAGGCCGGCGCCGACGGCGTGCTGGCCTGGATCGCCAACACGCCCAATGCGGCCATGGCCTTCAATGCGATGCACTCGCAGAAGTACTACCCGCAGGTGGCGGGCCACAACGGGCTGTTCTTCGAGCGCCTGCTCGAGCTGGTGCCGATGGACGCCATCCGCGGCGCCACCGGCACCCATTACAAGGCGCTGACCTGGACCGACAAGCAGGGCATCGGCGCGCGCCAGCAGGCCTTCGCGAAGAAGCTCGAGAAGTACCCCGAGGTGAAGGGCATGGAGACCGCGGTGGTGATGAGCCCCTACTACGACTTCCTGCACCTGCTCAAGCATGTGATCGAGCAGGAAAAGAGCTTCGAGCCCGAGAAGCTCAAGCGGGCCCTGGACAACGTGAAGGGCTATGACGCGCTGGTGGGCAAGATCTCGTTCACGCCCGACAACCACACCGGGCTGGGCCCCGATGAACTCGCCATGGGCACGCTGATCTCGGTGAAGCGCCAGCAGTCGATGGGAGTGTTCCGCGAGCGGGCCTGACGCCGCCCGCCTTACCATAGCGGCTCCTGAAACCACCCACCCGTACCGGTACTGGCCATGTCTGACGCCCGACTCTCCGCCGAGCCCCCCAAGCCCGACGCCTTCGTGCCCGATCCTCAGGCGATCGCCCAGATGCGCAGTTCGCGCCCGCCGTCGCGCGGCGCGGTCACCGCCTATGACTGGCTGCGGCATCACCGGGCCAACCGGGGGGGCAAGGAAGCAGTGCGCGAACTGAGCACCGGCCGGCGCTTCAGTTACGCCGATCTCGATCAGCGCGCCGATGCGCTCGCCGCCCATCTGCAGACGCTGGGCATCGGTCGCGGTGACCGGGTGGCGCTGCTGGCGAACAACGGGGTCGAGTACTTCGACCTGCAGTTCGCCTGCGGCCGCACCGGGTCCATCGCGGTGCTGCTGAACTGGCGGCTCACCGTGACTGAGCTGGAGTACATCCTCAACGACAGCTCGCCCGGCCTGCTGATCCACGACATCGCCTTTGCCGAGGCCGCGGCCGAACTGCAGCGCCGCTGCGGCATCCGCACGCTGCTGTGCATCGACAGCGCGGCGCCGCAGCCGCAGGCCAATCCCTACGAGGCCGCGCTGGCCGCCGCCAGCGGCAAGCCGGTCACCCCGGTGGCGCTCACGCACGATGACGTGGTCACCATCATGTACACCTCGGGGACCACCGGCCATCCCAAGGGCGCGATGATCACCCACGGCATGAACTTCTGGAATTGCATCAACCTGGGCATTCCGGCTGGCGTGGGCATGGATACCGTGCACCTGTCGGTGCTGCCGCTGTTCCACACCGGCGGCCTGAACTGCTACTCCAACCCGGTGCTGCACGCCGGCGGCACGGTGGTCATCATGCGGGCCTTCGATCCGGGCCGCGCGCTCGAGGTGATCGGTGATCCCGCGCAGGGCATCACCCATTTCTTCGCGGTGCCGGCGCCCTACCAGTTCATGATCCAGCACCCGGATTTCGCCACCACCGATCTCTCGCGGCTGCGCAGCGCGGGCGTGGGCGGCGCGCCCTGCGCGCTCAGCATCCTGCAGGCCTGGGCGGCCCGCGGCGTGGCGCTCATGCAGGGCTTTGGCATGACCGAGACCAGCCCGGCCTGCATCTTCCTGGACCCGGCGGATGCCATTCGCAAGCTGGGTTCCACCGGCAAGGCGCTCATGCACACCGAGATGCGCATCGTCGATGACGATGGCAACGACTGCCCGCCCAATGCCATCGGCGAGCTCTGGGTGGCCGGGCCCAACATCACCCCGGGCTACTGGAACCGGCCTGATGCCACGGCGTCCAGCTTCTCGGGCCGCTGGCTCAAGACCGGCGATGCGGCCCGCGCCGACGAGGAGGGCTTCGTCTACATCGTCGATCGCTGGAAGGACATGTACATCTCGGGCGGCGAGAACGTCTATCCGGCCGAGGTCGAGAACGCGCTCTATCAGCTGCCGCAGATCGCCGAGGCGGCGGTGATCGGCGTGCCCAGCGAGAAGTGGGGCGAGGTCGGCCTGGCGGTGCTGGTGCTCAAGCCCGGGCAGACCCTCGACAAGCAAACCGTGGTGGGCTGGTGCAGTGAGCGCCTGGCGCGCTTCAAGGTGCCGGCCGACATCGCCATCATCGAGGCCCTGCCGCGCAACGCCACCGGCAAGGTGCTCAAGCGCGAGCTGCGGCTGCGCTTCGTGGGCAGTAACACGCCCGCCATCACCTGAGCGGGGCTGCCCCATGAACCTTGCCAAGCCGCACCTTGATGTGGGCCTGTTCACGCAGCAGCGCGAACCCCAGCTCGCCTTCTGGCAGCAGACGGTCGGGCTGAGCTTCGACCACATCGGCAAGCTTGGCGGGGGCATGCAGCAGCTGCGCCATCACGCCCATGGCTCGATCATCAAGGTCAACCATGCCCGCGATCCCTTGCCGCTCGCGGCGCCCAGCGGCATCGTGGGGGTGCGCATCGCGCGCGAGGGCCTGGCGCAGCGCGAAGATCTCGCGGATCCCGATGGCAACCGGGTGTGCCTCGTGCCGCCGGGCGATGCCGGCGTGGTGGGCATTGCCATCGAACTGGCGGTGAGCGATCGCCGCGCGCATCGCCGCTTCTGGGTTGACGTGATGCAGTTCGAGTCACCGGCGCCCGATGTCTACCTCTGTGGCGACACCCTGCTGATCGTGGTCGATGAGCGCCCGGTGGCGCGCAGCACCGACTGGCGCGCGCCGGGCTGGCGCTATCTCACGGTGCAGGTGCGCGATTGCGTGGCCGAGCATGCCGGCATCCTCGCGCGCGGCGGTGAAGAGGGTGCCCCGCCGCGGCTGCTGGGCGAGACGGTGCGCTACTCCTTCGCGCGAGACCCCGATGGCAACCACATCGAGGTCTCGCAGCGCGCGTCGCTGGTGGGCAGTCTCGACTGACTCAGCCGTCGCGGGCCATGCCGGCGATCGCCTGATCGAGCACCGCGAGCGCGCGCGCCACGGTGCGCTGCAGCCAGGCGGCGTCCTCCACGAAGAACGCATCGCGCACCTGTCGGCGGATGCGCTCGCCCAGCGCCGAGCGCGGATCGCCGCGCTGATACAGCCAGTTGTCGGCGGCCAGCGCGGTGAGCACCTCGGGCATGGGCCGGGTGCCCACCTCGAGCGCGATCGCCACCACCGTGCCGGCCGTGGGGCACCAGGCATCCACTGCCTCGCGGATGTTCCCGCCCAGCACCTCCGAGGCCGACTCGCCCGAGGCCGGGTTGGTCACGTCCGCACCCCACCAGTCGCGTGCCAGCGCCAGCGCCCGCGAGCCGGGCGCATGGCGGCAGATCAGCTCGGTGTGGCCGCTGGGCCCCAGGCCGGTATGGTGGTCGAGCACGCAGACCGAGCGTGCCTGCCCGAGATGGCGTTGCGCGAGTGTGCGGATGGCTTGCTGCGACCAGCAGGGCGCGCGCCCGCCATAGAACAGGCCGTCAGGGTAGGCGTACTGACCGCCGCTGATCGCGCGCGCCACGGCGCGGGCACCCAGCCGCGCGTGCGCGCTCGCGATGGTGGCGCCCAGGTGCGCGACGCTCTCGGCGCTCCAGTCGGTGGGCAGCAGGTCGGCGTGGAACTGCGCGTAGTCCGGGTTCTCGGGCGGCGCGGCGAAGTCGACGAAGTTGCGGTTGACATCGATGTTCTCGTGATCGACCCGCCGCTGCCATGAGAACCCCCAGGGGTTCACCGCATGCACGTAGGCGACCGCGGTGTCCGGCGGCAGGGGGTCGGCCTCGGGCCGCGTGAGCGCGGCGAGCTGGCAGGCGCTGCCGTGCAGGCCCTCCACGCCATGCGTGCCCGACAGGCTCAGCACCACCCGGGCGGCATCGGCGGGGCCGATCCAGGCGAGGTCCATCGCCAGCGCTTCACCCTGCAGGCCGGTCTGCGGGTGCGCGATGGCATCCAGGCGCGCGCCGCGCGCCTGGGCCGCCGCCAGGAAGGCCTCACGCGCGCGGCGGTAGTCGGCGTTCACCGGCCCGCTCAGCGGCTGCCGCCGATGTAGCCGCTGCAGTTGATCTCGATGCGCGGCGGCGGGTAGACCTTGGGTGAGCCGACCCGTTGCACCTGGATCAGGGTGGAGCAGGGGAACTCGCCGGTGAAGAACTCGCGGCGGGCGCGCCAGACCTCGGTGTTGTCGTCGAGATTGGTCACGAAGATCTGCATGGTCATGATGTCGTCCATGCCGCCGCCCGCGGCCTCGATCAGACGGCGGATGGTCTGGAAGGTGTTGCGGGCCTGCTCGTACATGCTGTCGCCGCCGCCCACGATGCCGGCGACATGGAAGTGGCCGTTGCTGTGCAGCTTGATGTTCGACCAGGTCTGCGGTGGTGCGGGCGCGACGTCAGGGGGGCTGAAGGTCTGGTAAGGCATGGTCTCCTCCGGGTTGAACCTGCAGGGCACAGCGTGCCTTGCCCGAGCGCGGAACGCACGCGGGCCTGTCTCAGAAGAGCCGGCCCTGAGACAGGTCGCCCGCGGGATCGGTCTCGGGGGCGGGCGCCGCGGTGAGCGCTGAGGCGGGCGCCGCGGTGGGGGTTGCCTTCGCGCGCTGCCTGCGCTGCGCCGTGGGCGGCAGGCCGCTGCGTCGCGAGCCGTGCCGTTGCTGGATGGCATCGGCCTCGTCGCGGGCCTGGTCGCTGCGACGCAGCGCGTAGAGCGTCTGCTTGGCGAACGCGACCGCGCTGCGCTCCTCGACGATGGGGGCCGGGTAGGCAGCCGTGCCGAACTCGGGCACCCATTGCCGGATGAACGCGCCCTGGGGGTCGTGGTCCAGGGCCTGGCGGGCCGGCGAGTAGATGCGCAGGGTGTTGATGCCGGTGGTGCCCGACTGCATCTGCATCTGGCTCCAGTGGATGCCGGGCTCGAAGTCCAGGAACTGGCGGGCCAGGAAGAGCCCCGGCTCGCGCCAGTGCAGCCACAGGTGGTAGGCGGCGAAGCTCACCAGCATCGCGCGCATGCGGAAGTTGAGCCAGCCGGTGGCCACCAGCGATCGCATGCAGGCATCGACCATCGGAAAGCCCGTGCGCCCTTCCTGCCAGGCCTGCAGCCGCTCCCGAGCGCGCGCGTCGAGCGGCGTCCCGTCCCCCGGGCGAATCCCGTCCACGCTGCGCGCGAAATTGCGCCACTCGATGTCGGGCTCATCCTCGAGCTTCTGCATGAAGTGGCAGTGCCAGCGCAGGCGCCCTGCGAAGCCGCGCAGGCCATAGGCGAGTTCCCGATCGGCGGTGTGCCGAATGGCGGCCTCGGTGGCCTGGTGCACCGTGCGCATCGAGACCCCGCCGAAGGCCAGATGCGCGGAGAGCCGGCTGCAGCCGGTCTGCGCGCTCAGGGGGCTGGAGAGCGCGCGGCGATAGCCGATAGCTCGACCGGCGATGAACGAGTCGAGCGTGTCGCGAGCCGCGGCCTCGCCAGCCGCCGGCGTGTCGCCCGCGGGGGCCACCCCCAGGGCGCGGGCCGTTGGCAGCGGCGCCGCGGCCAGGTCGAGGGCGAAGCCGGGCGCGGCCCGGAAGCGCTCGGGCGCGGGCAGGCAGGCCGCGTTCATGCGCTCCTGCCAGCGCGCGGCCCAGCCGCGCCGGTCTTTCAGCCGGCGCACCACGCCGGTCTGCGGGTACTCGGTCCACTGCACGCGCTGCGCCGCGCACCATCGCGCCACGGCCTTGTCGCGCTCGTAGCTCCAGCCCGGGCCGGTCTCTTCGTGGCTGAGCAGCCGGGCGAACGGAAAGGCCTGATGCAGGCTCGCGAGCACCGACACCGCCTCGCCCACCCGCACCAGCAGCGGCAGGCCGCGCGCGGCGAGGTCCTGGCGCAGCGGCTCCAGGCATTTCAGCAGCCAGTCGACATGGCGGGGATGACACTCCGGGCTCGTCAGCCAGTCGGGCTCGATGATGAACAGCGCGAGCGCCGCCTCGCGTGACGCGGCGGCGGCCAGCGGCGCATGGTCGGACACGCGCAGGTCGCGCTTGAACCAGACGAGGGCGGAGTGCATGGGGCCGGGCCCGGGGTGGTGCCGAGCAGGTCAGTCTTCGAAGGGCAGGCCCACGTAGTTCTCGGCGAGCGCCGTGGCGGCCGCCCGCGAACCGACCAGATAGCCGAGCTCGGCCTCCTGGATGCGCTGGCCGAACTCGCCGCTCTCCGGGAAGCGGTGCATCAGCGTGGTCATCCACCACGAGAAGCGCACGGTCTTCCAGACCCGGCGCAGGCACTTCGCGGAGTAGTCGTCGAGCTCGGCCTCGCGGCCGCCGCGATAGCGGGCGAGCAGGGCGCGCGCGAGCGTGCGCACATCGGCCACCGCCAGGTTCAGCCCCTTGGCCCCGGTGGGCGGCACGATATGCGCGGCATCGCCAGCCAGGCACAGGCGCCCGAACCGCATGGGCTCGGCCACGAAGCTGCGCAAGGGCGCGATGCTCTTCTCGATGGAGGGGCCGGTGATCAGGCGCTCGGCGGCGGACGCATCGAGCCGTCGGCGCAGCTCCTCGAAGAAGCGCTCGTCGCTCCAGTCTTCCACCCGCTCGCCGAGATCGCACTGCAGGTAGTAGCGGCTGCGGGTGCGCGAGCGCATGCTGCACAGCGCGAAGCCCCGCGGGTGGTTGGCGTAGATGAGCTCCTCCGACACCGGCGGGGTGTCGCTGAGCACGCCCAGCCAGCCGAAGGGGTAGACCCTCTCGAACACGCGCAGCGCGCTGGCCGGCACGCTGGCGCGCGAGACGCCGTGGAAGCCGTCGCAGCCGGCGATGTAATCGCAGCGCAGTTCATGAACGCGGCCCTTCATGCGCCAGCGCACCCGCGGGGCGGCGCCGTCGAAGTCATGCAGGCTCACCTCGCTCGCCTGGTAGATCGAGCTCAGGCCCGCTGCGGCGCGCGCGTCCATGAGGTCTCGGGTGACCTCGGTCTGTCCATAGACCGTGACCTGGCGGCCGGTGAGGCCGGCAAGATCGATCCGGTGGCGCTGGCCATCGAAGGCGAGCTCGAAGCCCGCGTGCGGCAGGCCCTTGGCCTTGAGCCGCTCGCCCACGCCGGCTTCGTGCAGCACGTCCACCGTGCCCTGCTCGAGCACGCCCGCGCGGATGCGACCGAGCACATGGCTGCGGCTGTGCCGCTCGAGGATCACGGTCTCGACGCCGCCAAGCGCGAGCAGTTGCCCCAGCAGCAGGCCCGCCGGGCCCGCGCCGATGATCGCCACCTGGGTGCGCATCAGGGTGTCTCCTGCGGCTCGGGGCTCAGAGGTCGAAGAACACGGTCTCGGCCTCGCCCTGCATGCGGATGTCGATGCGATAGACCAGTCCGGCCGCCGCCGTGTCGCGCCGCGCGATCAGGGTATGACGGCGGGCCTCGGGAACCTCGGCAAGCACCGGATCATGGGCATTGGCGGAGGGCTCGTCATCGAAGCAGATGCGGGTGAAGACATGGTTGAGCAGCCCGCGCATGCTCACGATCATGTTGACGTGCGGCGCCTGCCCGTCGGGCGTGACGCCCGGCTTGATGGTGCGGAAGGCGAACTCATGGCCGGGCAGCGTGCCGGTCCCCATGCGTCCGAAGCCGCGAAAGCCGCTCGCCTCGACCTCGGCCCGGGTGCCCGGGTGCCGGCCCTGCGCGTCGGCATGCAGGATCTCGATCAGGGCATCGCCGATGGGGGCGCCCTGGCCATCGAGCACCCGGCCGCGCAGCTCGATGGGCGTGCCTGGGGTGCGGGCCTCGGCCAGCACCGGACCGAACAGGCTGGGGAACGCGTAGCCGTACTGCGCGGGCACCAGCCCGTAGGCGAAGAAGGGCCCCACGGTCTGCGAGGGGGTCTGGCCGTGGCGCGGTGGCTCGCTCATCGCGGCGTCTCCATGGGGGTCTGCAGCGGGCCGCGCAGCACGATGTCGAACGCGAAGCCCAGCGCGACATCGGGTTGGGTCAGGCCGATGTCGAAGCGCGACACCAGCCGCTCGCGCACGCCTTCGCCGGTGCTCTGGTAGATCGGGTCGAGGGCCAGCAGCGGGTCGCCCGGAAAGTACATCTGCGTGACCAGCCGGCTGGCGAAGTGCTCGCCGAAGAGCGAGAAGTGGATGTGCGCTGGCCGCCAGGCATTGGGATGATTGCCCCAGGGATAGGCGCCTGGCCGGATGGTGACGAAGCGGTAGCGGCCCTCGGCGTCGGTGAGCGTGCGGCCGGCGCCCAGGAAATTGGGATCGAGCGGGGCATCGTGCTGATCCACGCGATGCACGTAGCGGCCCGCGGCATTGCACTGCCAGAGCTCGACCAGCGTGTGGCGCACCGGCCGGCCGTTCTGGTCGGTGACCCGGCCGGCCACGATGATCCGCTCGCCCAGCGGCGCGCCGTTGCTCACCGCGTTGCGGGTCAGGTCATGGTCGAGCGCGCCGATGTCCTCGTGGCCATACACGGGTTGCGTGAGCGTGGACAGCGACTGCGCCATCGGCAGCAGCGGCCGGGTGGGCGCGCGCAGCGCGGTGGAGCGGTAGGGCGCGTGCAGCCAGGGCGGCTGGCTGCTCCAGTCGCGCGGCGCGATAGGGGGGGGGACGGGGCTCATGGGGGTCTCCCGCGCAGGCGGTGCGCAGCGCGCTAGTGTATGCCGCGGCGCGCCGGGCTCAGGCCCTGCTCAGGCGCGCGCACGGGCATCTCGCCATGTGTTCAGTGCCTGATCGATCATCGCGTCGGCATCGCCCAACTGGGTGGCGGGATCGAACAGGCGCGCCCGCCGTGCTGGCGGCAGGGCGGCGGCGAGCACCGGATCGGCCGCGATGGCGTCCTCCAGCGCGCGCGGCAGCGGGCAGCCGCGCGCGATCGCATCGGCGCACAGGCGTTCCATCAGGGCCTTGGCGGCCGGCCTGCCCAGCGTGTCGGCCAGCGCGATCGTGACCGTCTCGGCGTACACGAAGCCACCCGCGCGCGCGAGGTTGTCGGCCATGGCCTGCGGCGCCACGCGCAGCCCCTGCAGGGCTTCGGCGATCGCCTCGCTCGCGCTGCCCGCGCACTCGAAGAGCGCGCCCAGGGTCCACCAGTCTGATTGCCAGGTGCCCAGCCCGCGCTCGTGCTCACCGGCCTGGGCGGCCAGCAGCGTGGCAGCCAGACCCGGCGCGCGCAGGCCGGCCTGCAGCGCCAGCATGGCGGCCACCGGATTGCGCTTGTGCGGCATGGCCGAGGAGCCGCCGCGGCCCTCGCCGCCGGGCTCGAAGGCCTCGCCCACCTCGGTCTGCATCATCAGGGCCAGATCGCGCCCGATGCGCGCCATGCCGCCGGCCAGCAGGGCGAGCTCGGCGCCGAGCCGCGCGATGCGGTCGCGGCTGCCGTGCCAGCTGATGCCCGGGTCGGCAAGGCCAAGCCGCGCGGCCAGCGCGGCCGCCAGGGGCCCGCCGTGTCCGCCGAGCGCGCCGCGAACGCCGCTGGCGCCGCCGAACTGGAGCACGCTTGCCTGCGCCAGCGCGCCGGCGAGGCTGCCGCGGGCGCGGCTCAGGGGATCGAGCCAGCAGGCGGCCTTCCAGCCGAAGGACACCGGCGTGGCCTGCTGCAGCAGCGTGCGCCCGGCCATGGGCAGCGCGCGATGGGCATCGGCCAGCCCGGCGAGCGCATCGCCCGCGCGCGTGAGCGGCTCGAGCAGCGCCTTGCCGGCGCCGGCCACCGCGAGCGCGAGCGCGGTGTCGATCACGTCCTGGCTGGTGGCGCCGTAGTGCACCCAGCGCGCGGCGTCAGGCGAGCGGACGGCCACCTGCGCGGTGAGGGCCTGCACGAAGGGGATGGCCAGGGTGCCCGCCCGCCGGGCGGCTGCGGCGAGATGTCCGGCGCCGAACGGGCTGTCGGCCTGCACGGCTGCTTCGCCCAGGCCGGCGCAAACCTGCGCGATGTGCGCGGCCGCGGTCTGCGGCACCAGGCCGGCGCTGGCCTGGGCCTGCGCGAGGGCTGCCTCGAATCGGCCCATTGCGGCGATGAGCGCGGCATCGCTGAAGTGGCGCGAGACCGGCTCGCTGGCAAACTGGCTCGACAGCAGCGCGGCAGGAGAGGGGGCGCTCAATTCGGCAAGGCTCCGGCGGGATCGGTAGGCGTGTGCCCGGAGGATAGTCGAAGCTGGCGGCCCCACCCAAGGACGGGCCTGGGCGCCACAGATCGCGCCGCACGCGGTAATCTCCGCGCACAACCCACCGAGGAGACTCCCCCGATGAAGACCCTGCTCGCGATCACGGCCGTGGGCGCTGCCCTGGCCACTGGTGCCGTCAGCGCCCAGACCATCACCCTGAAGGTCCATCACTTCCTGGGCCCGCAGTCGATCCAGCACACCACCATGCTGCAGACCTGGTGCAACAACATCGCCAAGGATTCGGGCAACCGCCTTAACTGCCAGATCTACCCCGCGATGCAGCTCGGCGGCTCGCCGCCGCAACTCTTCGACCAGGCCAAGGATGGCGTGGCCGATGTGGTCTGGACGGTGGCGGGCTACACCGCCAACCGCTTCGTGCGCAGCCAGGTGTTCGAGCTGCCCTTCATGATGACCAACGCCGGCGCCACCAGCCGGGCTGCCTGGGACTGGGTGCAGAAGCACGCGATGGACGAGTACAAGGACGTCAAGCTGCTTGCGGTCCATGTGCACGGCCCAGGCGTGATCTTCACCAAGAACAAGCCCGTCAACCGGATCGAGGATCTGCGCGGCCTGAAGGTGCGCGGCCCCACCGCCACGGTCACCAAGATGCTCGCCAACATGGGGGCCACCCCGGTGGGCATGCCGGTGCCGCAGGTGCCTGAGGCCCTGTCCAAGGGCGTGATCGACGGCGCGGTGATTCCCTACGAGGTGGCGCCCGGTCTGAAGGTCAACGAGCTCACGAAGTTCGCCTCCGAGACC
>JBIKWU010000057.1:0-17757 GCA_044356115.1 Burkholderiaceae bacterium
CGGTCCACCGCCCGCTGATGGGCAGCCAGATCATTGGAGAACTCGCTTGATCCGTCACCCCGCGCGACGAAGTAAAGCGCCGGGAAAGGATGCGGATTGAGTGCCGCCGCGAGCGAGGCCTTGCCCGGCAAGGCGATGGGCGTGGGCGGGAGGCCGTTGCGGGTGTAGGTGTTGTAGGGGGTGTCGGCTCGCAGGTCGGCGCGGCGCAGGTTGCCATCGAAACGTGGCCCGATCCCGTAGATGGTGGTCGGATCGCTCTGCAGCATCATGCCGATCCGCAGGCGATTGGCGAACACGCCCGCGATCCGCGAACGGTCCGCGTCCCGACCGGTCTCCTTCTCGACGATCGAGGCCAGCACCAGCGCCTGATAGGGGGTGGCCAGCGGGGCCGCCGCCGAGCGTGCCGCCCAGGTTTCCTCCAGGGTGCGCTTCATCAGCCGGTAGGCCTGGCGGTAGATCTCGAGGTCAGCCGTGCCGGGGGCGAAGCGGTAGGTGCTGGGCATGAACAGGCCCTCGGGGTGCGGCTCGCTGGCTCCGATCCGGGCGAGCAACTGGCTGTCGCTCAGCGACGCGGCATCCTGCTGCAACTCGGGGTGTCGGGCGATCACCTGACGCATCTGCCGGAAGGTCCAGCCTTCGATGATCCGGACTTCCGCCAGCATCACCTCGCCGCGCACCAGCTTGCCCATCAGCGCGCGTCGGGTCAGCGGCCCGCGCAGCTCATAGACGCCGGCCTGGATCCGGTGTGCTTCACCGCGCAGGCGCGCGGCGAGCTGGAACTGCCACGATGACCACCCTGCCCCCGAGCGCTCCACCGCGTCGCCGATGGCCGACAGCCCCATGCCGCGCTCGATGCGCAGCCGGGTTGGCGGATCCGTGGTGGCCAGCGGTGCATCGCGCAGGCCGAGGAAGGCGACCGCGGCCAGCGCGGCGAGCAGCAGGAAAATCGGGACGAGGAATCGGGGCATCGGGAGGCGGCGGAATCGGCTTCCTATAATACGGCGATGACCCTGCCTCGCCCCGACGCCCCTGCTTCTGCGCCAAGCCCTGCTTCTGCGCCTGCCCCTCTTCCCGCGCCAGCCCCTGCCTTCGGCTTCGATCCTGAATCCGTCCAGGCGCTGGCCGATGCGCTCGGTGTCAGTGTCATCGACGACCCTGCCGGGCCCCTCGCCGGCCACCCGATGCCCGGTCCTGCCCCCTGGCCGCAGGGTCTGGTGGTGCCGGTGTTCGACCTTGGCCTCTTGCGGGCCCGTGGCCCGGAGGCCGTGCGTTTCCTGCACAGCCAACTTACCAATGACATCGAGAAGCTGACCCCTGGCGCCGCCCAGTGGTCCGGTTACTGCTCGGCCAAGGGGCGGCTGCAGGCGAGCTTCCTGGGGTGGCGGCACGACACGCCCGAGTCCCCCGGGGTCGACCTCGCGCTCAGCCTGCCGCTCGCCCCGGTGCTGCGCAAGCGACTGTCGATGTTCGTGCTGCGGGCCAAGCTGAAGATCACCGATGAGAGCAGCCAGTGCGCCTTCTTCGGTCTCGTCGGCGAGGCCGCGGGCCGCTGGCTGGCCGGGCACCTGGGCAAGGCGCCGGCCGAGGGTGAGGTGCTTCAGGCGACGGGCCTCACGGTCATCGGTCTGCCGGCGGTCGCGCTCGGGCCCAGCGGTCTTGCCGCCGTCCTGCCGCGCTGGCTGCTCGTTGCCCCGCGCGACCAGGCGCCGGCGCTCTGGACCGCCGCGCGCGCTGCCTTGCCCGGCGGGCCGGGCGAACTCTGGCGCTGGCTGGAGGTTCTGTCCGGCGTGCCCCGGGTGGTGCCTGGCACCTGGGAACATTTCGTGCCGCAGATGGTCAATCTCGAACTCGTCGGCGGCGTCAACTTCAAGAAGGGCTGCTACCCCGGGCAGGAGGTGGTCGCCCGCAGCCAGTACCTCGGCAAGCTCAAGCGGCGCATGCATCTCGGGCGGGTGGCTGGCGAAGCGCCAGCGCCTGGCGCTGACGTGAGCACGCCAGACGGCCACGAGCCCTGCGGCGAGGTGGTGCTCGCCGCTGCCGACCCGGTGCTCGGCGGGGCGCTGCTGCTCTTCGAGTCGCAGACCGCCGCGGTGCAGGCTGGGGCGCTCCGGGTGGGAGGCCAGCCGATCACCGTGCTCCCCCTGCCCTACGCGCTGCCCGCCTGAGACAGCCGCCCGCACCGGTCGGCCCCGCCCGATGTGCCTGATCGCGTTCGGGCTCGCCGCCCATCCCGCTTACCGGCTGGTGCTCGCAGGCAACCGGGATGAGTTCCTGCACCGGGCCAGCGCCCCGCTGGGCTGGTGGCCCGACGATGCCGGCCTGATCGGCGGCCGCGACCTCGAGGCCGGCGGCACCTGGATGGCGATGCACCCTGAAGGCCGCATCGCGGCGCTCACCAACCTTCGCGAGCCACGCCCTGGCTCAGGTGCCGGCGGTCCTGCGCCGGTGGCGCAACCCTCGCGAGGTGCCCTGCCGCTGTCCTTCCTCGCCCAGTCCGACGGACCCGACCAACACGCCGAACGGCTGGCCGGGGGCGCGCTGGGCGAGCTCCAGGCCTTTCGCGGCTTCAACCTGCTGATGATCGATCTGCGCCCGGACGCGCCGCGCGCGGTGTGCCTGAGCAACCGCCAGCCGCGCGTGACGCGGACACTGGCCGGCGGGGTGCACGGCCTCTCGAACGGCGCTTTCGATGCGCCCTGGCCCAAGCTCGTCGCGCTCAAGCAGGCGATCGTCACGGCGCTGACCGAGGGGGGCTCGCAAGGGCCCGAGGCGCCGGCACTGGAGTCGCGGCTGTTCGACGCGCTGGCCCAGACAAGGCCCGCGCCCGACGCCGAGCTGCCCGACACGGGCGTGGGGCTCGTGCGCGAGCGGATGCTCGGCGCACCCTTCGTGCGCTCGGCCGACTACGGCACGCGCTGCTCCACCGTGCTGCTGGTGGATCAGGCCAACGAAGTGACGCTGGTGGAAAGAACCTGGCGCTGGGACGCGCACCCGGCCGGCGAGGCCGGGCTGCATCCCGAGGCGCCGCTGCCGCCCTGGACCGAGCGGCGGCACCGGTTCCGCCTGCATGCTGCGGGCGGGGTACGGGTCAGCCGGCCAGGCCCGGCAACGCCATCACCGCCTCGGCCACCGTCGCCGCGGTGATGCCGAAGTGGGCGTAGAGCGCATCGGCAGGCGCCGACTCGCCAAAGCTCGCGATGCCCACCACCGCGCCGTCGCGGCCGACATACTTGCGCCAGAAGTCGGGGTGCGCGGCCTCCACGGCCACCACCGGGAGCGCGCGCGGCAGCACGGCTTCGCGGTAGGCGGCCGGTTGTCGATCAAAGACCGTGGTGGCGGGCATGGAGACCACCCGCGCGGGCACCCCGCGCTCGGCCAGCAGCCGCTGCGCGGCCAGCGCGATGCTGGTCTCCGAGCCGGTGCCGATGATCACCACCCGCGCGCCGGGCACATCGGACAGCACATAGCCACCCTGGCGGATCGCTGACTCGGCGGCGGCATCGGCATGCAGGCGCGGCAGGTTCTGGCGCGACAGGGCCAGCGCGCTGGGGCCATCGCGGCGCTCGAGCGCGCAGGCCCAGGCCACCGCGGTCTCCAGACCATCGGCGGGCCGCCAGACATCGAGGTTGGGGATGAGCCGCAGCGAAGGCACATGCTCCACCGCCTGGTGCGTGGGGCCGTCCTCGCCCAGACCGATGGAGTCGTGGGTGAACACATGCACCACGCGCTGCTTCATGAGCGCCGCCATGCGGATGGCGTTGCGGCTGTAGTCGCTGAAGGTGAGGAAGGTGCCGCCGTAGGGCAGCAGCCCGCCGTGCAGGGCCATGCCGTTCATGATGCCGGCCATGCCGAACTCGCGCACTCCGTAGGACAGGTGATTGCCGGCCTGGTCGCGGCCGGCGCGCACGCAGCCCTTGAAGTTGGTGAGGTTCGATCCGGTGAGGTCGGCCGAGCCGCCGAAGAGCTCGGGCCAGTGCGGCGCAAGGGCGTCCAGGGCCAGTTGGCTGGCCTTGCGGGTGGCCACCGCCTCGGGCCGGGCGGCGATGGCCGCCAGCAGTTCGGGCAGGTGGCGCGCATGGGCGGCGGGGAGCTCGCCCCGGGCTCGGCGCAGGAACTCGGCGGCCAGCGCCGGATGGCGCGCGGCGTAGGCGTCGAATCGGGCCTGCCAGGCTGCCTCGAGGGCGCGGCCCCGAGCGCGGGCGTCCCAGGCGGCGCGGATGTCGTCCGGCACCTGGAAGGGTTCATGCGACCAGCCCAGCGCGGCGCGGGTGGCGGCAACCTCGGCCGCGCCCAACGCCGCGCCGTGAACGTCATGGGTGCCGGCCTTGCTGGGGGAACCCCGACCGATCTCGGTCTTGCAGACGATGAGGGTGGGCCGGCCGTCGGCGGCATCGGCCTGTGCGCGTGCCGCCGCGATGGCGGCATCGACCGCGTCGGCGTCATGCCCGTCGATGGGGCCGATCACCTGCCAGCCATAGGCCCGGAAGCGGGCCGGGGTGTCATCGGTGAACCAGCCCTCGACATGGCCGTCGATCGAGATGCCGTTGTCGTCGTAGAAACCGATCAGCCGGGACAGCCGAAGCGTGCCGGCCAGCGAGCAGGCCTCGTGGCTGATGCCCTCCATGAGGCAGCCGTCACCCAGGAACACGTAGGTGAAGTGATCGACGATCACCCCCTCGGGCCCGTCCTGCGGACGGTTGAACTCGGCGGCCAGCAGCTTCTCGGCCAGTGCCATGCCCACCGCATTGGCCAGGCCCTGCCCCAGCGGCCCGGTGGTGGTCTCGACGCCAGGCGTCACGCCGACCTCGGGGTGCCCGGCGGTCTTGCTGTGCAGCTGCCGAAAGCGCTGCAGTTCCTCGATGGGCAGCGCGTAGCCGGTGAGGTGCAGCAGCGAATAGATCAGCATCGAGCCGTGGCCATTGGACAGCACGAAGCGGTCGCGGTCGGGCCAGGCCGGGTTGCCGGGATGGTGACGCAGATGCCGGTTCCAGAGCGCCTCGGCGATCTCGGCCATGCCCATGGGGGCACCGGGATGACCCGAGCGCGCCTTCTCGACCGCATCGACGGAGAGCATGCGGATCGCATTGGCCATGCGGGCGGCGAGGCTGGCCGGCGCGGCCGGGGCGGAAGAGGCGGTCATCGAACGGAGCTCCTGGGACTCATTGGGTGACCCGTCGCCTGCGCTCCATCATGCGCCAGATGAACGGGGTGAAGATCAGCTGCATGGCGAGTTCCATCTTGCCGCCCGGCACCACCACGGTGTTGGCGCGCGACATGTAGGCATCGTGGATCATGTTCAGCAGGTACGGGAAATCGATGCCCTTGGGGTTGGCGAAGCGGATCACCACCATGCTTTCATCGGCCGACGGGATGTCGCGCGCGATGAACGGGTTGGAAGTATCCACCATCGGCACCCGCTGGAAGTTCACATGCGTGTGGGCGAACTGCGGGCAGATGTAGTTCACGTAGTCGGGCATGCGCCGCAGGATGGTGTCGGTGACCGCCTCGGTGCTGTAGCCGCGCTGGTGCTTGTCGCGCCACAGCTTCTGGATCCACTCCAGGTTGATCACCGGCACCACCCCGATCAGCAGATCCGGGTGTTTCGCGATGTTGTGCTCCGGGGTCACCACCGCGCCGTGCAGGCCCTCGTAGAAGAGCATGTCGGTGTTCTCGGGGATGTCTTCCCAGGCGGTGAAGGTGCCGGGCGGCTGCCGGTAGGGTGCGGCTTCCTCGTCGTTGTGCAGGTACTTGCGGATGCGGCCACGGCCGGTCTGCGCGTAGCCGCTGAACAGCGCCTCGAGTTCGCCAAAGAGGTTGTTGTCGGGACCGAAGTGGCTGAAGTGCTTGTCGCCCGCTTTCTCGGCGTCGGCCAGCCGCTGCTTCATCTCGGCGCGGTCATAGCGATGGAAGCTGTCGCCCTCGACGATCGCCGCCCTTACGCCCTCGCGCCGGAAGATGTTGGCGAAGGTGCGGGTGACGGTGGAGGTACCGGCGCCCGAGGAGCCGGTGATCGAGATGATCGGATAGCGTTCGGACATGGGTCGGGGTTCCGGGGGTCAGTTGCGAAACAGGCTGCGGGTGCCGAACAGCGGATTGTCGTCGCTGACCAGCGGCACCGGCTCATGGTGGTAGCGCTCGATGCGCTCGACCTCCTCGCGCGAGCCGAAGATCAGACCGATGCGCTGGTGCAGGCCGGCGGGCCGGACCCCGAGCATCGGGTCGCGCCCGGTGCTGGCGCGGCCCCCGGCCTGCTCGATGATCATGCCGATGGGGTTGGCCTCGTACAGCAGTCGCAGCCGGCCGGGCTTGGCCGGGTCCTTGGTGTCGCGCGGGTACAGGAACACGCCGCCGCGCATCAGGATGCGGTGCGCCTCGGCCACCAGCGAGGCGATCCAGCGCATGTTGAAGTCCTTGCCGCGCGGCCCGGTGCGCCCGGCCAGGCACTCGTCCACGTACCGGCGTACCGGGGGCTCCCAGAACCGCGAGTTGGAGGCATTGATCGCGAATTCCTGGGTCTGGGCCGGCACCTGCAGCCGGGGATGGGTGAGCATGAATTCGCCCAGGGTGGGGTCGAGCGTGAAGCCCGCCACGCCATCACCCAAGGTGAGCACCAGCATGGTGGTGGGCCCATAGATGGCGTAGCCGGCGGCCAGCTGCGCCGTGCCCGGCTGCAGGAAGTCCTCGGCCGTGACCTCGCGGCCGCTGGCCACCACGTCGGCGGGCGCGCGCAGGATCGAGAAGATGCTGCCCACCGAGACATTGACATCGATGTTCGACGAGCCATCGAGCGGATCGAACACCAGCAGATACTTGCCCCGCGGCTGGCCGGCCGGGATCTGCGCGGGGGCCTCCAGTTCCTCCGAGGCCATGCCGGCCAGGTGAGCGCTCCACTGCGCCACCTGCATGAAGCAGTCGTTGCTGAGCACGTCGAGCTTCTTCTGCACCTCGCCCTGCACGTTGACCGCGACCTGCGCGCCTGGCGCGCCGGGGTGGTCACCGAGCAGGTCGCGCAGGGCGCCGAAGGCCACGGTGCGCCCGATCGCCTTGCAGGCGATGGCCGCGTCATGGATCAGGGCGTTGAAGTCGCCGCTCGCGCCAGGGAAGCGCCGACGCTGCTCGATCAGATACTGGGTCAGGCTGACCCGTCGGGAAAAGGGCATGGATGGGCTCCGGGGCGATCAGGCAGGAACTTCCTCGAAGCTGGCCAGCAGGCGGGCCAGCGGCATCTCGGCAAGATCGGTCAGCACCCGCCAGGCACCGCTGAAGTCATGGTGGCGGGTGAATTCGTTGGGGGTGATCAGCACGGCCAGCCCGGCGGCGCGCGCCGCGAGCAGCCCGTTGGCCGAGTCCTCGAGGGCCAGGCAGCGCGCGGCCGGCAGACCCAATCGCGCCACCGCCTGCAGGTAGGCCTGCGGATCGGGCTTCTTGCGCGGCGCGCTGGCGGCGTCTTCCACCACCGGAAAGATCTCCCGCCAGCGACTGCCGATCGCGGCGCCGAGCAGCGCGGCGATGTTGCCGGGCGAGGTGGTGGTGGCGATGGCCAGGCCCAGCCCGGCCTGCCGGGCGGCGTGAATGAGGGCCAGCACGCCCGGGCGCAGACTCACCTCGCCACGCGCCACCGCCGCCTCGTAGGCGGCACTCTTCAGCGTGTGCAGACGCGCGATGGTGGCATCGATCTCGCCCTCGTCCAGACGCGCGAAGGCCGGGTCGACGGCCTGCCAGTGATGGCGGATGCGCTCGCGCCCGCCGGCCACGGCGAGCAGGCGGGTGTAGTCGGCAAGGCCCCACTGCCAGGGCAGACCGGCCTGGGCAAAGGCCTGGTTGAAGGCGGCGAGATGCGCGCGCTCGGTGTCGGCCAGCGTGCCATCGACATCGAACACCAGCGCGGCCAGGCGATGCTCGCTCACGCCCGGCTCCCGGTGGCAGCCTGCGCGCTCATGCCCTGCCCTGCCCCTGGGTGAAGACCCGGCTGGCCAGGATGTCGCCGGCCTCGATGGTGCAGAGTTCTTCGGCGCCGAGCACCCGGTCGGGCTGCGCGAACAGCCGGCTCGCCTGCCGCAGCCGGGCGCGGTCGAGCGCGTTGCGCACGCTGCGGGCATTGGCGAAGTGCGGCTGCGCCACCCGCAGCGCCAGGTAGCGCTCGAAGGCCGCCTGCGCGCCTTCGCCGAAACGGTAGTTCAGGCCGGCGAGCATGCGCCCGCCGATCTCGAGCAGTTCATCCGGCGCGTAGTCGGGGAAGTCGAGGTGATGGGCGATGCGCGAGCTCATGCCGGGGTTGGACTGGAAGAAGGTGTCCATCCGGTCGCGGTAGCCAGCCAGGATCACCACCAGATCGTCGCGCTGGTTCTCCATCACCTGGAGCAGGATCTCGATCGATTCCTGCCCGTAGTCGCGCTCGTTGTCAGGGCGGTAGAGATAGTAGGCCTCATCGATGAACAGCACCCCGCCCATCGCCTTCTTGAGCACCTCGCGGGTCTTGGGCGCGGTGTGGCCGATGTACTGGCCGACCAGGTCGTCACGCGTCACCGCCACGAGGTGACCCTTGCGCACATAGCCCAGCCGGTGAAGGATCTGCGCCATCCGCATCGCCACGGTGGTCTTGCCGGTGCCGGGGTTGCCGGTGAAGCTCATGTGCAGGCTGGGGGTCTGGGCCTGCAGACCGAGGTTCAGGCGCAGTCGGTCGATCACCAGCAGCGCCGCGATGTCGCGGATGCGGGTCTTGACCGGCACCAGTCCGACCAGGTCGCGCTCGAGCTCGGCGAAGACCTCGGTGACCTGCGATTCGGCGAGCACCTGTCCCACCGTCATGGGCTGGCCACTGCCCTGGGCCGGACGGCCCGGCCTGTCCTCGGCCGACGGGGCCGGCGCGGCGGGCGTGGCGGCTGACGTCGCCGCGGGGGCCGCGGGCCGTGCCCCGACCGAGCCCGGTATCAGATAGCTGGGTGCACTCATGGTCGCATCCTCCCCGGATCGGCCGCGGCCTCAGGCCGGCGGCCGGGTGCTCCGTCTCAGTAACGCTCGCCTTCCGGCTTGCCGGCGGCATAGCCGCGGGTGGTGTAGCGCATCGAGCGGCCCTGGACCTCCTGGCGCTCGAGCATGAAGCCCGGCTCCTGCGGCGGCCGGTTGACGATGAAGCTCATCGCGATCGACTCCACGCCCCGGGTGGAGTCGAAGGCCATCAGGCGGATGTAGTGGCTGGGGAACGCGGCGCGGCAGGCGTTCATCTCCTGCATGACGCCAGCCGCATCCTTCAGGTCGAACATCGGCAGGCCGTACATCTCCCAGTAGGTGTTGCGCGGATGCGGGTCGTCGGTGTATTCGACGCTCCAGGCATAGCTCTTGCCCAGGCCGTACTCGATCTGCAGGACGATCTCGTGATCGGTCAGGTCGGGCAGGAAGCTGAACTGGCCCTGGGTGAGGCGGCCGGTCGGGTTGGTCATCATGGCGGGTCTCTCCGGTAAGGGGTCGGACGCTCGCCCGCCCGGTCGGGGCGGGCGCGGCGCTCAGGCGGTGGCGGGGGTGACGGCGTAGTCGCTGCTGTCGGTGGAGGCGTAGTTGAAGGAGATGTCGCCCCAGGTGTCGAGCGCGGCCTTCAGCGGCCCGCAGCCCTGCGCGGCCTTGCGCAGGATCTCCGGCCCGCGGGCACGGATATCCTCGCCCTCGTTGCGGGCCTTGACCATCGCCTCCAGGGCCACGCGGTTGGCCACGGCGCCCGCCTGGATGCCCTGCGGGTGGCCGATGGTGCCGCCGCCGAACTGCAGGATCACGTCATCACCGAACAGGTCGATCAGCTGGTGCATCTGCCCGGCATGGATGCCGCCGGAGGCCACCGGCATCACCTTGCGGGTGTCGGCCCAGTCCTGGTCGAAGAACAGGCCGCGCGGCAGATCGGTGCGGGTGTAGCGGTCGCGGCAGATGTTGTAGTAGCCCTGCACGGTCATCGGATCGCCTTCGAGCTTGCCCACCGCGGTGCCGGTGTGCAGGTGGTCGCAGCCAGCCAGGCGCAGCCACTTGGCGATCACGCGGAAGCTCACGCCATGCGACTTCTGGCGGGTGTAGGTGCCGTGGCCGGCCCGGTGCATGTGCATGATCATGTCGTTGCGGCGGCACCATTCCGCCATCGACTGGATCGCGGTCCAGCCGATCACCAGGTCGACCATCACCACCACCGAGCCCAGTTCCTTGGCGAACTCGGCGCGCTCGTACATGGCTTCCATCGTGCCGGCGGTGATGTTCAGGTAGCTGCCCTTGACCTCGCCCGTGACCGCCTGGGCCTTGTTCACCGCGTCCATCACGAACAGGAAGCGGTCGCGCCAGTGCATGAAGGGCTGGCTGTTGATGTTCTCGTCGTCCTTCATGAAGTCCAGGCCGCCCTTGAGGCCCTCGTAGATCACGCGGCCGTAGTTGCGGCCGGACAGGCCGAGCTTGGGCTTGGTGGTCGCGCCCAGCAGCGGCCGGCCGAACTTGTCCAGACGCTCGCGCTCGACGATCAGGCCGGTGGGCGGGCCCTTGAAGGTCTTCACGTAGGCCACCGGGATGCGGATGTCTTCCAGCCGCGCGGCCTTCAGCGGCTTGAACGAGAACACGTTGCCGATCAGCGAGGCGGTCATGTTGGCGATCGATCCCTCCTCGAACAGGATCAGGTCATAGGCCACCCAGGCGAAGTACTGGCCCGGGTTGCCCGGCACCGGCTCCACCTTGTAGGCCTTGGCGCGGTAGCTGTCGCAGGCGGTGAGGCGGTCGGTCCAGACCACGGTCCAGGTGGCGGTGGATGACTCGCCGGCCACGGCGGCGGCGGCCTCTTCCGGGTCGACGCCGTCCTGCGGCGTGATGCGGAACAGGCAGATGGTGTCGGTGTCGATGGGCTGGTAGTCAGGCATCCAGTAGCCCATCTGCTTGTACTTGAGCACGCCCGCGCTGTAGCGCTTCTTCGCGTCGGTGATCTGGGTCGGTTCGCTCATCGGGAGGCTCCGTGGGGTGTCGGGTGGGGTGACGTGACTGTAGAAAGCCGGAAGAAACAGGTAAATTCATTTATTTCGGGCTTTCACTTCAGGAATACTTAATTGAAGAACGCCACCATCCGCCAGCTGCGGGTCTTCAGCACCGTCGCCCGGCACCTGAGCTTCGCGCGCGCGGCCGAGGCGCTGCACCTGTCGCCGCCCGCGGTGACCATGCAGGTGAAGGAGCTCGAGGCCGATCTCGGCATGCCGCTCTTCGAGCGCCGCGGCCGGCGCATCGCGCTCACCACCAGCGGCGAGTACATGCTGGTCTACGCGCGCCGCATCCTGGCCACCCTGAAAGACGCCGAGGACGCCGCGGCTCGTCTGCAGCGCGTGCAGAGCGGCCGCCTCACGGTGGGCATGGTGCGCACCGCCAAGTTCTTCCTGCCGGCGGTGCTCGCGCGCTTCCTGGCCGAGCACCGCGGCGTGGACCTGCGCCTGGCGGTGGGCAATCGCGAGGAGCTGGTGTCGCTGCTGCAGGCCAGCGAAGTGGACATCGCCGTGATGGGCCGGCCGCCCTCCGAGATGTCCACCCGATCGGAGCCCTTCGCGGCGCATCCCCATGTGTTCGTGGCCGCGCCCTCGCACCCGCTGGCCGGCCAGCGCGGGCTGTCGCCCGAGGCCTTGCGCGAGCATGACTTCCTGGTGCGCGAGCCCGGCTCGGGCACCCGCGCGGCCATGGAGGCCTTCCTGCAGCAGGCCCGACTGGCCCCGCGCTACCGGATGGAGCTGCCCAGCAACGAGCTGATCAAGCAGGCGGTGATCGCCGACCTGGGCATGAGCTTCCTGTCACTGCACACCGTGGGCATGGAGTTGCGCCATGGCCAGCTGGTGGTGCTCGACGTGACGGGCACGCCGGTGGTGCGCGCCTGGAACGTGGTGCACACGCTCTCGAAGCTGTTGTCACCGGCCGCCGAGGCGTTTCGGTACTTCGTGCTCGAGCATGCCGAGGCGATGCTCGCCGCGCAGTTCAGCGGGATCGGGCACCTGACGCCTGCTGCTCCCGCAGCCAGTGATCGAGGTCGTCGAGCACCGCGTCGCGCCCCGGCGGCGCCTCGTTGAAGATCTCGTGGTACAGGCCCTCGTACCAGTGCAGCCGCGCGGTGCCGGCGGGTGCCGCCCCTGCAAAGGCCTGGCTGCCCTCGGCCCGCACCATGGCATCGTCGCCGGCCACCAGCAGCAGCGTGGGCACGCCCAGTTTGCTCGCGCCCGCGCGGGCGCGCTCCCCGGCCTCGCGGATCCACGTGATCAGTCGGGCGCTGATGCGGTCATGCACCAGGGGGTCTTCGCGATAGGTCCGCACCGCGGCCGCATCGTGCGACAGCCGATCGGCGTCCAGCCCGTTGCCCAGGGCCAGGCCCGGCGCGAGCGCCGCCAGCACCGACACCGCGGCGCGCATCGGCGCTGACAGGCCCACCGCCAGCGCGGGCGAGGACAGCACCAGTCCGGCCACCGGCACCCGCTCGGCGGCCACCAGCTCGGCGGCCATCGCGCCGCCCATGCTGTGCCCGAGCAGCCAGGCCGGCCGACCGAGCTCGGCGGCAAAGGCGGCGAGCTGCGCGGCAGCATCGCGCCGCAGGCGATCCGGGCGGTCGAGCACGCCACGACGGCCTCCCGAGGCACCGTGACCGGCGTGATCGTGCGCGCGCACCGTCCAGCCCCGGGCGCACAGCCAGCGCGCCAGGGCGTCGTAGCGGCCACTGTGTTCGCCCAGGCCATGCAACAGGTACAGGCCCTCGCCGTGGCCGCGGGCCGGGCGCCACTCGCGCGCCTGAAGCAGCTGCGCGCCCGCGCCCTCCCCCGACACGCGCCACTCGCGCACCGTGACATCCCCACCCCACAGGGCACGGCTCATGGCTTGATGCGCAATGCCCACCTCCTGGTACACCTCGCCCTCGGGGGCGAAGCCGTGGGCCCGATAGAAGTCGAGCACCGCGGTCTGCGCGCTGAGCGCCACCCGCGTGTCGCCGCGCAGCGCCGCGGCCTGCATCAGCGCGAGCAGCACCAGGCTGCCCAGACCCGCGCGGCGATGCGCGGGCAGCACCGCCATGCGGCCGATGTGCCCGTCGGGCAGCAGTCGGCCGGTGCCGGCGGGCTGGCCATCGACCAGCGCCACGCAATGCACGCACACGGCATCGTTCTCGTCCCATTCCAGTTCGGGGGCGATCCCCTGTTCCTGCACGAAGACCGCGGTGCGGATCGGGCCGGCCTTGGCCTGCAGGGTGGCCCAGTCGCCCAGGCGGATGTCGATGCGCCGCGGCGATGCGGTCCGGGCGGGCGCGCGCCCCGAGGCATCGGTGGTGTTGCGAACGTCAGGGCTCGCTGGCGTGTTCATGCGGTTCTCCTTGAGGGACTGGCAGCCGCGTCAGTCCGGATCGACAAGCGCGGCGCGCAGTGCGGCGGCCGCCTCCTGCGGCCCGCGCCGCGCGGCCAGCACGAAGCCGGCATGCTGGAAGAAGGCGTGGATCATCCCGGGATAGAGCCGGCAGTCCACCGGCACGCCCTCGGCGCGCAGGCGTTCGGCAAATCGCAGTCCCTCGTCGCGCAGCGGGTCATGTCCGGCCAGCGCCAGCCAGACCGGCGCCACGCCGGCCAGGCGTGGCGCGTTCAGCGGCGCGAAGCGCCAGTCTTCGCGATCGGCGGGGCCGCGCAGGTAGTGCCCGAAGAACCACTGGATGAGCTCGGCATCGAGCAGCACGCCGCTGGCGAATGCCCGGTGCGAATCGCTGTCCTGGTGTGCGGCAAGCCCGGGATAGATCAGCAATTGCAGCCGCAGCGCAATGCCCTGATCGCGGGCGTGCAGCGCGGTGGCCGCGGCCAGGGTGCCGCCGGCGCTGTCACCGCCAACCGCGATCCGCGCCGTATCGATGCCCAGCGCCGGGGCCTCGGCCAGCAGCCAGTGCAGGGCGTCGAAGGCATCGTCCACCGCGGCCGGAAACCGGTGCTCCGGCGCCAGCCGGTAGTCCAGCGAACAGACCTGGCAGCCGGAATCGGCCGCCAGCTGGCGGCACAGGCGGTCATGGGTCTCCACCGAGCCGATGGTGAAGCCCCCGCCATGAAAGAAGAGCAGCGCCGGCTGGGGCTGTGCCCAGCCGTGCTCGACGGGCACGTACTGCCGAAGGCGCAGGCGCCGCTGCGCGAGCGCCAGCGCGTGATCGTGCACGGCGTGCAGCGCGCGCTCGGGCTGGTCGAGGATGCGCACCGCGCGGGCGTAGTGGGCGCGGGCCGCCACCGCGCCGATCGTCGGGAAGGCGGGCGCCTGTGCCCGCAGCGCGCCCGCGATCAGGCGCGCCACCTGCGGATCGAGCTCAGCCAAGCGTCAGCGGCCCCATCATCTGGCGGCGTTCAGCCCAGCCTGACCAGCTGCTTGCCGAAGTTGCGCCCCTTGAGCAGGCCCTTGAGCGCCTCGGGGGCGGCGGCCAGCCCCTCGGCCACCGTCTCGCGATAGCGCAGCCGGCCGGTGGCCACCATCTCGCCGAGTTCGGCCAGCGCCGGCGGCCAGAACTGCGGATGCTCCGAGATGATGAAGCCCTGCACCTTGAGCCGGCTGACCAGGATGGCGCGGATGTTGTTCACCGGGATGGGCTGGCCATCGTAGCCGGCGATCAGGCCGCAGACCGCGATGCGGCCGAAGGCGTTCATGCGCGCCAGGACCAGGTCGAGGATCTCGCCGCCAGTGTTCTCGAAGTAGCCGTCGATGCCGTTGGGCGTGGCCTCGGCCAGCGCCTGGCGCAGATTGCCGCCGCGGTGGTCGATGCAGGCATCGAAGCCGAACTCCTCGACCACCGCCCTGCACTTCTCCGGGCCGCCGGCCACGCCGACCACACGGCAGCCCATGGCCTTGGCCAGCTGGCCCACCACCGAGCCCACCGCGCCGCTGGCGGCCGACACCACCACGGTCTCGCCGGCCTTCGGCGCGATGATCTGCTTCAGCCCGTACCAGGCGGTGACGCCCGGCATGCCCACGCAGCCCAGGTAGGCCGACAGCGGCACGCGCGAGGCGTCGACCTTGCTCAGGCCCGCGCCATTGCTCACCGCCCAGGTCTGCCAGCCCAGCCGGCCGACCACGGTATCGCCCGGCTTGAAGTCCGGGTGGCGCGACTCGACCACCTCGCCGGCGCTGCCGCCCTCCATGACCTTGTCGAGCGGCTGCGGTTGCGCGTAGGACTTGCCCTCATCCATGCGCCCGCGCATGTACGGGTCGAGCGAGAGCCAGTGGTTCTTCACCAGCAGTTCGCCCTCGGCGAGCGGCGGCACCGGCGCTTCCTCGAGCCGGAAGTTGTCGGCGGAGATCTCGCCGCGGGGGCGGCTGGCGAGGACGATGCGCTGATTGGTGCGGGTCATGGGGTTTTCCTGGCGGTGATGAACTTGAAGGTGCCCGAGGCGCGGGCCACCAGCCCGGCCTGCTCGTCGCGAACCTCGGCCTCGCAGAAGGCCAGCGTGGCGGTGCGGTGCAGGCAGGTGCCGCGCGCGATGAGCGTGCTGCCGGTGCCGGGGCTGAGGAAGGTGGTCTTCATCTCGACGGTGGCCACCCCGAGATCGGGCTGACCGTCACCGCGCCGGCGGGCGCGGGCGGCCCGCGCCATGCAGACATCGAGAATGGTCATGACCACGCCGCCGTGGGCTACCTGACGGGAGTTGCAGTACTCGGGGCGCAGTTCGATGATCACCTCGCCGCCTTCCTGCAGGTCGGTGATGCGACCGCCGAGGTGGAGCAGGAACGGTGGGCCGGGCGGCTGGGAAGAGGCGGGTTGGCTCATGGAAGGTCCGCGGCCCGCGGCGGGCTGGCCGCGGGCCGGGTCAGGCGGAAAACACTCGGATCAGACGATCTCGAACAGGCCGGCGGCACCCATGCCGCCGCCCACGCACATGGTCACCACGGCGAGCTTGCCGCCGCGCCGGCGCCCTTCGATGAGGGCATGGCCGGTGAGCCGCTGGCCGCTCACGCCGTAGGGGTGGCCCACCGCGATCGCGCCGCCGTTGACGTTGAGGCGGTCAGCCGGGATGCCGAGCCGGTCGCGGCAGTAGATGACCTGCACCGCGAAGGCCTCGTTGAGTTCCCAGAGATCGATGTCCTCGACGCGCTTGCCCGCGCGGGCGAGCAGCTTGGGCACCGCGAACACCGGCCCGATGCCCATCTCGTCGGGCTCGCAGCCGGCCACCGCGAAGCCGCGGAAATAGCCCAGCGGCTTCAGACCGCGCTTCTCGGCGAGGCTCGCCTCCATCACGACCACGGCGCCGGCGCCGTCGGAGAACTGGCTGGCATTGCCGGCGGCGATCACCCCGCCGGGAATGGCCGGCTTGATCTGCGCCACGCCCTCGGCGGTGGTGCCCTCGCGGCGACCCTCGTCGTCGGCCAGGGTGACCTCGCGGCTGACCATGGCGCCGGTGAGCTTGTCGACGGTGGCCATGGGCACGGTGATCGGCACGATCTCGTCCTTGAAGCGGCCGGCGGCCGCGGCCGCGCAGGCCTTCTGCTGGCTCTGGGCGCCGTACTCGTCCTGCTTCTCGCGCGCGATGCCGTAGCGCTTGGCCACCATCTCGGCGGTCTGCAGCATGGGCCAGTAGACCTCGGGCTTGCGCTGGGTGAGCGTGGGGTCCTGCCCCATGTGGCGATTGGCCTGGTTCTGCACGCAGGAGATCGACTCCACGCCGCCGGCCACATAGACATCGCCCTCGCCGGCGATGATGCGCTGCGCGGCCATGGCGATGGTCTGCAGGCCCGAGGAGCAGAACCGGTTGATGGTGACGCCGGACACGGTGACCGGGCAGCCGGCCATCAGCGCGATCTGGCGGGCGATGTTGCCGCCGGTGGCGCCCTCGGGGGTGGCGCAGCCCATCAGCACGTCCTCGACCTCGCCGGCCTCGATGCCGGCGCGCTCGATGGCGGCGCGCACCACATGGCCACCCATGGTGGCGCCGTGGGTCATGTTCAGGGCACCCCGCCAGGACTTGGCCAGGCCGGTGCGGGCGGTGGAGACGATCACTGCTTCACGCATGTCGGGATCCTTTCTTGAGTCTGTGGTGGGAGATCAGCCGTTGAAGCCCTTGCCTTCGGCGGCCAGCCGCGCGAGCAGCGGCGCCGGGGTCCAGAAGTCGGTGTCGCCGTGGCCGAGCGCGGCAAAGCCGCGCATGCGGTTGACCACGTTGTACAGGCCGCAGACATCGGCATAGAGCATCGGGCCGCCGACATGCGCCGGGAAGCCGTAGCCGGTGAGGTAGATCATGTCGATGTCGGAGGCGCGCAGGGCGATGCCCTCCTCGAGGATCTTGGCCCCCTCGTTCACCAGCGCGAAGATCAGCCGCTGCACGATCTCCTCGTCGCTGATGCGACGCGGCGTGATGCCGAGCTCGGCCCGATGGTCGGCGATGAGCTTGTCGATCACCGGATCGGGAATCGCATCGCGCTTGCCGGCCTCGTAGCGGTAGTAGCCGGCCCCGGTCTTCTGCCCGAAGCGCCCGAGCTCGCAGACCTTGTCGGGGATCTTCGGGTAGAGCATGTCGGGCCGCTCCAGGTAGCGCCGCTTGCGGATGTACCAGCCCACGTCGTTGCCGGCGAGGTCGGCCATGCGGAACGGGCCCATCGCGAAGCCGAAGCGCTCGATGGCGCGGTCGACCTGCTGCGGCGTGGCGCCCTCCTCGAGCATGTAGGCGGCCTGGCGGCTGTACTGCTCGATCATGCGGTTGCCGATGAAGCCGTCGCACACCCCCGACACCACGCCGAGCTTGCGGATCTTCTTGGCCAGGGCCCGGGTGG
>JBIKWU010000187.1:0-7707 GCA_044356115.1 Burkholderiaceae bacterium
GTGGCCGCGCCGCGCACCACCTCGAGCAGGCGCATGACGTTGGCCGGGCTGAAGAAGTGCGTGCCGATCACGTCCTGCGGGCGCCTGGTGAAGGCCGCGATCTTGTCGACATCGAGCGTGGAGGTGTTGCTCGCCAGGATGGCGCCGGGCTTCATCACCGCGTCGAGCTGGCGGAACACCGCCTCCTTCACCGGCATGTCCTCGAACACCGCCTCGATCACGATGTCCGCATCGGTGAGGTCCGAATAGGACAGCGTGGGGGTGATCAGCCCCATGCGCTTCTCGACATCCTCGGGCTTCAGGCGTCCCTTGCGGGCGGTGTTCTCGTAGTTGCGGCGGATGGTGGCCATGCCGCGATCGAGCGCCTCCTGCTTGACCTCGAGCAGGCGCACCGGAATGCCGGCGTTGGCGAAGTTCATGGCAATGCCGCCGCCCATGGTGCCGGCGCCGATCACCGCCGCGCTGCGGATCGGGCGCAGCGGGGTGTCCTCGGGCACGTCGGGAATCTTGCTGGCGGCACGCTCGCCGAAGAAGATGTGACGCAGCGCGCGCGACTCGGGCGTGTCCACCAGCTCGGTGAAGCAGCGCCGCTCGAAGGCCAGCCCCTGCTCGAAGGGCATGGTGGCCGCCGCGCCCACCGCCTCGGCGCACTTGCGCGGGGCCGGGTAGCGCGGCGCCACCGCGGCCGCGGTCTGCAGCGCGAACTGCGTGAAGGCCTCGGCGTGCGGATACGCCACCTTCAGGTCACGCACGCGCGGCAGGCCGCGCTTGCCCTCGACCACCCCGCGGGCGAAGGCCACCGCCCCGGCGAGCAGATCGCCCTCGATGATCTCGTCGAACAGCCGGGTGCCCTTGAACTTCTCGGAAAGCACCGGCTCGCCGGTGACGATCATGTTCATGGCCATCTCGAAGGGCACCACCCGCGGCAGGCGCTGCGTGCCGCCGGCGCCCGGCAGCAGGCCGAGCTTGACTTCGGGCAGCGCGATCTGCGCGCCCGGCGAGGCCACCCGGAAGTGGCAGCCCAGCGCGAGCTCGAGCCCGCCGCCCATGGCCACCGAGTGCACTGCCGCCACCACCGGCTTGGGTGCGTTCTCGATCAGGCTGATCACCGTCATGAGGTTGGGTTCGGCGAAGGTCTTGGGGGTGTTGAACTCGCGGATGTCGGCGCCGCCCGAGAAGGCCTTGCCGGCCCCGGTGAGCACCACCGCGCGCACCGCCGGATCGGCCAGCGCGGCGCTCAGGCCGTCGACGATGCCGCGGCGCAGTTCGAGGCCCAGTCCGTTGACCGGGGGATTGTTCATGGTGACGACGGCGATGTCGCCCTGGACGCTGTAGCTGGCCTGACTCACAGGATCTCCGTGACGGGAAGCCGGACGCACGCCCGGCGGGTTGCAGGAGCACGGGCGCTGGCAACGCCCGCGATGTCGCCGCGGCACCGCCCCGGCGACGCCGGCGGGGGCACCGCCGGCAGCGGTGGGAGTGTAGCGCGGCCGCCCGGGGCGGCCCCGCGCCGGCTCAGGCGGTGGGCAGCCGGTAGTCCCGGAACTGCTCGCGCAGCTTCGTCTTGAGGATCTTGCCGGTGGCGCCAAGGGGGATCGCATCGACGAACTGCACGTCGTCGGGCGTCCACCATTTCGCGATCTTGCCCTCGTAGAAGGCGAGCAGCTCTTCGCGGGTGACCTGGGCCCCGGGCTTGAGCGCGACGATCAGCAGCGGGCGCTCGTCCCACTTGGGATGGGCCACGCCGATCACCGCCGCGTTGGCCACCGCCGGGTGGGCGATGGCGAGGTTTTCCAGGTCGATGGAGCTGATCCACTCGCCGCCCGACTTGATCACGTCCTTGCTGCGGTCGGTGATCTGCATGTAGCCCTGGGCGTCGATGGTGGCCACGTCGCCGGTGGGGAACCAGCCCCGCCCCTGCTCGTCGTAGACCAGCGGGTCGCCGCCCTCGCCGCCGAAGTACTCGCGCACCACCCAGGGTCCGCGCACCATCAGGTTGCCGTAGGTGCGGCCGTCCCAGGGCAGCTCGGCGCCATCATCACCGGTGATCTTCATGTCGATGCCGAAGATCACATGGCCCTGCTTCTCGAAGATCTTCTGCTGCTCGGCCTCGGGCAGCGCAAGGTGACGGTTCTGCAGCCGGGACAGCGTGCCCAGCGGCGAGAGCTCGGTCATGCCCCAGGCATGGATCACGTCCACCCCGTACTGCTCGCGGAAGGTGCGGATCATCGCCGGCGGGCAGGCCGAGCCGCCGATCACGGTGCGGCTGAAGGTGGAGAAGCTCAACCCGTGGGCGGCCACGTGCTGCAGCAGGCCCAGCCACACCGTGGGCACGCCCGCCGAGTAGGTGACGCCCTCGGCCTCGAAGAGCTCGTAGAGCGACTTGCCGTCGAGCGCCGGCCCGGGCAGCACCAGCTTGGCACCGACCATGGGGCATACATAAGGCAGGCCCCAGGCATTGACGTGGAACATCGGCACCACCGGCAGGATCACGTCGCGGGCCGACGCGCCCATGGCATCGGGCAGCGCCGCGGCGTAGGCATGCAGCACGGTGGAGCGGTGCGAGTAGAGCGCGCCCTTGGGGTTGCCCGTGGTGCCCGAGGTGTAGCACAGCGCCACCGCGCTGCGCTCGTCGAACTGCGGCCACTGCCAGTCCTCACGGCCCTGGGCCAGCAGGGTCTCGTGGTTGAGCAGGCCGGGGATCGCGGCGCTGGCCGGCTGCCGGTCGGCGTCGACCATGGCGATCCAGGCCTTCACGGTCGGGCACTTCGGCGCGATCGCCTCGACGATCGGCAGGAAGGTGATGTCGAAGGCGAAGAAACTGTCGCCGGCGTGGTTCACGATCCAGGCGATCTGGTCGGGGTGCAGGCGCGGGTTGATGGTGTGCACTACCCCGCCCATGCCGCCGGCGGCGTAGTAGACCTCCATGTGCCGGTAGCCGTTCCAGGCCAGCGTGGCCACCCGGTCGCCCGGGCCGGCACCGAGCTGCCCGAGCGCGCTGGCCAGCCGGCGGGCGCGCCCTTCGCACTCGGCGTAGGTGTAGCGATGGATGTCGCCCTCGACGCGACGCGAGACGATCTCGGCATCACCGTGGTGGCGGGCGGCGTGCTGCAGGATCGACGAGATCAGCAGCGGCATGTCCATCATCAGGCCTTGCATGGCGGGCTCTCCGGGGTGAGAAAAGAGGCGCGATGCTCCCGCTGCCGACGGTCGGCGTCAAGCAGGCCCCTGCGATGACCATGCCTGCCCGAGGCGCGGTTTAGAATGCGCGAATCCGTTCGCGAGGGTATCGGCCATGACCACCACCAAGATCCGCAAGACCGACGCCGAATGGCGCGCCCAGCTCACCGAGGAGCAGTACCAGGTCACCCGCCGCCATGGCACCGAGCGCGCGTTCAGCGGCTGCTTCTGGGATCACCACGAGCGTGGCACCTACACCTGCATCTGCTGTGACGCGCCGCTGTTCGCGTCGGGCACCAAGTTCGAATCGGGCACCGGTTGGCCGAGCTACTTCGAGCCGGTGAGCCCCGAGGCGGTCACGGTCAAGCGCGATTTCAGCTGGGGGATGATCCGCACCGAGGTGCTGTGCAGCCAGTGCGACGCCCACCTGGGGCACGTGTTCAAGGACGGTCCGCCGCCCACCGGGCTGCGCTACTGCATGAATTCGGCGTCTCTGGGCTTCGTGCCCGAGGACACCGCCGAGTGACGGCGCCGCGGGCCAGTGCAGGCCCGCGCCACCATCAGAGTGCCCCGAGACCGTCAGGCCTCAGTGGGGCTCGGGCCTTGCTGGCCCTCAGGCCTTCTTGATCTTTTCCAGCATGCGGAAGATGGGCTTGCCCGAGCCCTTGAACAGGCGCTTGAGCGACTTGGGCAGGCAGCGCCGCTCCAGGGTGTTGCGGCGGGTGCGGGTACGATCGGCCATGGGGTTCTCCGTGGGGTCCGGGCAAAGCCTGCGAGTATAGCCGAAGGCGGCGCCACCGCGCCCTCGCCTTCCCCTCGCCGCGCTACACTCACGCCATGAAACTCCTCTTCGACCTGCTCCCGGTCCTGCTGTTCTTTGCGGCCTACAAGACCACCGACATCTACGTGGCCACCGCGGTCGCCATTGCCGCCAGCCTCGGGCAGATCGGCTGGCTCCGGCTGCGGCGCAAGCCGATCGAGCCCATGCAATGGACCAGCCTGGGCATCATCGTCATCTTCGGAGGCATGACACTCTTCCTGCGTGACGAGACCTTCATCAAGTGGAAGCCCACGGTGCTCTACGGCGCCTTCGCGGCCGCCCTGCTCGGCGCGCGCCTGATCCGGGGGCGCAACCTGATCCAGCTCATGCTCGGCAAGCAGATCCGCCTGCCCGAGCCGATCTGGACCCGGCTTAACCATGCCTGGACCGGCTTCTTCGTGGTCCAGGCGGTGCTCAACCTCTGGGTGGCCTACCGGTTCAGCACCGACACCTGGGTGAACTTCAAGCTCTTCGGCTCGCTGGGCCTGACCATCGGGTTCGTGATCCTGCAGGCGCTCTGGCTGGGGCGCCACATCCAGGAAGATGGCGATGCGTCCTGAGCCCGACGAGATCCGCGCCCGGCTCGCGGCCGCCCTGCCCGACGCGATCATCGAACTCGCTGACGAGAGCCATCTCCACGCCGGGCATGCCGGGGCCAGCGGTGGCGCCGGCCACTTCCGGGTGCGGGTGGTGAGCGCCGCGTTCAGCGGCCTGCGCACCGTGGCCAGACATCGCCTTGTGTATGATTCCGTCCGCGACTGGATGCCGCATCGCATCCATGCGCTCGCCATCGAAGCGCGCTCGCCCGACGAGGCTGGCTCGCCAACCTGAGGATCCCACCCCATGAGCTTTAACCGTTCCTGCGCCAGGGCCGCCGTCGGCGCCGCGCTGGCCCTGTCGCTGACCGTTGCGTGGGCCCAGAACGCCGCCATCGTCAACAACAAGCCCATCCCCAAGCAGAAGGTCGACGAGTTCGTGGCGGCGCTGGCCGCCCAGGGGCGGCCAGACTCCCCCGAGTTGCGTGCTGCCGTGCGCGAAGAACTCATCGCCCGCGAGATCTTCGCCCAGGAGGCCGAGCGCCGCGGCCTGCTGCGCAGCGCCGAGGTTCAGCGCCAGCTCGATACCTCCCGTCAGGAGATCCTCATCCGCGCGGTCATCCGCGATCACTTCAAGGCCAACCCGATCACCGACGCCGACATCAAGGCCGAGTACGAGAAGGCGGTCAAGGGCCAGGCCGACAAGGAATACCGGGCCCGGCACATCCTGGTCGAGAAGGAAGACGCCGCCAAGCAGATCATCGCCGACCTCAAGAAGGGTACGAAGTTCGAAGACCTGGTCAAGCAGTCCAAGGACACCGGCTCCGCAGCCAACGGAGGTGACCTGGACTGGAACGTCCCGTCCACCTTCGTGAAGCCCTTCGCCGACGCCATGACCAAGCTCGAGAAGGGCAAGTTCACCGAGGCGCCGGTGCAGACCCAGTTCGGATGGCATGTCATCCGCCTGGACGACGTCCGCGAAGCCAAGGCGCCGCCGCTGGAGCAGGTCAAGCCTCAGATCCAGCAGGAACTCGAGAGGCGGCGCATCCAGGATCTCCAGAAAGACCTCCGGGCGAAGGCCAAGATCCAGTGATCAGGCGCTTCGACCTGCCCGGCTGAACAGCCGGGCGCCGCTCACGGCGTCATCCAGCGGATAGCCCTCGGGGGTCGCGGGCGCGAAACCCAGCCGGGCCAGCAGGCGCTCGGCCGCGGCCTCATCCGGGCCGATCATCGACCAGAACCGGGTGGCCCCGGCCTCGGTCACCAGTTCTTCCAGGGCACAACGCATCGCTTCGGTGGCCCAGCCCCGCCGTCGTCGAGCGGCCTTGACCGCACAGCGCATGACCGCCTGACGGTCGGACGTGAGCGTGGCCTGCACCCGCCCGAGGTATTCGCCGCCGTCGGCGGTTCGAACGGCCCAGTCGAGCAGCGCGCGGCGTCCGTCGGCCGAGCGCCGTCCCTCCTGCTGTCGCAGCGCCTCCTCGAGCCAGTCCAGTGTGGGCGGCGGGGGCTCACCACCCGGGTCGAAGTTCGGGTCGGAGAGCATCGGCCAGAGCGTCGGGGCGTGCGCGACCACCATCGGCTCGAGGATGCACCGCGGCCCCCGCAAGGGGCGCCGACCCAGCAATGCCGGAAAACCGGCGGCAGGCCCGCGCCGCTGCCTTCGCTCCGCAAAGAAGTTGCGCAGCAGCGTGCCGCATGCCTCGGCGAGCACGCCACCGGTGACCGTGCAGTGATGATTCAGTCGCGGCTCGGCCATGAGGTCGACCACACTGCCGCAGGCGCCGGTCTTGGGATCGGGCGCGCCCCAGACCAGACGGTCGATGCGGGCATGCTGGATGGCACCCGCGCACATGGCGCAGGGCTCGAGCGTGACGTAGAGCGCGCAGCCCGGCAGCCGGTAGTTGCCCAGTACCTGCGCCGCCTGGCGCAGCGCGCGGATCTCGGCGTGCGCGGTGGGGTCATGCTCGGCGATGGGCTGGTTCGAGCCGGTGGCGATCACCCGGCCTTCGTGCACCACCACCGCGCCCACCGGTACCTCGCCCTGGACGTAGGCATTGCGCGCCTGCTCGAGCGCGGCGCGCATGAAGATCGCATCGGCGTCATTCGGCATCCCACGAACGGCATCGCTCCCGGGCTCGCCGGGGGCACGGCCATCGCCCCGGAGGTCGTCGGGCGAGGAAGTACTCACCGGCCGGGGCCTGGCGGGGGGCTGGCGACCGGTTCAGCGCCCAGGCGATCACGCGGCAGCCGCGAGGCCGACCAGGCGCCGGCCAGACAGATCGCGGCGGCGGCCAGGAAGGCCAGCGAGAAGCCCACCGACTCGGCCGCGCTCGCCACCCCGCCGCCCAGCCCCGTGCCCGGTGCCAGGCGGCTGAAGGCGATCGCCCCGAAAGCGGCCGAGCCGGTGGCCGCGCCCAGGTTGCGCGACAGCGAGATCACCGCCGCCGCCGCGCCCAGGCGGGCCGGGCCCGCGGCGACCTGGCTGATGATCTGCGTGACGGCCATGACCATGCCCAGCCCCACCCCGGTGAAGCCACCGAGCACCATCACCAGCAGCCGCGAGGGCGGCGCCAGACCCAGACCCGCCAGGCACAGCGCCCCGATCAGCAAGCCGAGCATCGGCGGCTCGCGGGTGCGTCCGGTGTGCAGCACGATGCGACCCGCGAGCGAGGCGCCGAGCAGCGAGCCCCCGGTGAAAGGCAACAGCAGCAGCCCGGACTGCGCGGCGCTGGTGCCCAGGATCCATTGCAGGTAGGCCGGCAGGTAGAACACCAGCGCGAACGAGGCCGCGGCATTCGCCAGGGTGGCGAACGCGGCGTGCCGCATCACCGGCAGGCGCAGCAACTCCAGCGGCAGATAGGGCTGGGCCACCTGCCGGCCCATGCGCCACAGCAGCACCCAGAGGGCCACGGCCAACGCCACGCAGGCGAGCAACGCGGCAGGCTCGAGCACCGAGGCGGCGCCGGGGCGCGACATCAGCCAGAGGCTCAGTCCGGAGGCGGCCACGAACAGCAACCCGCCGCGTACATCGACACGCCCGCGCGAGTCGAGCGGTGGCGGGGTGTGGCGCAGTTGCGCCAGTCGCCAGCCTGCGAAGGCGCACAGAGGTAGCGTGGCCGCGAACAGCCATCGCCAGCTGACCAGTTCGACCACGATACCGCCGAGCAG
>JBIKWU010000179.1:0-8082 GCA_044356115.1 Burkholderiaceae bacterium
AGCGTCGCGTGCCGCACCCGGCTCGCCCGAGCGCCCTGCGCCGGGCCCCGCCGCGCGCTGGGAGCCCCTCACCCCCACGGGCTGGCCCACGCTGCTGCGTTCCCTGCCACGACCGGCGATCGTGGTCTTCTCGGCAAGCTGGTGCGGCACCTGCCCGGCCATCGTCACGGCGCTGGCCGAGCACACCCGCGCCGCATCGCCGCGCGCGCCGCTGGTGGTGGTGATGATCGATGGCGAGCCCCCTGCCCATCATGCGGGCCTGCCGGGGGCCGACCGGCTGCTGCGCCTGCGCGGTGATGAAGCCGCGCTGCGGCACGCGGTCAATCCGCGCTGGCGCGGGCTGGTGCCGCATGTGGCCCTGCTGGGCGCAGACCGCGGCCCGCCGGCCTTCGTCGATGGCATGCCCAGCGCCGAGCAACTGGCGCGCTGGGCGGGTGCCTGAGCCTCGTCAGGCGAGCAGTTCGGCCAGCCGGCGCACCACCCACTGCGCCTCGGCGGCCGACAGGCCGGCGTCGGGCTCGCGCAGCCCGCGATGGCAACGCTCGAGCACATCAGACTCGGTGATGCCCAGCTCGATCAGCAGGGCGCGCGCCGGCTCGCGCATCATGCCGGCCAGGTCTTCGCAGAACTCATGGCGTTCGATGATCTCGTGCATGGGCGCGCTGACGCCTCGGCCACCGCGCTCGTAGAGGGCCAGGAAGGACGCCGGCACGGGCATGGACTGGGATTCGCTCATGGACGGGATGATGCCCGAGGCGGACTCCGAAAACTGTTGATCGCCGCCGACAGTCCATCGCGATTGTTGCCATGATCGCGCCTGCGCGGCACGACAGGCGCACCACGCTCAGGCCCCCGTGGCCCATCCGGCTTTTTTCAGGAGACACCATGAATCGATTGCTCACCACGCTGGTTGCCAGCGCCGGCCTCGCCCTGGCGGGCACGGCCCTCGCCCAGAAGAAGTACGACACCGGGGCCAGCGACACCGAGATCCGCATCGGCCAGACCATGCCCTACAGCGGTCCGGCCTCGGCCTACGGGTCGCTTGGCCGCACCCAGGTGGCCTACTTCAAGATGGTCAACGACAACGGCGGGATCAATGGCCGCAAGATCAACATCATCAGCCTCGATGACGGCTACAGCCCGGCCAAGACCCTCGAGTCAACCCGCCGGCTGGTCGAGCAGGACGAGGTTCTGCTGATCACCGGCAGCGTGGGCACGCCCACCAACTCGGCCATCCACGGGTATCTCAACCAGAAGAAGGTGCCGCACCTGTTCATCAACACCGGCGCCGGCAAGTGGAACGACCCCAAGAACTTCCCCTGGACCATGGGCTGGGCGCCCACCTACCCGCTCGAGGGCCGGGTGTTCGCGGAGCACATCCTGCGCACGAAGCCGAACGCGAAGATCGGCATCCTTTTCCAGAATGACGACTTCGGCAAGGACTATGTCCGCGGCCTGCGCGAGCGACTCGGCGACAAGGCCAAGTCGATGATCGTGGCCGAGATCTCCTACGAGGTGACCGACGCCACGGTGGACACGCAGGTGCTCAGCCTGAAGGCCTCGGGTGCTGATGTGCTCATCAATGCCGCCTCGCCCAAGTTTGCGGCGCAGACCATCCGCCGGGTCGCCGAGTCCGGGTGGAAGCCGGTGCAGTACATCACCACGGTGTCCACCACCATCGGCACGGTGCTGCAACCGGCCGGTCTCGACCGGGCCACCGGCCTGATCACCACCCAGTACATGAAGGACCCCACCGACAAGCAATGGGACGCCGATCCCGCGATCGTCAACTACAAGGCCTTCATGCGGAAGTACTACCCGAACGGCGACCTCGGCGATCCGCTGAACCTGCAGGCCTATGCTGCCGCGCAGACCATGGCGCATGTGCTGCGCCTGGCCGGCGACAACCTCACCCGCGAGAACGTGCTGCGGATCGCAGCCAACCTCAAGGACCTCAAGGTTGACGGCCCGCTGCCGGGCCTGCTGATCAGCACGCAGCCCAACGACTACGGCCCGCTGTCCACGGTGGTGATGTCGCGCTTCGACGGGCAGAAGTGGGTCAACTTCGGCGAGCCGATCTCGGGCAATCGCTGATCCCTCGCCAACGCTGTCCGGTCGCACCGGCGGCGCTGGCGCCATCTCGCGCGACGCGCTGGCCGGCTGTTCAGGCCGCCAGCGCGATGATCTCCAGCAGATCACGCTGCCCGGTCACCGGGCGCGGGTTCGTGGCAATCGGGCCGGTGCCGTCGTACATGGCGGCCAGTTGCTCGAAGCGGTCAGGGCCCACGCCCACCTGCGACAGGCGGGTGGCCAGACCGGCACCGGCAAACAGACGCTCCACGTGATCGGCCAGCGGCACCGCGCTGTCCAGACCGACCCGCGCGCAGAAGGCCTGCTGACGCGCCTCGTTCACCGGCCGATTCCAGCGCAGCACCGCGGGCAGCATCACGCACGAGGTCAGCCCGTGCGGCACGTTGAAGCCGCCCCCGAGCAGGTAGCCGATGCCATGGCTGGCGCCATGGAACACACCGCCGCCGCGCCCCTGGATCGAGAGCCACGCGGCGGCCTGCGCATCGGCGCGCGCGTCAAGGTCAGCCGGATTGGCATGCATGCGCGGCAGGGCTGACCACATCCGGCGGGCAGCTTCGATCGCGGTGGCATCGCTGATCGGCGAGGCATTGATGGCGCAGAAGCCTTCCACCGAGTGATCCACCGACCGGGCCGCGGTCGACAGCAGCAGTTCGGCCGGGGTGTCGAGGGTGCAGGCGGGATCCTGGACGACCACCACCGGCACCGAGAGCGGGTGGCTGACCATGAGCTTGCGACCGATGCGGGTGTCGGTCACCCCCCCGAACGAGGTGAACTCCGCGGCCGAGAGCGTGGTGGGCACGGCGATCATCCGCGGCCGCGCGAAATCGGTGCCCCAGGCGCTGGTGCCGCCGCCGTTGGCCTTCACCAGGCTCTCGCCGGTGATCGACTCGGGCGCGAGGCCGGCACCCAGCGCGACGAGCATGCCCTTGGTGGCGTCGATCACCGAGCCGCCGCCCAGCGCGATCACGCCATCGGCCCCGCTGTTGCGGAAGTCGGCCACCAGACGGGCCACCGACGACACCGGCGAATGCGCCGGAATGTCGGCCACACGGCCCGCGCATCGCCCGCCGAGCAGGGCCTCGACCCGCGCGGCAAGGCCGCTGCGCACGAGGGAATTGGTGGTGATCAGCAAGGGCCGCGTCCAGCCGAAGGCCTCGAGTTCCTTGGGCAGCGCCTTCTCGAGCGCGCCGGGGCCGGCGTGGACCCGCTGCTGCGCGGGCCAGTGATGGGTCTGCATGGACAGGTCTCCTGGGGACGAAACACAACTCGCCCGGATCGTACCGGAGGCCATGAGGACCCGACCACTGGTCAGGCTCGCGTCCGCTACCAGAGCTTGTTCACCGACGGTGGCGGTGGCGGGGGTGGCGGCGGTGGCGGCGGCGGTGGTGGCGGCGGCCCGGGCGGCGGCGGCGGCGGCGGCGGCGGCGGCGGGGGAGGCGGCGGCGGCGGCGGCGGCGGCGCAGGCGGGGGATTCACCTTTATTGGCGGCGGCGCAGGCGGCGGCGCAGGCGGGGGCGGCGGCTTTGCCGGCGGCGGCGGGGGAGGCGGCGGAGGAGGAGGCGGCGGGGGAGGAGGCGGCGGCGGGGGAGGCGGCGCTGGCGGCGGCGGATCGTTGCCAACGCCGGTCATCGACGGCCCGCAGGTCTTCTTGACACCCCCCTCGGTGACATTGCCCCAGCGGGTGAATCGCTTGCCCGCCGCGTCCACGCTCGGCAGCATGCCGATCGCGCATTCGCCATAGCGAACATTGCCATCGATGCGCAGCCCGTTCATGTCGGGGCCGTAGCTGGCTGCCCTCACCACCACGCCGGGGGGAAGGGTCAAGGTGCTGAGCGTCCCGCCCGGCTTGAGTTCCTTGTCCCAGTCACAGGAAGACGCGCCATTGACGGCAAGGCACTCGTGCATGGCGGCATCGGCGCCGCGCAACGCGGCGACCACGGTGGCCCAGCGCGACTTGAGCACATAGTTGGTGTAAGCCGGATAAGCGGCAGATCCCAGGACGCCGACCACCGCCACAGCGATGGCGAGTTCCACCAGGGTGTGCCCCTGCATCAGCGCCGCCGACTGGGACGGGGGCACTGCCTGACCGGGAACACCGTCTGCCGGACTGCTGCGGGTCATGCGCCTTCTGCTTCTGATGCTTCTGATGCTTTTGATGCTTCTGACCGGTTTTCGGCCCGCGCCGGCAAGGCCTGAAGCCAATGCCGGCGAACGGTGGATGGTTCACGACGAGCGGATCGCCGTGCGCGCAGGTAGAGTCGCCGCTGACCCGGAGCCCCCCATGCCCAGAACCTTGCACCTTGGCGCGTTCATGCGCCCCGTCGGCATCCACACCGCCTGGTGGCGCTACCCGGGCGCCTGGCCCGACGCCAACTTCAACCTCACCCACCTGGTGAGCATGATCCGAACGCTCGAGCGCGGCTGCTTCGATGCCTTCTTCATGGCCGACCATCTCGCGGTGCTCAACATGCCGATGTCGGCCCTGCGCCGCAGCGCCACCGTCACCTCCTTCGAGCCGCTCACCCTGCTCTCGGCCCTGGCGATGGTCACCGAGCGCATCGGTCTGGTGGCCACGGCCTCAACCACCTTCGACGAGCCCTATCACATTGCCCGGCGATTCGCCTCGCTCGATCACATCAGCGGCGGGCGGGCCGGCTGGAACATCGTCACCACCTCGAACCCTGACGCCGCGCTGAACTTCGGCCTCACCGAGCACACCGAGCACGACGAGCGTTACCACCGGGCGCGGGAATTCTTCTCGGTGGTCACCGGCCTGTGGGACAGCTGGGCCGATGACGCCTGGCTGCGCGACCCCGAGAGCGGGCTGTTCTTCGACGAGCGTCGGCTGCACGTGCTCGACCACCACGGCGAGCACCTGCACGTACGCGGGCCGCTGAACATCGCCCGGCCGATCCAGGGCTGGCCGGTGATCGTGCAGGCCGGCGCCTCCGAAGCCGGCCGCCAGCTCGCCGCCGAGACCGCCGAACTGGTGTTCTGCAGCCACCGCAGCGTCGAGGAAGGCCAGCGCTTCCGGCGGGACATCCACGTCCGCATGCAGGCCATCGGGCGGGCGCCCGAGTCGCTGCGGATCCTGCCCGGCGCGCTGGTGACGGTCGGGCGCAGCACCCAGGAGGCGCAGGAGCGGCAAGCGCTGCTGGACAGCCTCGTGCACCCGGACAGCGCCCTGCCCAACCTCGCGATCCGGCTCGGTGTCGATGTCTCGGGCTTCGCGCTGGACGAGCCCCTGCCGGACATCCCGCAGACCAACCAGAGCCAGAGCGGTCGCGATGCGCTGCTGGCACTGGCGCGCCGCGACAAGCTCACCGTGCGGCAACTCGCCGCGATGGTGGGCGGGTATGGCGGGCTCAAGATGGTGGGCACGGCCAGCGAGATCGCCGACATCATGGAGCACTGGCTGACGTCAGAGGCCTGTGACGGCTTCAACGTCATGTTTCCCACGGTGCCGGCGGGGCTCGATGACTTCGTCGACCTGGTGGTGCCCGAGCTGCAGCGTCGGGGGCTTTTCAGGCGTGCCTATCAGGGCCGCACCCTGCGCGAGCATCTCGGCCTGCCCAGACCGCCCAACCGCTTCTTCGCCTGATACCGCGCAGCATGCCGGCACCGCCTGGCGCCAGCGTCCGATCAGAAGCTCGCCCGGGTGTGGATCAGGAACTGCACGCGGCTCATGCCGGGATCGGGATTGATCGGCACCGCCACGTCCAGATGGATGACGCTGATGAAGGCCGAGCGCACGTTGAACAGCCGCAGCCCCACCCCGACATTGCCCAGCCAGCCCGGGTTGACGCGGTTGATGTTGTCACCCCCCCAGGCGCGACCGACATCGGCGAACACCGCCCCGCCCACCCGCAGCAACTGCCACCAGAACTGGTCGGTGTAGTAGCGCTCCTCCAGGGTGAGCAGGACACGCCGCGTGCCCGCCTGGTAGCGCAACGGATAGCCACGCAGCCCGTTGTCACCGCCCAGCAGCAGCGTATCGGCGACTCCCGGGCGCGTGATCGCATCGGCCGAGACCCCGCCATAGAAGAGCCAGCGACCCGGCTGCGGCAGGAAGTACTGGGCTTTCAGGGACACCCGCTGGCGGTCGACATGGCCATCGACCAGGCGACCGGACACGGACGCAAGCGTCAGCAGGCGATGGCGAGGCATCGGCTCGAAGCCTCGGCCCAGCGAGGCCTGGTAGAGCAACGGGTCTGACGAGGACCCCAGCGAGCGCAGCGCCCGCCCGAGTTGCAGGCTGGCGGCCAGCCCCATGGCGAGAAACTCCGGCCGCCCGATCTGGCTGAGGTTGCTGGTCTTCTCGAACCGGTCCTCGATCAGGTCCACGCGCACGAAGGGTGCCACCAGGGTCTCGTCGCCCGGCAGTCGGACAGGCGGCGCCTTGCCGGGCTCCAGCCCGAAGGCATCCTCGCGCGCGCCCACGCCGACGGTGTAGCGCTTCACCCAGCCATCGGCGAGCCCGGCCGACCAGCCCACGTGGGCCTCGGCAAGGTGCTCGCGGTGACGATACTGGCTGATCACCTCGCCGGCGTTGTAGACCGAGTCGATGCGGTCATCACGCGACACCGCCACGCCCGCGGCCCAGCGGCTGTCCAGGGCACGGAAAGGCTTCGCAAGGCGCAGGCCGCGGCGCTCGCCATCGCTGTTGCTCGAGAGCACGAGCGAGCCGGCCAGCTCCGAGCCGAACAGGCGATCACCCGCGAGCTGGAAGTCGCTCGCGCTGCGGTCGACATCGGTGGAGCGCCCGATGCCAAGCTGGATGCCGGTGCCCGCGAGGTTGTACTCGCGCAGGGACACCGACCGGGAGTTCTCACCCCCCGAGCGCCCGAGCGTCACCCCAGGCTCGAGGGTCCAGGTGTCGCGGGTGAGCACCTCGACATCGACGAGCCCCTCACGCACCGGCACGACCCGCATCTCGACGTCCTGCAGGAAGCCGGTCCCCCGCAGCAACCGCTCCGACTCCTCGATCAGCCGCGCGGCGAGCGGCTCGCCCGCCTTGAAGAGCAGGATGCGCTCGATCACCCCCGCGCGGGTGCGCACGTGCAGGGCATTGGCCCAGCGAAAGAGCAGCTTGTCCTCATCGGGATTGCCGATGTCGAAGATGTTGCGGTTGAGGATGCGGACCTCGTTGATCCGCACGCCGGCCGCTTCCAGTCGGGCCAGATGGGCACCGTCGGTGGGCGCCGCGTGCAGCGGCACGGCGGCGTGGGTGGCCAGCACCAGCCAGAGCGCGCGCCAGAGTCTCGGCAGCCTGAACCTCATCGATCGATTGTACCGAGGCGCCGGGCCGCCCATTCGCGGCCACGACTACACTGGGCGACCCGGATCATTGCGAAGGCAGACATGGGCGGCAACGAGACTGGCGCAGGAAGCCCTGCGCGGGAGCAGCTCGCGGTGGTGATCGGAGCCGCGGGCGGCCTGGGCGCGGCGCTGGTACGCGGGCTGCGCCGCGACCCGGCCTGGCCGCGCGTGCTGGCGCTCTCGCGGCGAGGGCCCGAAGCCGAAGCCGAAGCCGATGCCGATGCCTATGCCGATGCCGCTGCCCCATTGGCGCGCCTGACGGTCGGCCACCTGGAACTCACCGATCCCGCGAGCATCGCCGCGGCTGCGCGTCAGGCCAGTGCCCTTGGCGAGGTCCGGCTGGTGATCGTGGCCACAGGCCTGCTCCACGCGCCCGGGGTGTCGCCCGAGAAGCACTGGGGCGCCATCGACCCGCAGGCCATGGCCACGCTGTTCGCGGTCAACTGCACCGGGCCGGCCCTGGTGGCCCGTCACTTCCTGCCGCTGCTGCCGCGCCGCGGCCGCTCGGTGTTCGCGGCCATCTCGGCTCGGGTGGGCAGCATCAGCGACAACCGGCTGGGCGGCTGGTATGGCTATCGGGCCGCCAAGGCGGCGCTGAACATGACCCTCAAGGGGCTGTCGATCGAACTCGCCCGACGCGCCCCCGAGGCGGTGTGCATCGGGCTGCACCCG
>JBIKWU010000180.1:0-8059 GCA_044356115.1 Burkholderiaceae bacterium
GCCCGCCGAGTACACCTGGTACAGACGCATGCCCTCGCCACGGATCTGGCCACCGAAGATCAGCGAGACATTGAACTCGACGCCGGCGTCCTTGAGCGCCGCCGCGTCGCGCTCATGCACCCGGCGCACCGCCGACCCGAGCACGCGGGCGGCATCGAACAGGCTGCGGGCGTTCCAGATGGTGAGCGGCTCGGCCTCGGCATGGTCGCGCAGTTCCTCGACCTGGAGGATCTCGCGCACCGACTGGGCGATGGACAGATTGCCCGCCGAGAGCAGCACCATGAAGCGGTCGCCGGGCCGCTCGTAGACGATCATCTTGCGGAAGGTGCTGATCTGGTCCAGACCGGCGTTGGTACGGGAGTCGGACAGGAAGACCAGTCCGGCCCGGAGCTTGATGGCAACGCAGTAGGTCATGGCTGGGGTGGCGGCGCGATGGCGGTCTGACGGGCCCTGGGGCAGCCATTATGCGCGAGCAGGCCTCAAGGCCCGTGCGTGATACCCGCGATGACCAGGGGCTCGCGGGCTCTGGGGTATCCTCGCCGCCCCATGCCCTCGCTCAAGCCCCTCGACAGCCCGCGCCTCGCCGCCGCGGCGCTGCTGCTCAATGCCCTGATCTGGGGGCTCTCCTGGTGGCCCTTCCGCTGGCTGGACGCGCACGGCCTGCACCCGCTGTGGTCCACCGCCGCGGTCTACGCGGCGGCGCTCGTGCTCACCGTCGCACGTCGGCCCGATGAGGTGCTGGCGGCGCTGCGCCAGCCCGCGCTGATCGGGCTGCTGGCCTCATCGGGCCTGACCAATGCGTGCTTCAACTGGGGCGTGAGCATCGGCGAGGTGGTGCGGGTGGTGCTGCTGTTCTACCTCATGCCGGTGTGGTCGATGCTGCTCGCCAGGCTGTGGCTGGGCGAGGCGGTGCGGCCGGCCTCGGTGGCACTCGCGGCGGTGGCGCTGGCCGGCGCGATGCTCATCCTCTGGGAACCGGGCGCGGGCCTGCCCATGCCAGGCTCGCTGGGCGACTGGCTGGGTCTGGCCGGCGGCGTGGGCTTTGCGATGACCAATGTGCTGCTGCGCCGGCAGGCCCATGACGCCCCGGGCGCGCGGGCGGCCGCGATGTTCGCCGGCGGCGCGCTCATCCCCGCCGCGGTGGCGCTGCTGGCCGGGGGACTCGGGCATCCCGTGCCCCTGCCAAAGCCCGATGCCCAGGCCTGGCTGCCGCTGGTGGGGTTCGCCCTGGCCTTCCTGGTGGCCAATCTCGCGCTGCAGTTCGGCGCAGCGCGGCTGCCCGCGCGCGTGACCGCGGTGGTGATGCTGAGCGAGGTGGTGTTCGCCGCGGTCTCGGCCGCGTGGCTGGCCGGCGAGATGCCGGGCACGCGAGCGCTGATCGGCGCGGGGCTGATCCTGGGCGCCAGCCTGCTGGCGGCCTGGCAGGAAGGCCGCGGCTAGCGCAGCCCGGCTCAGGCGCCGTCGAGCAGGCGGCCGATATCGGCGGCGAGCGGCGCCACGCCCTGGGCGTGCTTCACGAACAGGCGCAGCCGTCCGGTTGCGTCGAACACGTAGCTGCCCGCGGTGTGGTCGATGCTGTAACTGCCCGGCGTGCTGCCATTGACCTTCTGGTAGAAGACCTTGAACTCGCGCGCGGCGCGGTCGGTTTCCTCGGGGCTGCCGCGCAGGCCGATGAACCGGGGGTTGAAGGCGGGCACGTACTGGGCCAGCAAGGCCTGCGTGTCGCGCTCGGGGTCGAGCGTGACGAACAGCACCTGGACCTTGCCAGCGCGTTCGCCCAGCGCGTTCATCACCTGCGCCATCTCGGCCAGGGTGGTGGGGCAGACATCCGGGCACTGGGTGAAGCCGAAGAACACCACCACCACCTGGCCGCGGAAATCGGTCAGGCTGCGGGGCTTGCCGGTGTGGTCGGTAAGCGCCAGTTCGCGGCCGAAGGGCGCGCCGGTGACATCGGTGGCCGAGAAACTGACAGCGCCGCGCCGGCAGGCAGCCAGCAGCATCGGCAGGCCGAAGGCGAGCGCCAGCAGCCGGCGACGCCGGGCCGGGCTAGAGGTAGTGATCAAGCAGCAGCGCGCCGAACAGCGCGGCGAGGTACTGGATGGAATAGCCGAAGGTGCGCCGGGCCAGCGCATCGGAGTAGCTGCGCCAGAGCCGCCAGGCCAGCAGCAGGAAGTAGCCGCTGAGCGCGAGCGCGGCCACCAGGTAGGGCCAGCCGCTCATGCCGATCAGGAAGGGCAGCAGCGACACCGGCACGAGCAGCACGGTGTAGAGCAGGATGTTCAGCCGCGTGAACTCCGGGCCATGGGTGACCGGCAGCATGGGCAGGCCCGACTTGCGGTAGTCCTCCACCCGATAGAGCGCAAGCGCCCAGAAGTGCGGCGGGGTCCAGACGAAGATGATCAGGAACAGCACCAGCGCCGGCGCCGCCACCTCATTGGCCACGGCGGTCCAGCCCAGCAGCGGGGGCATGGCGCCCGAGGCGCCGCCGATCACGATGTTCTGCGGCGTGGCCGGCTTGAGGATGACGGTGTAGACCACCGCGTAGCCGATGAAGGTGGCCAGGGTGAGCCAGAGCGTGAGGTCGTTGACGAACACATGGAGCAGCCACGCGCCGAGCCCGCCGAGCAACCCGGCGAACACCAGCGTACCGGTGGCGCTGACCCCGCCGCGGGCCAGTGGCCGGGCCCGGGTGCGGGCCATGCGGGCATCGATGCTGCGCTCGATGAGGCAGTTGAACGCGAAGCCGCTGCCGGCCAGCAGCGAGATGCCGAGCAGACCGAACACCAGCACCGGCCAGGGCACCACGCCGTCGGTGGCCAGCAGCATGCCGATCAGCGCGCAGAAGGCGGTGAGCAGCACGATGCGCGGCTTGGTGAGCTCGAGGTAGTCGAGCGCCAGGCGACGCAGATCTGGGGCGGAGGAGGACTGGGCGTGCATCCCGAAGCGGGGGGTGGCGCGCGCGGCTAGACGCGAAGGCGAGCCTGACGGGCCCGAAAGTGTAGCACCACGGTCAGGCCCAGCAGCACCGCGGCCCCGCCATTGTGGGCTACCGCCACCGGCAGCGGCAGGCTGAACCAGACATTCGACAGCCCCAGCGCCCACTGCACCGTCAGCATGGCGAGCAGGGCCGCCCCCAGGGGCGCCACCCCGGGGGTACGCAGGGTGCGCCAGCCGACCCAGCCCACGCCGAGCGCGACCAGCACCGCGCCGATCCGGTGGGTGAGGTGGATGGCGGTGAGCGCCGGCATCGGCAGGAATTCCCCTTCGCCCGTGCGACCGAGTTCGCGCACGATGTGAAAGCCGTCCGCGAAATTGACCGTCGGCCACCAGGCGCCCTGACAGGTGGGCAGGTCGGTGCAGGCCAGGGCCGCGTAGTTGGTGCTGACCCAGCCGCCCAGGAAGATCTGCCCGGCCACCAGCACCAGCGCGAGGCGCGCGGGCCAGCGCAGCGCTGCCACCGGCTCGGGGTCGACCCACGCCGGCGCGGGCTGCTGCCGCAGCCAGAACCACAGCAGCAGGCTGAAGGTGAGCATGCCGCCGATGAGGTGGCCGGTGACGATCGCCGGCTTGAGCAGCAGCGTGACCGTCCACTTGCCGAACAGGCCCTGCAGGATGACCACCCCGAGCAGCAGCAGCGCGAACGCGGGCGACTGCCGCAGCGCCGCCCGCCGCCACACGCTGTAGATGGCCACGCCCAGGATGATCGCGCCCAGGAAGGTGGCGATGTAACGATGGATCATCTCGCGCCAGGCCTTGCCCATGGAGACCGGGCCGTGCTCGCCCCCCTGATCCTGCACGGCCTGCGCGATGTGCTGGCTGGCGCGGGCGGGCGTGAGATGGCCGTAGCAGCCCGGCCAGTCGGGGCATCCCAGGCCAGCATCGGTGAGGCGCACCCAGGCGCCCAGCATGATCAGGCACAGCGTGAGCACCACCGTGAAACCGAGTACCCGCGACAGCGAGGCCCGGGCCCGGCGGGTGCGCTCGGCGGTGTCGGTGAACGCGTCGATGCCCATCGCGTTCATCCCACCCGCGAGGCGCGCAGCAGCTTGGCGAGGTCTTTCTTCATGCGGCTGGCATCGGGATCAGGGGGAAATCGCATCATCAGGTTGCCCAGGGGATCGATCAGCAGGATGCCCGGCGCCTGGGCCGACGCGAACGCGGCGCGCAGCGTGGCGAGCGCGGCGGCATCGGCACGCAGCACCTGCAGGCCTTCATGGCCATCGGGCAGGGCGGGCGCCGACGCACCGGCGGGCAGCAGCAGCACCCGCTCGATGCGGTCGCGATCCTTGCCGGTGGTCAGCCGCACCTGGCGCATGACGTACAGGCGCTGGGCGCAATCGTCGGCACAACGATCGTCGGTGGTGGTGGTGAGCATGACCCAGCGCCCACGGAAGCGGCCCAGACCGGGCTCGGGAGGGACGCTCGCGACGGCCGGCGCCGGCGCGCTCGGCGCCGCGATCTCGCTCACCACCAGGGCCGCCACCGGCACCTGCGGCTCGATGAGTTCGCCATAGTTGGTGCGCCCCTCGGGCTTGAGCAGGTAGTAGGTGAGGTAGGACGCGATCACCGGCGACGCACAGACCGCAAGGATGGCGAGCAGCTTGATGCGGTTGCGGCGGCGTGATGCCGGGTCAGGCGTGGCGGGCGGAGGAGGCTGATCGGGCATGGCGCAGAAGACTCAGAAACAGGTACAGCACGACCACCCCGGCAGCAGCGGCCATGGCAAACCACTGAACGGCATAGCCGAGATGCTTGTCGACATCGGCGCCGGCGTTGCGCCACTGCCTGACCAGTCCGTCGTCCATCCCGCCGGGCGCCTGACGCACCACCAGCGGCAGCAGGCTCAGGCCAGACCACGCGGTGAAGACCGCCGGATCGAAGTTCTGCCACAGCCGCTCGCCGGGCACCGGCGGCCTCGCGGCCGCGAGCTCGAGGGTTCGGGCGAGTTGCCGTTCGGCGATCCCGGTGAGGGTGACCTCGCCCTCGGGGGTGGTGACCGGGGGCAGGCGGTTGCGATCGACCGGATCACGGGCCACCCAGCCGCGCAACACCATCACCTGATCGCGCAGCCCCTCGATTCTAACCGGCGTGAGCACATGGAAGCCCGCCACCCCCTGGTGCGTACGGTTGTCGATGAAGACGCTGGCCTGCGGCAGGAACCGCCCCACCAGCGTCACCGGCTGGCCATCGACCCGGTCGGGAAGCGGATCACGGCCGATGCGCAGCGGCACCTGTTGCGTGGCCCGCTCGGCCTGCGCCTGCAGCGCACGTTTCTCGTCGGCCCGGCGCAGTTGCCAAAACCCGAGCGAGGTGGTGATCGCCATGACCACGGCCATGCCCAGTGCTGCCAGCACCCGCGATCGCGTCCCGAAGGCCGGTGCCGGGCGCGCCGTGGCATTCGCCCCGTCGGAGGGTCTCGGCCCGGACGGCGAGGCGGGAGGGATAGAATGCGTTCCCATGAAATGGCTCGTGGTGCTTGCCTTTGTCCTGATCCTCGCGAGCCTCGGTTCGGCGATGGTTTTCCTCATCCGGGACCGTGGCCGTACGCGCAACGTGGCGCGCGCGCTCAGCTTCCGGGTGGGCTTCTCGGTGCTGCTCTTCCTGCTGATCCTGTTCGCCCATGCCATGGGCTGGATCCAGAGCACCGGCATCCCGGTGCGGGTGGGCGGCTGAGCCTCCCGCCCGAACCGTCCCTGAAATGACGCGGGGCTGCGCGAGGCAGCCCCGGACCGCGGCGCGCCCGGTCGCGGCGCCCCGCCGTGCAGCGGACAGGCCGACCGCTCAGAGCCAGTAGACCACCACGTACAGGCCCAGCCAGACCACGTCCACGAAGTGCCAGTACCAGGCGGCGGCCTCGAAGGCGAAGTGGTTCTCGGCGGTGAAGTGCCCGCTGAGGATGCGGAACAGCACCACGGTCAGCATGATCGCGCCCACGCACACATGGAAGCCGTGGAAGCCGGTGAGCATGAAGAAGGTGGAACCGAAGATCCCCGAGGAAAGCTTCAGGTTGAGGTCCTGGTAGGCGTGCGCGTACTCGAAGGCCTGCAGCGCGAGGAACACCGCGCCGAGCAGCACGGTGATCAGGAGCCAGAACTTCAGGCTGCCGCGGTGGTTGTCCTTGAGCGCATGGTGCGCGAAGGTGAGCGTCACACCCGAGGTGAGCAGCAGCGCGGTGTTGATGGTGGGAATGGGCCAGGGGCCGATGGTCTGGAAGGCCTCCACCACGCCGGCCGGGCCGAGGTTGGGCCAGGCCGCGGTGAAACCCGGCCAGAGCACCGACTTGTGATCGAGATCGCCCAGCCAGGGCATGGTGATGACACGGGCGTAGAACAGCGCGCCGAAGAAGGCTCCGAAGAACATCACCTCGGAGAAGATGAACCAGCCCATGCTCCAGCGGAAGGAGACATCGACCCGGTCGTTGTACAGCCCGCCCTCGGACTCGCGAGCCACCGTGGCGAACCAGCCGAACATCATGTAGATCAGCACGGCGAAGCCGAGCAGCAGCAGCCAGGGGCCGTAGCTTGCGCCGTTGACCCAACCGGCGGCGCCGAGGCCGGCCGAGAGCAGTGCGACGGAGCCGACCGCCGGCCACTGCGAAGGGCTGGGAACGAAGTAATACGGCGCGATGCCGTGGGACGCTGCACTCATGCGGAGTCTCCCTGGTGGATGCCGGAGCGGTTCGGGATGGGAAGGCGGGCTGGCGCGAGCGGCCGGCGCGACCGTTGGGCGAGGCTCATCGGACGACCATCCGCACGATGAGAACGAGGGTGAGCACGAACAGCGCGGCCATGCCGATGCCGGCGAGGATCACATGCACCGGGTTGAGGCTGCGCAGATCGGCCTGATGGGCGCGGCTGCCCCTGACCCCGAAGAACGACGCACCCACGGCACGCAGGGTCTGTCCGAAGGTGGCGCGAGGGGCCGGCTCGGTCATGATCCCTGCACCGGCGCGCCAGCCGAGGGCTTCACGCCCGGCTGGCCCGCCACCTCGAAGAAGGTGTAGGACAGCGTGATGGTGGTGACATCGGCCGGCAGCTTGGGATCGACCACGAAGACCACCGGGAACTCGCGGGTCTGGTTCGGCTCGAGGGCCTGCTGCTTGAAGCAGAAGCACTCGAGCTTGCGGAAGAACTTGCCCGAGCCATCAGGCGCGTAGCTGGGGATGGCCTGACCGGTGGTGGGCCGCGACACGGTGCTGGTGAGTTCGTAGACGACGGTGACCAGTTCGCCGGGGTGCACCGTGACCGAGGGCACCCGAGGCCGGAAGGTCCAGGCGCCGCGGCTGTTGGCGTCGAACTCGACCACCACCGAGCGGGTGGTGTCCACCTGGGTGTTGCGCGCGAACTCCGCGGCCTTCTCGTCACGCTGGGTCATGAGACCCACGCCGGTGACTTCGCAGATGGCCCGGTAGATGGGCACCATGGCATAGCCGAAACCGAACATCGCCAGGGCGATGACCAGCAGCTTCACCGACAGGTGCCAGTTGGCGATGGACAGATTCACGGTCCGAACAGCATGCGGTTGACGATCACGCCCGCGAAGAACACCGCCGCCACCGACAGCAGCACCAGCGCCGTGCGCAGGTTGCTGCGGGGTCTGTCGGTGCGCATGGCGGTGCTCTCGGCGCTCACTTGACGACCGGCGGGGTCTCGAAGGTGTGGAAGGGCGCCGGGCTGGGCAGCGTCCACTCCAGGCCCTGGGCGCCTTCCCAGGGCTTGTCGGCCGCCTTCTCGCCACCCTTGATGCACTTGATCACCGCCCAGAGGAACACCAGCTGCGACAGGCCGAAGCCGAAGGCGCCCACGGTGACCAGCGCGTTGAAGTCGGCGAACTGCATGGGGTAGTCGGCATAGCGACGCGGCATGCCGGCCAGACCCAGGAAGTGCATCGGGAAGAAGGTGATGTTGAAGGTGATCAGGCTGAGCCAGAAGTGCCACTTGCCCAGCGACTCGCTGTACATGTGGCCGGTCCACTTGGGCAGCCAGTAGTAGGTGCCGGCGAACAGCGCGAACAGCGAGCCCGCGACCAGCACGTAGTGGAAGTGGGCCACCACGTAGTA
>JBIKWU010000181.1:0-8041 GCA_044356115.1 Burkholderiaceae bacterium
AGCTCGTTGACCAGCACCGCCGAGAGCGCGTTGCGGTTCTCGGGGCGGTTGAGCGTGATCCAGGCCGCGCCATCGCGGACTTCATAGAGGGTGGCTTCGGTGCCGGGCATGGGCTACTCCTTGTGTTCGTCGAGCTGGATGAGCAGCGCGCCGTTGGCCACCTGCTCGCCTTCGGTCACGCGCACCGAATCGATACGGCCGGCCGCCGGCGCGGTGATGCGGTGCTCCATCTTCATGGCCTCGAGCACCAGCAGCAGCTCGCCCTTGGCCACGGTCTGGCCCGGCTGCACCGCCACCGCGAGCACGCGGCCGGGCATCGGCGCCTTCAGGCCGCCGCTGAACTGCGCGCCAGCGGCGGCCGGAAAGCGCGACTGGCGCTGCAGTTCGAGGTCGCCGAAGGGCCCGTGCACCAGGTGCCGGTCTGCGCGCACCGTGACCGCCAGGGCCACCCGCAGGCCATCGGCCTCGAAGGCGATGCCGTCGGCATCGGCCTGCAGCACCCGCACCTCGCGCTGGCGGCCCTCGAGGCTGACCGCGAGCGTGCCGTCGCGGCGGGCCTGGTACTCGACCGTGAGCCGCCGCTCGCCCAGGCCGAAGACGATGCGCTCGGGCGGCATGACCGAGTTGCGAAAGCCCGCCGGCAGGCTGCGCAGCACCCGGGCAGCCGCGCGGTTGGCCGCCCGCTGATGCAGGGCCGCGCCGATCGCGGCCAGCGCGAGCTGCGCCTCGGGCAGCTCCCGCACCGGCGCCGGCGCCACCCGCGCGATGAAGTCGGTGGTGGTGTCGCCGGCCAGGAACTGGGGGGTGCGCAGCGTGGCCACCAGGAAATCACGGTTGCTGACGATCCCCTGCAGGCGGGTGGTCTCGAGCGCGCGGGCCAGCCGCGCGGCGGCCTCACGGCGGGTGGGCGCGTGGACGATCACCTTGGCGATCATGGGATCGAACTCGATGGCCACCTCGCTGCCGGACTCGACGCCGGCATCGAAGCGTACGCCCTCGCCCTCGGCCGGCCCCCAGACCTCGACGCGGCCGGGCGTGGGCAGGAAGTCCTGGGCGGGGTTCTCGGCGCACAGCCGGGCCTCGATGGCATGGCCGCTGATGCGCAGGTCAGCCTGGCCATACCCCAGGGGCTCGCCCTGCGCCACGCGCAACTGCTCGCGCACCAGGTCGAGGCCGGTGATGGCCTCGGTGACGGGATGCTCGACCTGCAGGCGGGTGTTCACCTCGAGGAAGAAGAACTCGCGGCCCGAGAGCAGGAACTCGACCGTGCCCGCCGAGCGGTAGGCGATGGCACGCGCGGCCATCAGCGCGGCCTCGCCCATGCGCGCGCGAAGCTCGGCGTCGAGCGCCGGCGAGGGCGCCTCCTCGAGGATCTTCTGGTGACGCCGCTGGATGGAGCACTCGCGCTCGAACAGGTGCACGAGGTTGCCGTGGGCGTCGCCCAGGATCTGGATCTCGACATGGCGCGAATGCGTGAGCCAGCGCTCGAGGAACACCGTGCCGTTGCCGAAGGCCGCGGTGGCTTCGCGGCGCGCCGCCGCGATGGCCTGCGGGAGCTCGGCCGGGGTGTGCACCACCCGCATGCCGCGGCCGCCGCCGCCGGCCGAGGCCTTGATGAGCACCGGATAGCCGATGCGCTGCGCCGCCGGCAGCGGGTCTTCGCCCTCGGTGAGCTCATGGGCCTGCAGCGTGGGCACGCCCACGGTCTGCATCAGGCGCTTGGCGGCGAGCTTGTCGCCGATGCCACGGATGGCCTCGGGCGTGGGGCCCACCCAGGTGAGGCCGGCGTCGATCACCGCCTGCGCGAAGCCGGCGTTCTCGGACAGGAAGCCGTAGCCGGGATGCACGGCATCGGCGCCGGTGTCGTGACAGGCCTGCAGCAGCTTGTCGATGCGCAGGTAGGTCTCGGCCGAGCTGCGCCCGCGCAGGGCCACCGCGGTATCGGCCTCGCGCACATGGGGCGCGCCGGCGTCGCCATCGGCGTAGACCGCCACCGTGCCGATGCCCATGCGATGGGCGGTGCGCTGGATGCGGCGCGCGATCTCGCCGCGGTTGGCCACCAGCAGCCGGGTGATGGGCCGCATGATCACATCCGCCATGTGCCGTACTCCCGGGCGCCTGCCACCGTCTTGTTGTGACACGCCGACAGCGCGATGCCCAGCACGGTGCGGGTGTCGCGCGGATCGATCATGCCGTCGTCGGAGACCCGTGCCGTGGCGTAGAGCCCCTTGGAGCGCTCCTCGGCCCAGTGCTCGACGGCCTCCACCCGCTTCTCGTTGGCGGCCTCGTCGAACACCTCGCCACGCCGTTCGGTGGCGGCGCGCTGCACGATGGTCATGACGCCGGCCATCTGCTTCGGGCCCATGACCGCGATCTTGGCGGTGGGCCAGATGAAGGTGAAGCGGGTGCCGAAGGCCCGGCCGCTCATGCCGTAGTTGCCCGCGCCGTAGGAGGCGCCGACGATCACGGTGAGATGCGGCACGGTGGAGTTGGACACCGCGTTGATCATCTTGGAGCCGTTCTTGGTGATGCCGCCCTGCTCGAAGTCGGTGCCGACGATGAAGCCGGTGATGTTGTGCAGGAAGAGCAGCGGGACGTCGATCTGGTTGCACAGCTGGATGAACTGCGCGGCCTTCTCGGCGGCCTCGGAGAACAGCGCGCCGTTGTTGCCGACGATGCCCACCGGAAAGCCGTGGATGGAGGCCCACCCGGTGACCAGCGTGGGGCCGTAGAGCGGCTTGAATTCCTCGAAGCGCGAGCCGTCGACCACCCGCGCGATCACCTCGCGGATGTCGAAGGGCTGGCGCAGGTCCCTGGAGACCAGGCCGAGCAGCTGCTCGGGGTCATGCACCGGCTCGTCGGGCGTCAGCGTGGGGCCGGGGCCCTGCTTGCGCCAGTTGAGGTGGGCCACCACCTCGCGGCACATGCGGATGCCGTCGACCTCGTCGTCGGCGAGGTAGTCGCCCAGGCCCGAGACCGCGCAATGCATCTGGGCGCCGCCCAGGCTTTCCTCGTCGGCGTCTTCGCCGGTGGCCATCTTGACCAGCGGCGGGCCGCCCAGGAACACCTTGGACTGGCCGCGGATGAAGATGTTGTAGTCGCTCATGCCGGGCTGGTAGGCCCCGCCCGCGGTGGAGGCGCCGAACACCACCGAGATGGTGGGGATGCGCAGCTTGGAGAGCTCGGTGATCTCGTAGAAGAGCCGGCCCGACTCGGCGAAGTGCCCGGTCTCGCGGCGGATGGCCGCCTCGGGGTTGCCATCGCCGGCGTCGCCGCGCAGGTCGGCGCCGGCCGACTCGACGAACTGCACGTAGGGCATGCGGTTGGTGCGGGCGATCTCGAGGCCGCGCATCAGCTTCTTGGCGTTGAAGGCATTGAAGGCGCCGGCCCGCACCGAGGGGTCATGGCCGAGGATCACGCACTCGACGCCCTCGATGACGCCGATGCCCACCACGAAGCCGGAGCCGACGGTGAAGTTGGAGCGCCAGGCGGCCAGCGGGCTGATCTCGAGGAAGGGCGAGTCGGGGTCGAGCACCAGCGCGATGCGCTCGCGCAGCGGCATCTTGCCGCGGGCGCGCAGCCGCGCCATGGTCTCCTCGCCACCGCCGGCAGCCGCCTCGCGGCTGAGCGCCTCGAGCTGCTCGATGGCCTCGAGCATGTCGGTGCGGTTGCGCGTGAAGGCCTCGCTGCGGGTGTCAAGGCGGGAATCGAGCACGGGCATGGGCGGCTCCGGTCAGCGTTCCATGGCCAGCTGGAAGGCCGGCCGCTGCGTGATGCCGTCCCAGTAGCGCCGGACATTGGGCGTGAACACCTCCTCGATGTCGAGCGACTGCGCCAGCACGATCGCGTAGGTGATGCAGATGTCGGCGATGGTGAAGCGGTTGGCGCACAGGTACTGGCGATCGGCGGTGGCCTCCTCGACGCAGCGCATGCGGGCGAGGAACCACTTGCGGTAGTCGGAGGCCACCTGCGGGTTGCGGCGCTCCTCGGGCTCGAGGCGGGTGTAGCGCAGCACCAGGGTCTGCGGGAAGGTGAGCGTGGCGTCGCTGCGGTGCAGCCAGTTGAGGTAGTCGCCGTAGTCGGGCTCGTCGGGGCGCACCGCCAGCGGCGTAGGGCCGTAGCGATCGACCAGGTACTGGCAGATGCCGGCGGACTCGGTCATCTTCACCGCGCCGTCGACCAGGCAGGGCACCGTGCCCAGCGGATTGACCTTGAGGTATTCCTTGTGCAGCACCCGGGGCGGGAACGGCAGGGTCACCAGCTCATGGGGCAGGCCCATCTCGAGCAGGGTCCAGAGGGGCCGCATGGAGCGGGCGCGCTTGCAGTGGTAGAGGGTGAGGGTCATGGGTTTCCTGGGGCGGGATCGGCGCCGGGATGGGTACGGGCGAAACGGGACGGACGAACGTGACGGGCAGGCGGGGCCGGCGGGCGCGGGTCTCAGCGGCGCAGCAGGGCGTCGTCGGCCTTCCAGGGGGAGAGCTGGCCCTGATAGACCTGCGGCCCCTTGCGGAAGTGGGCCGCCTCCTCGAGGGTCTCGACGAAGGGCATGTCGACGGGGTAGAGCGCCTCGCCGCGCGGCCGCGGCCCCGACTTGGAAACATGCCCGTACAGCGGATGGCCGACCACCTCCTCGGCGATGGCCACCGCCTCGATGAGCTTGTCGAGCCGGTAGCCGGTCTCGATGCCCATCTCGTGGCAGAGGTCGACGAAGTCTTCGGTGGGCACATGGCCGGCCGAGCGGCCGTTGCCGCAGTACGGGCAGCCGCCCATGCCGCCCAGGCAGGTGTCGAACTCGCGGGCGCCGAGCTGCAGGGCCTCGTAGTAGCTGGCCAGCGTGGCGCCGCGCTGGTTGTGCAGATGCATGTGGAAATCGGTGATCGAGGGCCAGCGATCGCGGATCTCGGTGAGGGTCTCGCGCACCAGGTGCGGCAGGTTCCAGCCCATGGCCTCGAGGAACGAGACCCGCACCACGGTGATGCCGGCGGCCTGCCACTTGCCGATCATGAGCTCGAGCAGGGCCATGCGCTGCTCGCGGCTGAACGGGCCCTCGAAGTTGGAGCCGAAGGGATTGCCGATGGCCACCGAGGCCTGGGTGGCGCCGGCGGCGCGCGCCGCGGCGATGGTGGCGTCGAGCGCGGCGATCTGCTGCGCCTGGGTGCGGTTGTAGTTGCGCCGGGCGAAGGAGTCGCAGAGCTCGACCGAGGTGGACGGCAGGCGGCCCTCGCGGCGCACGTTCAGCTTGGGATACCAGCGGTCGGCGCGGTCATAGCCGGTCTTGTTGAAGACCGCGGCGGTGTAGCGGATGCCGGGCTTGGGCACGAAGCGCTCGGCGATCTCGTCGATGCAGGCCATCTGCGGCGTCCACTTGGGATGGGCGAAGGAGCCGATCGAGATGACCTTGGCGCCGGTCTCGCCCAGGGCATCGAGCAGCCGCAGCTTGGCCTCGACCGGGATGGCCGCGCTCTCGATCTGCAGCCCCTCGCGCATGGTGTCGTCGGTGATGGTGACGGACGTGGGCAGCAGGCTCATGGCAGGTTCCGCGCAGGCACAGAGGTGGCCCATTGTGGCGCGGATGCGCCCGGCCCATCACGGCGGGGTGGGCAGAACCGGAAGGCGCAGCCGCGCGATCGCCCAGTCGATGTGCTCGCGCAGCAGCGGGCTGGCATCGGGCAGCCGGGCGCGCAGGGCCGCCAGCGCGGTGTCGCGGCCGGCGGCGCCGACATTGCCCAGGGCCACGGCGAGATTGCGCAGCCAGCGCTCATGGCCGATGCGCCGGATGGCCGAACCCGCCATCCGGCTCAGGAACTGCGGCTCGTCCCAGGCGAAGAGCTCGGCCAGGGTGGCGGCGTCGAGCCGATGGCGCGGGGCGAAGTCGGGCTCGGTGGCCGGCTGGGCATAGCGGTTCCAGGGGCACACCAGCTGGCAGTCGTCGCAACCGTAGATCCGGTTGCCGATCGCCGGCCGCAGCGGCTCGGGGATCGGGCCCTCGAGCTCGATGGTGAGGTAGCTGATGCAGCGCCGGGCATCGAGCCGGTAGGGCGCGACGATGGCGCCGGTGGGGCAGGCCTGCAGGCAGCGCTCGCAGCTGCCGCAGTGCTCGCTCACCGGGTCGGCCGGCGCGAGCGGCAGGTCGGTGTAGAGCGTGCCCAGGAAGAACATCGAGCCCTGCTCGCGGTTGAGCAGCAGGGTGTGCTTGCCGCGCCAGCCCAGGCCGGCGCGGCGGGCGAGCTCCACTTCCATGACCGGGCCCGAGTCGCAGAACACGCGGTGCCCGAAGCGGCCGATCTCGGTGCCGATGCGCTCGGCCAGGCGCTGCAGACGGGCCCGCACCAGCTTGTGGTAGTCACGACCCAGGGCATAGCGCGAGACGAACGCCCGCTCGGGGGCCTCGAGGGTGGCCCAGGCGTGCTCGCGCCAGTCAGGATCGGCCGGGGCATAGTCCATGGTGACCATGAGCGCGCTCAGGGTGCCGGGCACCAGCTCGGCCGGACGCGCCCGGCGCGCGCCATGGCGGGCCATATAATCCATCTCGCCGTGGAAGCCGGCCGCCAGCCACTGCCGAAGGCCGGGTTCGGCGGTGCTCAGGTCGATGCCAGCCACGCCCGCGCTGGCAAAGCCCAGCTCGCGCGCCCAGCCGACCAGCCGCGCCGGCAGGTCCGGCGGCACGGCCGCCCAGGCGCCTGCGGGCGCCACGCCCCCCCTGTCCGACTCGCCCTGCATGTCCGTCCCGGAAACCTCGCTGACCCTGCTGCTCAGAGACGAATCGGCCACGGCAGCCCTGGCCGCCGCACTGGCGCCGCGCATCGGCCCGGGCGTGCGCCTGTACCTGAGCGGCGAGCTGGGCAGCGGCAAGACCGCCTTCACCCGTGCCCTGCTGCGCGCGCTCGGCCATGCCGGCCGGGTGCGCAGCCCGAGCTTCACCCTCGCCGAACCGTACCATTTGTCGAGCTTTGCGCTGTATCATTTTGATTTTTATCGATTCTCTGACAGCAATGAGTGGCGCGAGGCGGGCTTCGAGGAGTGGCTTGGCGATGACACCGCGGCGGTGGTCGAGTGGCCCGAGATGGCCGCTGGCAGCCTGCCCGCGGCCGATCTGCGCCTGGCGCTCGCGGCCACCGATGACCCGCAGCAGCGGCAGGTGCGCCTCGACGCCAGCACCGAGCGGGGGCAGTCATGGCTGAGCGCGCTGGCCGGCCGCGTGACGCGCGGCGAACTCGACGGGATCTGCTGCTCGGCGCCCTCGGCACCCCCCTGCTGAGCCTGAACGCGCCCCTGGCCCATGCCGCGGCGGTGCTGGCGGTGCGGGTCTGGCCGGCGCGCGAATACACCCGCATCGCCCTGGAGCTCGACCAGGAACTGCCCCACACCGAGACCCTGGTGCCCGACCCGCCGCGCCTGGTGGTCGACCTGGAAGGGCTGGAGCTCGACGCCTCGCTGCGCGAGCTGGTGGCCAAGGTGCGCACCGACGATCCGTACATCCGTCAGGTGCGGGTGGGCCAGTACAAGCCCCGGGTGGTGCGGCTGGTGTTCGACCTGAAGACCGAGACCGCGCCGCAGGTGTTCACGCTGGCGCCAGTCGGCCAGTACGGCCACCGTCTGGTGATCGACCTCTATCCCGCCCAGGAAGACCCGCTGCTCGCCCTGCTGCAGGAGGTGCAGCGGCGCGAGGCGAATGCCGGCGCCGGCGGCCGCGGGCCGCAGGCCGAGCCGCCGCGCGAGACCGTGCCGACCACCGCCGAGACCCCCCACCGGCGCGCTGGGCAGGCGGTGACGCGACTGGTGACCGTCGCGATCGACCCCGGCCACGGCGGCGAGGACCCTGGCGCCATCGGTCAGGCCGGCACCCGCGAGAAGGATGTCGTGCTGGCCATCTCGCAGCGGCTGCGCGACCTGCTCGCGCAGGAACCGAACATGCGGCCCTTCCTCACCCGCGACGCCGACTTCTTCGTGCCGCTGGGCGTGCGGGTGCAGAAGGCGCGCGCGGTGCAGGCCGACCTGTTCGTGTCGATCCACGCCGACGCCTTCGTGCGGCCCGATGCCC
>JBIKWU010000182.1:0-7954 GCA_044356115.1 Burkholderiaceae bacterium
ACTTGATGGACCGAGGGCTGGCGCTCGCAAGCGTCGGTGGCCGTGAATTCGGTCTCGGCTGGCGCGGCTCGATCGCGCAGGATCCCGCCACGGGCAGGCCGGTGCTGGATCTGTCGGGCCTGAAGATCGGCGTGGAGGACTTCACCCGAGCGCTGGCTTCAGCGGGGAGCCGGTCTCGGCCATCGCTGGCAACATCCAGCAGTTGAGCGCCGAGCTTTCGCCTGGGCGAACCGTGCGAACCAACGCCGAGGCCAGACAGGTGCTCGAGGCGGTTCTTCAGCGGCCCTCCGGGCCGATCAGCCCGGATTTTCCGCGACTGCGCCAGCCGGAAGACCGCGCGCAGTTGCCTGAGCCGCTGTCGCCACAGGCGCTGCGCGCGCTGAGCAACACCCTGACCTTGCTGAATCGTTACGGTCTGGATTTCGGATCCCGGACCATCCATGATGCCGCCGCCGCGGCGGGAAGCCCGACCGCGACGCAGCCGGCTGACCGGCAGTTCGTCCGCGATGTCTTCGAAGGGGATTTCCGCGTCCAGTCGATGCGCGCCGACGGCAGTCGGCCTTTGCACGAGATGCGAGCAGCCGAGGAAGGCCTGCAGGTCCGCCTCGCGCATGCGCAAGACGGGGTTCTGCCGGCGCTGGGCATGAATGTCGCAGGTCTTTCCGCTGCCGAACGAGGCAGGCCCGAAGACGCCGCTCTCAGCGTGCTGGCCCGCGAACTCATCGGAAGGGCCAGGAGGCCGAATGATTCGGCGCTGCCGACAGGTCAGGCGCTGTACAACACCTTCCTGACGCTGACCCAGGCAGACAAGGCTGCGCTCGCGGCTCGCATCAGCGCGCTGCGCAGCCCCTGAGCGGCGGCATGCCCCCGCCTTCAGCCGGTGGCCATCGGCAGCGCGGGATCGGCGGCCCACTCCTGCAGCGAGGCGTCGTAGACCCGCACCGCCTCGCGGCCGAGCAGCGCGGTGAGGGCGAAGGCGTCGCCGGTGGCGGCGATGCCGCCGCCGCAGTAGGCGATCACCGGGCGCGCGCCGTCGATCCCCCGGGCCGCGAAGAGGGCCTGAAGTTCCGCTGCCGGGCGAAAGCGCCCCGCCTCGTCGAAAAGCGTGGCTGCCGGCACGTTGAGGCTGCCACGGATGTGCCCGGGGCGGCCATAGTGGTGGGCCGCGGTGCCGGCGTGCTGCTCGGGCCGCAGGCAGTTCACGACGGTTGCCGAGCCGTCATCGAGCGCCGCGAGCACGTCGTGCCGGTCGGCGAAGACCCCGCGCGGGCGCACCGCCAGCAACGAGGCGGCCGGGTGACGGTGCGGCTGGTGCGACAGCGGCAGGCCCGCCGCCTGCCAGGCCGCCAGCCCGCCGTCGAGCACCGCGGCGCGATCGAAGCCGATCGCCCGCAGCAGCCACCACACGCGGGTGGCCCACCAGGCATCGCTGGCCGAGTAGAGCACTACCGTGCTGTCGTCGCCCACGCCGAGCGCCATGCAGCGCCGCGCGAGCTCCAGCGGTGCGGGGGCCGTGAAGCGCAGCTCGTCGCGCTCGGAGAGGTCTTCCTGGAGGTCGATCAGCGCGGCGCCGGGCACGTGTCCCTGGCCGTAGACGCGGTGGCCGGCCTCGATGCGCAGCCGCGGTGTGCCCGGTTGCGGGTGCAGGAAGGTGGTGCAGTCGAAGACGCGCAGCGCGGGATTGTTCAGGCGGTCGGCGAGCTCGGCGGGGGTGATCAGAGGATTCATGGTGCGGCGTGCGGGTTGGGGGGCGGGGCGACGGCTCCCGGTAGACTAGCGGGTTTTCCGCTTTCGCAGGCCGGACCGTGAGCGCCCTGGATCTCGCGCGCGACGTGGCACGCCGCCGCACCTTCGCCATCATCTCGCACCCCGACGCGGGCAAGACCACGCTCACCGAGAAGCTGCTGCTCTTCGGCGGCGCGATCCAGCTCGCCGGCACGGTCAAGGCGCGCAAGAGCGCGCGCCACGCCACCTCCGACTGGATGGAGGTCGAGAAGCAGCGCGGCATCTCGGTGACCAGCTCGGTGATGCAGTTCGAGTACGCCGGCCATGTCATCAACCTGCTCGACACCCCCGGCCACCAGGACTTCTCCGAGGACACCTACCGGGTGCTCACCGCGGTCGACGCGGTGGTCATGGTCATCGACGCGGCCAAGGGCGTGGAGGCCCAGACCATCAAGCTGCTCGAGGTCTGCCGGCTGCGCAGCACGCCGATCATCACCTTCGTGAACAAGCTCGACCGCGAGGTGCGCCCGCCGGTCGAGACCCTCGAGGAGATCGAGTCGGTGCTGCGCATCGACTGCGCGCCAGTGACCTGGCCGCTGGGCATGGGCAAGCGCTTTCGCGGCGTGTTCCACCTGCTCGATGACCGGCTCATGCGCTTCACGCCCGGCGAGGAGCGCCGCAGCGAGGACACCGAGCTCATCACCGGCCTGGACAACCCGCGTCTGGACGCGCTGTTTCCCGACGAGGTGGCCGAGCTGCGCGGCGATGTCGAGCTGATCCGGGGCGCCTCGGCGCCGCTGTCGCTCGAGCGCTTCCTGGCCGGCACCCAGACCCCGGTGTTCTTCGGCTCGGGCATCAACAACTTCGGCGTCCAGGAGGTGCTGCAGGCCCTGATCGACTGGGCTCCGCCGCCGCAGCCCCGCGACGCCACGGTGCGCATGGTTCAGCCCACCGAGCCGGCGTTCAGCGGCTTCGTGTTCAAGATCCAGGCCAACATGGATCCCAAGCACCGCGACCGCATCGCCTTCTTCCGCGTGTGCTCGGGCCGGTATCAGCCGGGCATGAAGGTGCGCCAGCTGCGCACCGGCAAGGACCTGAAGATCGGCAACGCGCTCACCTTCATGGCCAACGAGCGGGTGGCCAGCGAAGACGCGGTGGCCGGCGACATCATCGGCATCCACAACCACGGCCAGCTGCAGATCGGTGACAGCCTCACCGAGGGCGAGGCCCTGGCCTTTCGCGGCATCCCGTACTTCGCGCCCGAGCTCTTTCGCATCGCGCGGCCGCGCGATCCGCTCAAGAGCAAGCAGCTGCACAAGGGCCTGCGCGAGCTCGGCGAGGAGGGCGCCATTCAGGTCTTCGAGACCGAGACCGGCAACCTGCTGCTCGGCGCGGTGGGCTCGCTGCAGTTCGAGATCGTGGCCCAGCGCCTGACCACCGAGTACAAGGTCGACGCCATCTACGACGCGGCCGACATCTCCACCGCGCGCTGGCTGATCTTCCCCGACGACGAGGAGCGCAAGCGCTTCGAGCGCGAGCAGGCCGCGCGCCTGGGCCGCGATGTCGACGGCAATCCGGTGTACCTGGCCACCAATCGCTACAACCTGCAGGTCACCGAGGAGCGCTGGCCGAAGGTGGGCTTTCACGCCACCCGCGAGCACGGCCAGCGCATGGTGCAGGGCTGAGCGCGGTGGCCGTCATGCCCGCGCTCATCCTGCATCACTACGACTTCTCCAACTTCGCCGAGAAGGCGCGGCTCGCGCTGGGCTTCAAGGGGCTGGCCTGGGGGGCGGTGACCATTCCGCCGGTGGCGCCCAAGCCCGATCTGGTCGCGCTTACCGGGGGCTACCGGCGCACGCCGGTGCTGCAGACCGGCGCCGACATCTGGTGCGACACCCGACTGATCGTGCGCGAGCTGGAGCGCCGGCACCCCGAGCCGGCGCTGCTGCCGCCGGCGCTCGCCGCCCAGGCCGAGGCCATTGCCTTCTGGGCCGAGAACCGGCTGATGCGCCCGATCACGCTCTATGCCTCGGGCATGAATGGCGACGTGCTGCCGCCAGGGCTGCAGGCCGACCGCTCGGCCATGCGCGGCCTGCCCGCCCCCGACGAGGCCACCATGCTGCGCGCGGCGCGCCGCAACGCGCCGCTGGCCCGGGCGCAGATCCCGCAGGTGGCGGCCATGCTCGCCGATGGCCGTCCGTGGATTCTCGGCGCGCAGCCCACGGTGGCCGATCTCGCGGTCTATCACCCGCTGTGGTTCCTCACCGCGCGCACGCAGCGGCTGGGCTTCGAGCTTGCCGGCTTCGCGCAGCTGGCCGACTGGATGCAGCGCGTGCGCGCGATCGGCCACGGCCGGCCGCAGCCGATGCCCGCCGCCGAGGCCATTGCCGTGGCCAGGGCAGCCGCGCCCGCGCCGCTGCCGCCCTCGGCGCCCCATCCCGAGGACCCGCCCCTGGGCAGCCTGGTGCGGGTGCGCGCCGACGACAATGGCCAGGAGCTCACCCAGGGCGAGCTCGTGCACCTGGCTGCCGACGAGATCGCGCTGCGGCGGCACGACGAGCGTGCCGGCGAGGTGGTGGTGCACTTCCCGCGGCTGGGCTACGACCTGCGCCCGGCCCGGGTCTGAGCGGCTTGCGCGGCCGCGGCGCTTGCGCGGCTGGCCGCCAGGTGCGGCCGACGCAGTCGATGTGCCCGGCCGCTCAGACGTGCCGCGTGAGCCCGCCGTCGACCCGCAGGTTCTGGCCGGTGATGTAGCCCCCGCCTTCACCTGACAGGAACACCGCCGTGCGGGCGATCTCGTCGACCCGGCCGTAGCGCCCCATCGGGATGCGCGCGCGCCGCTCGGCGGTCTCGGGCAGGCTGTCGATGAAGCCCGGCAGCAGGTTGTTCATGCGGATGCCCGCCGCGGCATGCTGGTCGGCGAAGAGCTTGGCGAAATGCGCCAGCGCCGCGCGCAGCGTGCCGCTCACCGGGAAGAGCGGGTCGGGCTCGAGCGCGGCGTAGGTGCTGATGTTCAGGATGGAGCCGCCGCCCTGCGCCGTCATGACCGGCACCAGCAGCCGCGCCAGCCGCAGCACCGGCATCAGGATGATGTCCAGGCCGGTGTGCCAGTCGGCATCGGGGATGTCCAGCAGCTTGCCCTTGGGCGGGTGCGGTGAGGAGCACACCGCGGCGTCGATGCGGCCCCAGGTGTCGAGCGTGGCGCGCACCGCGCGCTGCAGATCATCGGCCTGCAGCACGCTGCCGGTGATGCCGATGCCGCCGAGCTCGCGCCCGAGCGCCTCGCCGCGGCCACTGGCCGACATCACCGCCACCTGCCAGCCCTGCGCGGCGAACTCGCGGGCACAGGCCGCGCCCATGCCGCTGCCGGCGGCGGTGATCAGGGCCACGCGCCGGGCCGGCGCGCCTGCGGATGTGGTCATGGCTGATGCTCCCTGTGCCAAGGCGAGGCGCGGCGTTCAGCCGACATGGGTGGCCAGGAACTGCAGGCTGCGCTGTCGTGCGAGCGTGGCGCTGGCGGCGTCGTAGGAGCCGCGCTGGTCGCAGTTGAAGCCATGGTCGGCCAGGTACACATGCGTGACCGCCTGCGGGTGCGCGGCCGCGATCTCGCGCGCCTGGGCGATGGTGGGCGAGCGGTCGCGCTCGGCGAACTGGAACATCACCGGGCACATCGGCTGCGCGGCGATGTTGGCGTGGATGCCGCCACCGTAGTACGGGATGGAACAGGCCAGGCCGGCGATCCGCGAGGCGGCCACCCAGGCCACCGTGCCGCCCCAGCAGTAGCCGGTGATGCCCGCCTTGCCGGCGCCGGCCACATGGGCCAGGCAGGCCTGCACGTCGAGCATGGCGCCATCCATCGAGGCCTTCTGCATGAGGGCGATGCCGGTCTGGATGTCCTCGGGCGTGTAGCCGGTCTCGAAGCCGCGCTGCACGCGGTCGAAGAGCGCCGGCGCGATCGCGAGGTAGCCATCGGCGGCATAGCCGTCGGTGACCGCGCGTATGTGGCTGTTCACGCCGAAGATCTCCTGCACCACCACCAGCGCGCCGCGCGGCGTGCCGGCGGGTTGCGCCACCCAGGCCTGGAAGCGATGGCCATCGGCGGCGGTGAGTTCGATGAAGTGTCCCATGGGCTGTCTCCTGGCCGCGTCAGCGGCGATCGGTGGTTGTGGGGCGCGGCGCGGTTCAGATGGAAGGCCCGGGCAGCGCGCGCATGAATTCCGCGCGCAACTGGGCGTCCTGCCCGAAGCAGCCCGCGAAGGCCTGCGTGACCACGCGCTCGTCGCCGCGGCGATCCTCGCCGAGCAGCAGGCACAGCTGCTCGGCCTCGATCACGCAGGCCGCGCCGGCGGCCCGGCCGTGCTGATGCAGCGCATCGGCGATGTCGCGGGTCATCCATTCCTGGTAGGTGAAGCGGTGACCGATCGCGTCGACCAGCCGCGCGATGCGGCCGAAGCCGTGCAGGCGGCCGCCCGGCACGTAGGCCACATGGGCCACACCCCGGAACGGCACGAGGTGGTGCGGGCACACGCCGTGGATGGCGATGCCGCGCACGATGACCATGTCGGTGCGAGGATCGGCGAAGCCTTCGCCGAGTGCCTGCGCGGGGTCGAGGTTGTAGCCCCCGAGCAGTCGCCGCTCCCAGAGCTCGCGGACCCGACGGGGCGTGCTGCCGGTGTGCGCCCCTTCAGGCGCGATGCCGCAGGCGCGCAGCAGGTCGGTGACCGCGCGCTCGAAGGCCTCCGGATCGAAGCCGCCGACGCGCGCGATGCCCAGCGCGCCCGCGGGCGGCGGTGGATGCGCGTGATCGTGGTCGTGATCGTGCGGGTGGTCGTGGTCGCTCATGGCGAGGGGCTGCGCGAGGTGACGGGCGGCGAGTGGCGACGCGAGCGGGCGGCGGGCAGGCCCGCCGCTCAGGCGGGCGCGAGCTTGCGCTCGACCACGTTCGCGAAGAAGCTCGCCCCCAGCGGCAGCGCAGCGTCGTTGAAGTCGTAGCCGGGGTTGTGCACCTCGCAGGAGCCCTCGACATCGCCATTGCCGATGTTGATGAAGCAGCCCGGCACCTTCTCGAGCATGTAGGAGAAGTCCTCGGAGGCCATGATCAGCGGCGCGTCGGTGACCACCTGTGCCGCGCCGACCAGGTCGCGACACACCGACAGCGCGAAGTCGGCCTGCTCGAGGTCGTTGATCAGCGGCGCGAAGTTCACCCGGAAATCCACGCTCGCGCTCGCGCCCATGGACTCGGCCACGCCCCGGGCCACCCGGCGCATGTTGGCCTCGATGAGGCGCATGGTCTCGTGGGAGAACGCGCGCACCGTGCCCGAGAGGCGGCTGGTCTGGGGGATGACGTTGTAGGCGTCGCCGGCATGGAACTGCGTGACCGAGAGCACCGCCGTGTCCACCGGCCGGATGTTGCGCGACACGATGGTCTGCAGGGTGCTGGCGATCTGCACGCCCACCATCAGCGGATCGACCGAGGACTCGGGCCGCGCGCCATGCGCGCCCACGCCGGTGATGTCGATGTCGAAGAACGCGCCGCCGGCCATCATGGGGCCGCGGTGCACCGAGAAGCGGCCCACCGCGAGCTTGGGCCGGTTGTGCATGCCGAACAGGCTGTCGCAGGGAAAGCGCTCGAACAGGCCGTCCTCGAGCATGGCCCGCGCGCCGCCCAGGCCTTCCTCGGCCGGCTGGAAGATGAAGTTCACGGTGCCGTCGAAGCGGCGGGTGGCCGCCAGATAGCGCGCCGCGCCGAGCAGCATGGCGGTGTGGCCGTCATGGCCGCAGGCGTGCATGCGCCCGGCATGGCGCGAGCGGTGCTCGAAGTGGTTGGCCTCCTCGACCGGCAGCGCGTCCATGTCGGCGCGCAGGCCCACGCTGCGGCCCGAGCTGCCATTGCGCAGCACGCCCACCACGCCGGTGCGGCCCACGCCGCGGTGCACCTCGATGCCGAACGCGGCGAGCTGCTCGGCCACCAGCGCCGCCGTGCGGGTCTCCTCGAAGCCGAGCTCGGGGTGGGCGTGGATGTCGCGCCGCCAGGCCTGCATCTGGCCGTGGCCGTCCTGGATGAGCGGGATGATCTTCATGGCGGGCTCCGGGGGATATGGGGCGGCCGGCACGCGCGGTGGCGCGGCCGGTGGCGGTTCAGCGCGTCACGGTGCCGCACCAGTGCGCGATGAACAGCGCGATGGTGCGGGTGACGCGACGGATCGATTCGATCTCCACGCGCTCGTCG
>JBIKWU010000183.1:0-7942 GCA_044356115.1 Burkholderiaceae bacterium
CTGCTCGAGGCGATGCGCGGCAAGCCGGTCAGCGAACTGGCGGTTGCCCGCAATGTCCGTGGGCAGCGAATCATCAACGTCACCGCGCTCGAGGCCAAGGGCGTCGCACTGCGTCCGATGGACCTGCGTGGCGTCAATCTGGTGCGTGAGCAGCCCTGACCCCCGGGTGAAGTTTTCCGGCTGCCGTCGCGCCCGATGAGGGAGCGCCTTGCGGGCATCGGTGCCAGGCTGGTCGGTCTGGTCCTGCTGGTGCTTGCCGCGCTCGCCCTGGTCGGCGGCCTGGTGTTCTTCAGCTTCGAGCGGATCGAAAACCTGATCGGACGCCGGGCGCTCGCCGAGGTGTCGGCGGTGACCGGCAATGCCGCGCTCAGCCGCGAGTTCGCGGCAATCCACTCCCGCATCAACCTGCTCAGCCTTGCCTGCCGCAGCGAGCAGCCGCCCGAAGACCTTCTGGCGGCGATCGCCATACCCCTCGCCCGGCTGACCGGAGAAGCCCCTGATCCGCGCCTGGGCCAGACCTTGCGCTCCTTTGGCGAGGCCTCGTCGGCGCTGATCGCGCAATGCCGGTTGCTCAGCACCACCTTGCGCGAGAGCATCGCGCTCGACCGACGGGTTCTGGCCGAACTCCTAGCCCTCGAGAACATCGGGGCCCGGCAGATCGTCGAGCAGACCCTGCTCGGCAGGCCGATCGATCACCTCGAGCAGTTGATGGCCCAGGTGGCGGGCAGCCGCGAGACCGTGCTGATGACCGGGCGACGCGTCGCCGGCCTGAGGCTCCTGGTCGCGGGGGCCGGTGCGCCCAATCCGTCGGCCACCGCGCTCCTCGACGAGGTCGCGCTGCGACTGCAGTCGCTGGTCGCGCCGGTGCCGGCCATGCAGCGGCAGCGCGACGGGGTGCTGGCAGCCGTTCGCGAATACCGCGAGCGGGTGGTCGCGCTCGACACGGCACTGCGCCGCTTCGATGAACTGCAGGCGGGCAGCCAGGCGATGCGCGACGGACTGCTGCGCGAGATCGGCGCGCTCGATGCCTCGGCCACGCAGCGCGCCGATGGTCTTGCCGATGAACTTCGCGGCCTCATCCAGGACGCGCGGCAGCAGATGCTGGTGGCTATCCTGGTGGTGGCGGTGCTCGCGCTGGGGCTCGCGGGCTGGCTCATCCGCAACAACATTCGCCGACCGCTCGATCAGGTGCTGGCCCAGGTATCGGCGATCCGAAGCGGCTCGCGGGCCGCACCGACGGTCCCGGCGCGCGTCGACGAATGGGGGGCAATCCAGTCAGCCCTCAGTGCGCTGTCGGCCGAGCTCGACGCCTCGGTGTCGCTGCTCCAGAGGATCATCGACACCGCACCGATCCGGGTCTTCTGGAAGGGTGCCGATCTGCGCTACCTGGGCTGCAATCCCGCCTTTGCCCGGGACCTCGGCCTGTCCGGCCCGGCCGAGGTGGTCGGCCTCGATGACGAGGCCCTGCGGGCCGCCGGTTGCGCCTTGTGGGCGGCGGACAGCGATCGCGCGGTGCTCGACTCGGGCAAGGCACTCCTGGGCCATGAGGTCCAGCGCAGCGTCGCCGACGGGCGGGTCGTGTGGGAGCGGCATTCGCGAGTCGCCTTGCGCAACGCGAAGGGCGAGATCGTCGGTGTGCTCGGCATCTACGACGACATCACCGAGGGCAAGCGCATCGAGGGCGATCTTGCCCAGGCACTGGCCGCGGCCCGCAGCGCCGCGAGCGCCAAGAGTCGCTTCTTCGCCAGCGTCAGTCACGAGATCCGAACCCCGCTCAACGCCGTGCTGGGCATGCTCAAGCTGCTGCGAGCCACGCCCCTGACGCGTCGACAGGCCGACTATGTCGCGAAGTCGAAGGGCGCCGCCCGATCCCTGCTGCTCCTCATCAACGACATCCTCGATTTCTCCAAGATAGAGGCCGACCGGCTCGAACTCGACGTCGGCCCGCTCGATGTCGATGCGCTGCTGCGAAACCTGTCGGTGATCCTGGCCAGCAGCCAGCAGAGCGACCCGGTCGAACTGATCTTCGACATCGACCCCGCAGTGCCCGCCCATCTGCGTGGCGATTCGCTGCGTCTCCAGCAGGTGCTGCTGAATCTGGTCGGCAATGCCCTGAAGTTCACCGCCGCCGGCGAAGTCGTGCTGTCGGTCTGCCTGCGCGAATCTGGTGACCGCGATGCGCTGCTGGCCTTCACGGTCCGTGACACCGGGATCGGCATCGCGCCCGAACGTCAGGCCGGGCTGTTCGAGGGGTTTGCCCAGGCCGATGCCAGCATCGCCCGGCGCTTCGGGGGCACCGGGCTGGGCCTGGCGATCAGCCAGCGTCTGGTCGGGTTGATGGGCGGCACCATCCGCCTGAGCAGTGTCCCGGGTGAGGGCAGCGTCTTCGAGTTCGAGATCCGCCTGCCGCTTGACAACGAGGTGCCGCGCGCGGCCGTCCCCGCGCCCCGGGCGGCGCAGGGCGCCCCGCTGCGGGCGATGATCGTCGATGACCACGAGGGCGCGCGCGCGGCACTGGTCCGCATGGCCGAATCGCTGGGCTGGAGCGTGCTGGCGGCGGCCGATCTGGCTGGCGCCGGCTCGCTGGCGAGCACCGTGCGCCAGGCTGGCACGCCGTTGGACATCGTGTTCATGGATGCAGGGCTCGCGGGTGGCGAGGCAGGCTCGGCGCCACTGGCGTCGCGGATGGGGCTTGGCGAGCCCCTGCCGCCGATCGTGCTCCTGGTCTCGTCCCATGATGCCGACGGGCGCGTGCTCGACGAGACCGCGCTGCGCGCCACCTGTGAGGGCTTCCTGGTCAAGCCGGTCATCGCGTCCATGCTGCACGATGCCCTCCAGGATGCCCGACAGGGCACCGGCCTGGACGCGGTGCGCCAGCCCATGTCCCGGCCGGGCGCGTTGCCGCTGGCCGGGCTGCGCCTGCTCGTCGTCGAGGACAATGCCAACAACCGTCAGGTGGCCCAGGAACTGCTGGAGGCGGAAGGGGCGCTGGTCTCGCTCGCGAACGACGGGCAGGAAGGCGTGTCCGCGGTCCTGCGGGCGGATCCGGGCTTCGATGCGGTCCTGATGGACATCCGCATGCCGACGATGGACGGCCTGGACGCGACGCGCCGGATCCGCGAATTCGCGCACCTGCGCAGCCTGCCGATCATCGCGATGACGGCGAATGTGAGCACCGAGGACCGGCTCTCGAGTGAAGCGGCCGGCATGAACGCCCATGTCGGCAAGCCGTTTGCGCTGGGCGAACTCTGCAGCGTGATCCTTCGCCTGTGCGGTCGCGGTGCCGTCGTCCCGTCGACCGCCGGCACCGCGGCCGGCATGCCCGATGCCGTCGCCGAGGCAGGCCGCGCGGCCGGGCTCGACGTCGACACGGCCATCCACCGTTTCAGCGGTCAGGTGGGAGTGTACGGTCGCATGCTGCGCGGCTTTCTCGCCGACTTGCCGGCGACGATCACGCACATCGAGGAGGCCGTTGACCAGGGGGGGCTCGGCCAGGCCAGCGCTGCCTTTCACAGCCTGAAGGGAGTCGCCGCGAACGTCGGGGCCAGGGCGCTGAGCGAACTGGCCGAGGCCGGCGAGCAGGCCTGCGAGTCCGATTCGGCGCAGGCCGTGCTCAGGGACCTGCTCGGCGCGATCCGGGACGCCGGGGACCGGCTCTGCCGACAGGGTCCGGCCGTGAGCGATGCCCTGCTCGCGCCGGGCGTGATCGTCGCGTCAGACGCGGATGCGCCTGCCCAGCCTGTTCCGACCGAGGCCCTGAAACCGGTGCTGGCACGCCTGCTGCCCCTGCTGCGCCGCTCCGACATGCGGGCGGTCGATGTGCTCGACGAACTGCGTGCGCTGGCGAGCGCGAGCCCCGATCCCAAGGCGCTGGCCGAGATCGAGGCGGCGGTCGATCGGCTGGATTTCGAGCTGGCGGCCGCGCTCTGCGTCCGCCTGGCCGGCGACGGCGGCTGGCCCCCGCCCCCGTCAGCACGGCATCATCCGGCCTAGCCATCGCGACGATCGGCTCACCGCGTCTGCTCCTCACCCCGCCAGGAAACCGTCATGAACAGCCCCGTCACCGTCACCGGCACGCTTGCCCACGCCACGCCCGAGACCGCGCCCGTGGTCAAGGGGCGGCGGGAGTTCTTCCGCTACCAGGACCTGATGGTCGCCCAGGCCACCGAAGGGCGCATGCGCGCCCAGGTGATGTCGGCCAGTCGCGGCATGTCACAGCCTACCGGCTGGCACTACCATGTCTGCGAGGCGCAGTTCGTCTATGCGCTCAAGGGCTGGGTCGATCTCGAGTTCGAGGACGGCCGGCGCATCCGGCTGCAGGCCGGCGAGTCGCTGCTCATCCCGGGCGGCCTGCGCCACAACGAGACCGCCACCTCCGATGAATTCGAGCTGCTCGAGGTGAGCGTGCCCGGCGAGCTGGGCACGGTGCCCTGCGACCCGCCGGCGCACCTCGCCTGAGGCTGGCGCCGTTCAGGCCAGGCGCTCGGCGAGCGCGGGCAGCTGAGCCACGAACTGCGCCTCCTCGGTACCGCCGTCGAGGCAGCGCAGATCGAGCAGCAGGCGGTCCTCCGAGATGCGCGAGATCACCGGGCGTGGCAGATCCCGCCACGCGGCCGAGAGGGCTTCCAGCGCGCGGCCCACGCCCTGGCGCGAGACGGGCTCGATGGCCAGTCCGGCCGAGGCCAGCCGGTCGATGGGCAGCGAGCCCGAGCCGATCTGCCCGAGCATGGGCATGACCCCCACGCGGTAGCGCGGCGCGATCGCGGCGGCCACCGCGGGCGCGAGCCGTTCGGCCTGCGCCTGGATATCGGCGGCGGGGCGGGTGAGCAGGCGCAGCGTGGGCAGGTCGCGGGTGAGGCGCTCTGGGCGCAGGTACAGACGCAGGGTGGCTTCGAGCACGGCCAGCGGCAGCTTGCTCACCCGCAGCGCCCGCTTCATGGGAAAGCGCCGGATCCGTTCGATGGCCTCGCGCGAGCCCACGATCAGGCCGGCCTGCGGGCCGCCGAGCAGCTTGTCGCCGCTGAAGCTCACCACGTCGCAGCCGGCCGCGATCTTCTCCTGCGGCAGCGGCTCGCGCGGCAGGCCCCACTGGGCGAGGTCGACCAGCGAGCCGCTGCCCAGGTCGCTGGCCAGGGGCAGGCCGGCAGCGTGGGCGATCTCGGCCAGCGGCGCCTCGTCGACGGCCGAAGCGAAGCCCTGCACCGCGTAGTTGCTGGTGTGCACCTTCATGATCAGCGCGGTGCGCGGGGTGATCGCCCGCTGGTAGTCCTGCGGATGCGTGCGGTTGGTGGTGCCCACCTCGACCAGCGTGGCACCGGCGCTGCTCATCACGTCGGGCATGCGGAAGGCGCCACCGATCTCGACCAGCTCGCCGCGCGAGACGATCACCTCGGCGCCGCGGGCCAGCGCCGCGATGGTGAGCAGCACCGCGGCGGCATTGTTGTTGACCACGGTGGCCGCCTGCGCGCCGGTTAGCTCGCACAGCAGCGACTCGACCAGCTCGTCGCGATCGCCACGGCCGCCATCGGCCACCCGGTACTCGAGGTTGCTGGGGGCGCTCATCAGGTCGAGCAGGGGCTGCAGGGCCGCCTCGGCCAGCAGGGCACGCCCGAGGTTGGTGTGGATCACCGTGCCGGTGAGGTTGAACACCCGGCGCAAGCGCGACGCGAGCCGACGCTCCACGGCCAGGCCCAGCGCTGCCGCCAGCGAGGCCGGCGCGAGGTCGGCGCGGGGCAGTGTGCCGTGGAGGGCGCGCTGGCGGCAGTCGTCGAGCAGCGCGCGGGCCTGCGCGGTGATCAGGTGATGCCCGTGCTGCGCGATCAGCGCGGCCACCTCGGGCAGGCGTAGCAGCCGATCGACCGAGGGAATCTCCTTGGGGGTGGCGGGCGCGCTCGTCATCGCCCGGATTGGAGCCCGGCGTCGCGCGCCGCGTCAAGGATCGAAAGCCGGCGCCGCGCGTTTGACCGGCGCGCGCGCGGCGGGCGAGCATCGGCCACTTCGGGTGAGGGGGAGGGCGATGAGCGAGAACATTCCTGCGCCGGCCGGTGCCGGCGGGTCGTCAGGCGGGGCCGCAGGCCCTTTCGCGGGGCTGCGGGTGATCGACTGCGCGAGTTTCATCGCCGCGCCCGCGGCCGCCACCGTCCTGTCGGACTTCGGCGCCGACGTGATCAAGATCGAGCCACCGGAAGGCGATCCCTACCGCGAGCTCTTCGTGCCCACCGGCTTCGGGCCGGACGGCCGCAACTATGGCTGGGAACTCGACTCGCGCAACAAGCGCAGCCTCGCGCTTGACCTGAAGCACCCCGACGGGGTGGCGGTGCTGCACGATCTGGTCGCGCGGGCCGATGTGTTCATCACCAACCTGCCGCTGGCGGCGCGCGCCCGACTGCGCATCGACCATGCCTGCCTGGCCGCGCTCAACCCGCGGCTCGTCTACGGCTCGATGACCGCCTACGGCGAGACCGGCGAGGAAGCCGGACGCACCGGCTTCGACTCCACCGCCTACTGGGCGCGCTCGGGCCTGATGGACCTGACCAAGACCGCGCATGACGCCACCCCGGCCCGCTCGGTGGCCGGCATGGGTGACCACCCCAGCGCGATGACCCTGTTCGCCGGCATCGCCACCGCGCTCTATCGGCGCGCCCAGACCGGCGAGGGCTCGCTGGTGAGTACTTCGCTGCTGGCCAACGGCCTGTGGGCCAACGGCTGCCTGGTGCAGGCCCGCCTCTTCGAGGCGCCGGTGCCGCCGCGCCAGCCGAGGGAGCGCTCGCCAGCCCCGATGACCAACCTCTACCGCTGCCGCGACGGCCGCTGGCTGAACCTGGTGATGCTCAACGAGGCGCGCCAGTTCCTGCCGCTCACGCAGGCGCTGGAGTGTCCGGAGCTTGCGGCTGATCCGCGCTTTGCCACCCCCGACCTTCGCCGCAGTCACAGCGAAGCCCTGGTCGCGCTGCTCGACGCCTGCTTCGCCCGCCGCGACCTCGCCGAGTGGCGGGTGCGCCTGGACGCCGCCGGCGTCACCTTCGGCGCGGTCGGCACGCTCGATGACATCCCCGGCGACGCGCAGATGCGGGCGGCGGGCGCGCTGGTGCCCTTTGCCGATGCGCCCGGGCTCACCGTGTCGAGCCCCTTCATGCTCTCGGGCGTGGCGAAGGCCGGCCCGCGCAGCGCGCCCGCCCTCGGCGCGCACGGTGCCGAGGTTCTGCGGGAGGCCGGCTACGACGAGGCCCGGATCTCGGACCTGCGCGCGCGCGCGGTGATCGGGGGCTGAGGCATTCGCCTTGACAGTGCGGGGGCCGCGTGTGAGCGTCGGCCTCTTCCCGTTCACCTCCTGAGGCAGTGATGGCCCGTTACCAGCGCCTGATCCGCGGCGGCATGATCATCGACGGTACCCGCGCGCCGCGCTATCGCGGCGACATCGGCATCCGCGATGGCCGCATCCAGACCATCGGCCGGATCGACCCCGCGGAGGCTGACGAGGTGATCGACGCCACGGGGCTGATCGTGGCCCCCGGCTTCATCGACCTGCACACCCACTATGACGCCCAGCTCTTCTGGGATCCGTACTGCACGCTCTCCAGCTGGCATGGCATCACCTCGGTGGTGATCGGCAACTGCGGCTTCGGCTTTGCGCCGGTGCGGCCCGCCGAGCGCGAGCGGGCCATGCAGGCCATGACCCGGGTGGAAGCCATTCCGCTCGCCTCGATGGCCGCCGGTCTGCCCTGGGACTGGGTGAGCTTTCCGGAGTTCCTCGACAGCGTCGAGCGCGCGCCCAAGGCGGTGAACATCCTGCCCTACGTGCCGGTGGGGCCGATGCTCACCTGGGTGCTCGGGCAGGCCGACGCCAAGGCCGGTCGCCGGCCCACCGAGGCCGAGCACGCCGAGCTGCGCCGCCTGCTGCACGAGGCCATGGATGCCGGCGGCTGCGGCTGGTCGGCGCAGC
>JBIKWU010000184.1:0-7941 GCA_044356115.1 Burkholderiaceae bacterium
CTACATGGGCGACGCCGAGACGCCCGCCTATGCCGCCGACGCCTCCATGAGCGTGGTCAACATGGCCCGCGAGCGTGGCGAGCACTGGACCGAGACCTTCCTGCGCCTTTCGCGTGACAGCAACGGCAAGGCGCTGTTCACGCTGCGCATGTTCAACCCCAGCCTCGCCGGGCTGGAGCACATGTTCCGCAGCCGCTACTGCTTCCCCAGCCTGGGCGATGCGGGCGCGCACGTCTCGCAGGTGATGGACGCGGGCTGGGCCACCTTCATGCTGTCGTACTGGGTGCGCGAGCGCGGCTTCTTCAGCATGGGCGAGGCCATCGAGCGCATGACCGCGCGACCGGCCAAGGTGCTCGGCCTGAGCGACCGCGGCGTGCTGGCGGTGGGCAAGCGCGCCGACATCAACGTGTTCGATGCCGCGCGGGTGTCGGAGCGCCACCCCGAGATCGTCAATGACCTGCCCGGCGGCGCGCGCCGCTTCAACCAGCGCGCGGTGGGCTACCGGGCCACGATCGTCAACGGCGAAGTCAATGTCCTGAACGACGAGCACACCGGCGTGCGCGCCGGCCGCGTGCTGCGGCACGGGCGCTAGCGCCCGCGCGCCGCCGGGCGGGCAGGAGGCGCCCGCCCGCCGTCAGGCGGCCTGCGGCTCCTCGCCGCGGATCGTGGTGCGGTGCATCTCGCGGCGGTGGCCGTGGTAGTCATTGACCGCCATGTGCTGCACCGCCCGGTTGTCCCAGATGGTGAGCATGCCCGGGCGCCAGACCACCCGGATGATGAACTCGGGCCGGATCGAGTGCTCGTGCAGGTAGTCGAGCAACCCGGCGCTCTCGGCCTCGGTCATGTCCTCGAGGCGGATGGTGTAGCCCCGGTTGGCGAAGAGCGCGGTGCGGCCGGTCTCGCCGTGACGCCGCGCGATCGGGTGCGGATGCTCGGCGAGAGCCTCCTCGCCGGTGCGGATCTTCATCGACCGCAGGATGCCCTGACGGAACACGCTCTGCGGGCCATAGGGTCGGCGCGCGCTGTGCATGCCGCGCAGGCCCGAGAGCATGCGTTGCATGCCCGCCGAGAGCGACTCCCAGGCCAGGTACTGGTTGGCGAACAGGGTGTCGCCACCCACCGGGGGCAGCTCGCGCGCGTGCAGCAGCGTGAAGCTCGGCGGCGTGCGCTGGAAGCTCCAGTCGCTGTGCCAGTTGCCACCGAAGTTGAACCGGGTGGTCTCGTCGGCCTCCTTCACCACGGCGACCACGTTGGGATGGGTCTCCGAGCCCTCCACGAAGGGTTCGAGTCCGAAGGGCCCGAGCCGGGTCGAGAAGGCGGCCAGCGCCGCGTCGTCGAGCGGCTGATCGGGGATGGTGACCACCAGATGCTCGAGCAGCGCGCGGCGGATCTCGGCCACGGTCTGGTCATCGGCGCCGGCAGCGAGATCGACCCCGGTGATCTCGGCGCCACCGGCCCCCGAGAGCTGGCGGACATGGATGCGTTGGTAGCTCATCGCGCGTCTCCGAAAGGCTCCTCAAGCAACCGATGCTAGCGGCGAACCGGCGCGGCCGGCGGCGTGGCAGGCGCTAAGCGAAACGGCGCCTCGGCGGACGCGAAGCGAACGCCACGAGCCGGCTCGCGTCGCGCAGGGCTGTGGTGGACGGGGTCGTGGCGATCGGCGATCCTGCGCCCTGCCCGACCCGACGCGACCCCGGGCGCGACCCCGAGCGTCGCACCGTGACCGCCCCCTCCACGGAGAACGAGCCGCATGAGCCCACAGCCCGCGCCCACCACCGCCATCTGCCACGCCACCACCGACGCCATCCACATCCGCGGCGCGAGCCTCGTCGACGAGCTGATCGGCCGGGTGAGCTTCACCGAGATGATCCTGTTCCAGTTGCTCGGGCAGCGGCCCTCGCCCGCGCAGGTGGCGGTGCTCGACGCGGTGCTGGTCACGCTGATGGAGCATGGCCTCACGCCGAGCGCGATCGCCACCCGCCTCATCTACGACTCGGCACCCGAGGCGCTGCAGTCGGCGGTGGCCGCCGGACTGCTCGGCGTGGGCAGCACCTTCGTGGGCACCATGGAAGGCTGCTCGGCCATGATCGAGGAGATGCTCGCCGCGCCCGAGGGCGTGGACGCGCGCGCCGCGGCCATCGCCGATCGCCTGCGCGCCGAGCGCAAGCCCGCGCACGGATTCGGCCATCCCTTCCACAAGCCCGACGACCCGCGCTCGCCACGGCTCTTCGCGGTGGCGCGCGCGCAGGGCGTGCCGGGCCGGCACATCGACGCGCTGCTTGCGCTGTCGCGCGAGATCGACCGGGCCTTCGGCCGGCACCTCACCATCAACGCCACCGGCGCGATCGCGGCAGTGCTCGGCGAGATCGGCATCCCGCAGCCGGTCATGCGCGGCATCGCGGTGATCAGCCGCGCCGCCGGTCTGGTGGGCCACATCTGGGAGGAGCGCAAACGGCCGAGTGCGCGCTGGATCTGGAACACGGTGGAGCACGGCATCGCCTACGACGGGAGCCAGGCATGAGCGCGCGCCGACACCTGCTGGGCATCACCGCCGCGCTTGTCGCGACCCGGACCGCGCCCCTGGGCCTGCTGCTCGCGGCCGCCGGCGGCGCGCAAGCCCAGAGCTTTCCGGCGCGCACCGTCAAGATCATCGTGCCGCAGACCCCGGGCGGAGCCTCGGATACGCTGGCACGCATCGTCGGCCAGCGCCTGGCCGAACTCTGGAAGCAGCCGGTGGTGATCGAGAACCGCCCGGGCGCGGGCGGCAACATCGGCATGGAGGCGGTGGCCCGCTCGCCGGCCGACGGCCACACCCTGCTGATGAGCTATGTCGGCACGCACGCGATCAACGGCTCGCTCTACCGCAACCTGCCCTTCGACCCCGAGCGCGATTTCGCGGCCGTGGCCACGCTGGCGACCGTGCCCTTCGTGCTCGCGGTCAATGCCCGGACGGGGCCGCGCACGGTGGCCGAACTCATCAGCACCGCGCGCCAGCGACGCATGACCTTCGGCTCGGCGGGCAACGGCTCGGTCAATCATCTGCTGGGCGAGATGTTCGACGCGGCAGCCGGGCTGCGCATCGACCACGTGCCGTATCGCGGCGCGGCCCCGGCGCTCACCGATCTGATCGGCGGTCAGATCGACATGGTGTTCACCAGCCTGGCCTCGGTGGCGGGCTTCATCGCCAACGGCAGCATCCGGCCCCTGGCGGTCACCAGTGCCCGACGCTCGCCGGCGTTCCGCGACATCCCCACCATCGCGGAATCGGGCATCGCGGGCTTCGATGTGAACCCCTGGTTCGGATTCTTCGCCCCGGCGGGCACACCCGCGGCCGTGGTGCGCCAGATCAATGCCGATGTGGCCGAGGCGATGCGCCACCCGGAGGTCGCCGAGAAGGTGGCCAAGGCCGGCGCCGACGCCTACCTGAGCACGCCCGAGGAGTTCGCGGCCCAGCTCAAGGCCGACATCGCGAAGTGGGCGAAGGTGGTGCGGGACTCGGGGGCGAAGCTGGATTAGGGCGGGCGGCCACCGAGATCAGCGACCTGATCGCGCCGGTGTCGCCGGGCCTGGCGCGCCACCTGCCGCGCATGCAGTACCTGCTGATCGACCAGGCGCGCTTTGGCGAGCAGCAACTCTCGGCGATGCGCAATCTGATGGCGGCAGTGATGCGGCTCGATCGGCCAGCCGGGCGAGAGTCACTGCTCTCGGCCATCGCCGATCTGCGCGCGCTGGTGGCTGGAACGCCTCGGGTGCAGCAGGTATTCTCGGAGTGGATTCAGGCACTGTTCGCCGAGCACCCGGTGCTGGCCGACAGCGCCGAGATCGATCTGCAGGAGACGCACATGGGGCTGAGGGAAACGCTGCGGCAGTGGGAAAGGGAGTTCCTCGCGCAGGGGCGGCAGGAAGGGCGGCAGGAAGGCGAAGCCCTCCTGTTGCAGCGCCTGCTTGCCCGGCGCTTCGGTCCGCTGCCGGCGGCGATCGTCGAGCGCATTGCCGCAGCATCGCCCACCGAACTCGAGCAGTGGGGCGACCGGGTGCTGGAGGCGGAATCGCTGGAAGCAGTGTTCCGGGACTGACCGACCGGCAGCCAAGCCCCTGGCCGAAGCATCAGTTCAGGCTGAGCCGCGCCAACCGGTTGAACCGCGCGAAGTCGCTGTCGAAGGCGACCAGACGCAGACCTGCGGTGTGCGCGAACGCGGCCAGGTAAGCGTCGGTGAGCAGTCTTGCCGGCAAGCCGGCATCGACCAGACAACAGTACTCGGCCTCACACCCCGAAGGCTCTGGCAGCAGGCCCACCCCTGGCCACTCGGACAACTCCGAATAGACCGCCGCGGCCGCGGCCGCACTGAGCACGCCTTCGCCCATCACACGATGGCTGCGCGAGCAGCCGGATGAGGCCAAGCATGGTGACGCGACAGAACCACTCCTGACCCGACCCGCGCTCGGCCCACCATCGACGCGCCGCGCCGAGGTGGGGGTGTCCGGCGTGCAAGCGCCGCATGCGCCTTGAGCTGACGGTAGAGGGAATCGGGCAAATCGATCGTGGTTCGCATCAACGCATATTCGCCTCATTGCGCACCCCCGGCGTGCCGAATCGGGCCCGCCAAGCGATCTCGAAGGGACGCAGCCTCCTCCCCTACAACCACGCCGAGATCACCTCCAGCGGCTTCTTCACGCCACCGTGCACCGGCACCTGGCAGCCGGGCTTCGGGTAACCCGCCACCAGCAGGATCACCGGCTTCTCGTTGGCGGGTCGCTCGCAGAGTTCGCTCAGGAAACCCATCGGGCTGGGCGTGTGCGTGAGCGTGGCCAGCCCCGCGAGGTGCAGGGCGGTGATCAGGATGCCGGTGGCAATGCCCACGCTCTCGGGCACGTAGTAGTGGCGCACGCGCGAGCCGTCGGCGCGCACGCCCCACTTCTGCGCGAAGATCGCGATCAGCACCGGCGCCTCCTCGAGGAAGGGCTTCTCCGGATCGGTGCCCAGCGGGCTGAGCGCATCCAGCCACTCCTGCGGCGCGCGCCCGCCATAGAAGGCCTGCTCCTCGGCCTCGGCGGCCTCGCGGATGCGCCGCTTGCGCGCGGGGTCGGTGATCACGCAGAAGAACCACGGCTGCTGGTTGGCGCCCGAGGGCGCGGTGCCGGCCGCGCGCAGGCAATGCTCGATCAGTTCGCGCGGCACCGGGCGGCTGTCGAAGTCGCGCACCGTCCGTCGGCGCGCGATGTCGGCATGGAACTCGCGGGCACGCCGCAGCATCGCCTCGGGCGGATGCTCTTGCCAGCCACGCAGCGGCTCGAGGACGAAGGGCGGTATCGGGTCGGGCGGCATGGTGGATGTCCGGGGTGGGCAGCGTTCGTCAGGCGCCGGGGTCGCGGGCGGTACGAGGGGCACGATCACCCTCGGAGCCATTGCCGCACATCCCGCGCAGCCGCGCCGCCACCAGTGCCTGCATCCGCCGCAGGTAGCCGTCGCGCAGGCCGTGGTGCTCGGCCATCTCCCAGGTGTTCAGCAGGTACTCGGCGGCCGAGCCGGCGTAGCCGCAGGCGCGGGCCATGTAGTCGGCCACCTGCTCGTCGGGCAGGCGACCGGCGTAGCGCAGGCCCTCGCGGCGCACCACGAAGGCCAGCGCGCGCACCGGCCCGGCGGGTGTGGCCACCCGCACCCAGCGGGCGTGATAGCCACGGCCGATCATCTCGCGCCGCCAGAGCTTGTCGAGCTGCGCGTGCACGTCGCGGGCGGGCAGACGCAGCACCATGCCATGGCAACACCCGCCGCGGTCGAGCGCGAGCATGAGATTGGGTCGCTCGCGCGTGGCGCGATGGCGCCACTGCCACATGCAGAACCGCCGGTGCCAGCCATGCAGCACCGCGCGCCGCTTCTCGAGCACCGGCACCTCGGGCTTCCACATCAGCGAGCCGTAGGCGAAGACCCACACCGGCCCACGCCCGGGGCGCTCGCGCAGGAAGGCCGCCAGGGAGGCGACGAGCTCCTCCTCGGTGGCGAGTTCGATCGCCTCACCGGGATCGTCGATCGGTCCCGGGTGCACCGCCTCGATCAGCTCGCGGGTGAGCCGGCTCATGCACCGCCTTCGCGCCAGGCCGCGCGCAGCAGCTCGTGGAAATGCCACACCCCGCGCTCCTCGCGCGGGTTCAGCCGTCCCGGCGTCCACGAGCCGCTGGCCATGCCGCGCTGCACCGCCTCGCAGATCGAGGCGTCCTCGGCCTGCACCGTGTCGCTGAAGGCCACGTCGGCATCCACCCGCGCCGCATCGGCCGCGCCCTCGGGATAGGCATAGTCGAAGACCACCGTGCAGCGGCCCGGCCCCGCGGGCAGCACGCGGTTGGTCTGCAGCCGCCCGGGCAGCGCGTTGATCATGGTGTTGGGCCACAGGAACGCGTACACCGCCTGCCCCTGGCCGTACAGACCGGCGTCGCTGACGATGGGGCTGGCCTGCACGCTGTGCCAGCGCGCCAGCGTGGTGGTGTAGGCGCGGGCATCGAGCAGCGCGCTCAGGCCCGGGTGCACACGCGCGACGTGATAGCCCTCGAGATAGTTGTCGACGTAGACCTTCCAGTCGCAGGCCACCTCGTAGACCACCCGGCGCGCAAAGCGCATCGACGCCAGCCCTGCGCCAGCCAGCAGGCCATCGAGCCCGGCCACCCACTCGCTGAAGTCGGGCGCGGCCTCGTCCAGACAGGCGAACACCAGTCCCTGCCAGCGCGCCACCCGCGCCGACGGCAGTCGCACCTGCGCCGGCTCGAAGCCCGGCGCGCGGCCCATGCCCGGGGCACCCAGCAAGGCGCCATCGAGCGAATAGGTCCAGCCGTGGTACTGGCAGGTCAGGCGCTGCAGCCCGCGACCCGCGCAACCGGCCAGGGGCCCGGCCCGGTGCCGGCAGACGTTGTGCAGCGCGCGCAGCGTGCCCACCTCGTCCACCACCAGCACCAGCGGCACCCCGGCGATCTCGGCCACCGTGTGGTCACCGGACTGCGCGAGCTCCGCCTCGCGCGCGACCAGTTGCCAGCCGCGCGCCAGCACCGCCTCGCGATCACGCTGCGCGGCGTGCTCGCCGAGATAGCAGTGCGCGGGCAGCGCCCGCGCGGCATCCGGGGGCTGCGGCCGCAGCCAGTCAGAAGGATCAGGCAAGGGCACCGACAGCCTGCGCCTCACGACGCAGCAGCTCGCGCTTGCGCTCGATGCCCCAGCGAAAACCCGCCAGGCTGCCATCGGCGCGCACCACCCGATGGCAGGGCACCATCACCGCGAGCGGGTTGGCCGCGACGGCCCCGGCCACCGGCCGCACCGCGCGCGGCAGGCCAAGCCGCCGGGCCAGCTCGGTGTAGCTCACCGGCGCGCCCGCGGGCAGCGCGCGCAGCGCCTGCCACACCCGTTGCTGCAGCGGCGTGCCATCGACGTCGGTGGGCAGATCGGCCAGTTGCTGCGGCGCCTGCGCAGGCGCCTCCAGGGCAGCGAGCAGCCGCGCCATCAGCGCCGGGTCATCGGGCGCAGGCGCCATCTCGAGCCTGGCCTGCGGCCAGCGCGCCTGCAAGGCGGTCAGCAGCGACTGCGGCTCGTCACCCAGCCACAGGGCCCGCAGCCCACGCTCGCTGCGCGCGACCAGCACGCTGCCGAGCGAGCACTCGCCCAGCATGCAACGCAGCGTGGCCGGGCCGGTGCGGGCGCTGCCCATGACGGCCCGACCCGATCAGGCGCCGACCCGCGCCAGCGCCTGGGCGAAGTCGGCCTGCAGGTCGTCGTAGTCCTCGATGCCCACCGACAAGCGGATGAGCGACTCGGCGATGCCCATGCGCGCGCGCTGCGCCGCGCCCATCTCGAAAAAGATGGTGTGCGACACCGGAATGGACAGCGTGCGGTTGTCGCCCAGATGGCTTGACTTGATGACCACCTGCAGCGCGTCGAGAAAATCGAAGCAGTCGATGCCC
>JBIKWU010000318.1:0-4170 GCA_044356115.1 Burkholderiaceae bacterium
CGCGCGAGGCCTTCGGCAAGAAGATCATCTGGCTGGGCGGCAACATCGAGATCGTGTCGCGGGCGCGCATCGAGATCGAGGCCATGCGCCTGATGGTGCTCAAGGCGGCCAAGGCCATGGACGTGCTCGGCAACCGCGAGGCCCGCATCTGGGTGCACATGGTCAAGGCCATGGTGCCCGAGAAGGTCTGCAAGATCATCGACCAGGCCATCCAGATGCACGGCGCCACCGGCATCTCGCAGTGGACCCCGCTCGCCGGCATGTACACCGGCCAGCGCACCCTGCGCCTGGCCGACGGCCCCGATGAGGTCCACCACCTGGTGGTGGGCCGCAACGAGGTCCGCCGCCTCGAGAGCGACGACGAGGAGATGACCTCCTCGATGGTCTGGCGCAACTGAGCGGGCCCTCGCCATGAACCCGATGTTCGATGATCTCTTCTCCATCCGGGGCAAGGTCGCCCTGGTCACCGGCGGCTCGCGCGGCATCGGCGAGATGATCGCCGCCGGGTTCATGGCTGCCGGCGCGAAGGTCTACATCTCCTCGCGCAAGGCCGATGCCTGCGAAGCCACCGCGAAGCGCCTGGAGCAGACCTGGGGGGGCCAGTGCATCCCGCTGGCCGCCGACCTCTCCCGCATCGAGGGCGTGGGCTCGCTCGCCAAGCGCCTGTCGGCGCTCGAGCCGCGCCTGGACATCCTGGTGAACAACGCCGGCGCGGCCTGGGGCGCGCCGATCGACGAGTTCCCCGAGATCGGCTGGGACAAGGTCATGGACACCAACGTGAAGGGGGTGTTCTTCCTCACCCAGCAGCTGCTGCCGCTGCTGCGCGCCGCCGGCGCCGGGCCCAGCCCGGCGCGGGTGATCAACATCGGCTCCATCGATGGCCTGAAGAGCGCGATCTTCGACACCTTCTCCTACGGCGCGTCCAAGGCGGCGGTGCATCACCTCACCCGCTTCCTGGCCGCGCACCTCACCCGCGAGCGCATCCTGTGCAACGCGATCGCGCCGGGGCCGTTTCCCACCTGGATGCTCAGCACCGGCGTGGGCTTCGGCGGCGCTACCGAGGGGGTGGACTGGGACAGCGTGGGCGCGCGCAACCCGAGCGGTCGGGTGGGCACCCCGCAGGACATCGCGGGGCTGGCGATCTACCTGAGCTCGCGGGCCGGCGAATTCGTGGTGGGCCAGGTGATCGCCTGCGACGGCGGGATCGTCGGCACCTCCTGAGGTGCCGGCGCGCGCCGCTCAGGCGGCGCGCTGCACCCGCTCCACTGCCTGCTCGGCCAGGGTGAGCGCCGTGCCGATCCGCCCGCGCATGTGGTCGAGATCTATGCCGGCGCTGCTCTTCTTGCCCTCGAGGTACCGGGCATAGACCCCGTGCACGATCATCGCGGTCTTCCAGCGATTGAAGCCCAGGTAGTAGTCGATGCGCGAGATGTCGCGGCCGCTGCGCTCGGCATAGCGCCGGGCCATCGCGGCTCGATCGGGGAAGCCCGGCACCGAGGTGGACGCATCGTCGGCCTGCGGGATGGCATCCCGGGCGTCGGGCCACCAGTTGAGCGCATAGGCCAGGTCGGCCAGCGGGTCGCCCAGGGTGGAGATCTCCCAGTCGACCACTGCGGCCACGGTGGCCTGCGGCCCCACCAGCACGTTGTGGGTGCCGTAGTCGCCGTGCACCACCCGCGCCGGTTCCTGCTGCGGCAGGTTCTCCAGGAAGAACTTCTGCAGCGAGTGCGCGCGGGGGTCGTCGTACTTCGCGGCCTGCGCCGAGGCCGTCCAGGAGCGGTACCAGGCATTGAGCTGCCGGCCCACGTAGCTGTCTCGCTTGCCCAGGTTGCCCAGGCCCACCGCGTCGGGATCCACCGCGTGCAGGTCGGCCAGCACGTCGATGAACGAGTTGGCGAAGACCATCCGCCGATCGGCGGGCACCCAGCGCAGGGTGTCCTTGGCGCTGTAGAGCGGGTGGCCGTCGACCATGCCCATCACGTAGAAATTGGCGCCGGTGACCGCGTGGTCGGTGCACAGGCCCAGCGCTGCCGGCACCGGCACCGCGGTGGGCCCCAGGGCGCTGATGAGCTGCCACTCGCGCTCCATGTCGTGCGCCTTGGGCAGCAGCTCGCCCATGGGCGGGCGGCGGATCACCGCGCTGCGGCCCTGCGCGTCATCGAGCCGGTAGGTGAGGTTGCTGTGGCCGCCTTCCAGGCGGGTCCAGCGCAGCGGCGGGGTGAGGCCGCGCACATGGGTGGCGATCCAGGCCTCGACGGCCGGCACGTCGTAGCCGGGGATGGATTGGCTCATGTCGGCTGTCTCCTCAGGAGGCGTTCACGCCCAGGGCGGCCACCGCGGCATCGCGCAACTGGCGCTTGAGAATCTTGCCGGATGCGGTGCGCGGCAGCGGACCCTCGGATTTCAGGATGTAGCGCGGCACCTCGAAGCGGGCGAGGTGTCCGGCCAGGAAGTCGCGCAGGGCCTCGGGTTCGAGCGGCTCGCTGCAATGCACCGTGGCGCCCACCTCCTCGCCCAGCCGCTCGTCGGGCACGGCGTACACCGCGGCCTCGTGCACCTGCGGGTGCATCAGCAGCGCGGCCTCGACCTGGCCGCAGCCGATGTTCTCGCCGCCGCGGATGATCAGGTCCTTGATGCGATCGACGATGAAGAGATAGCCCTCGTCGTCGAGGTAGGCCACATCGCCGGTGCGGAACCAGCCGTCCTCGAACACGGTGGCGTTGAGCTCGGGCCGGTTCCAGTAGCCGCTGAACATGCCGGTGCCGCGCACGAGGAGTTCGCCGCGCTCGCCGGCGGGCAGGGCGCGGCCCTGCTCGTCGACCACCCTGAGCTCCATCACCGCCGAGCAGCGGCCCGAGCTGGCAGGCCGCACGAGGTACTCCTCGCCGCCGATGCCGGTGCCGATGGCGTTGGTCTCGGTCATGCCCCAGCCGGTGCCGGGCAGGGCGTTGGCGAAGGACCGGTCGATCTGCCGCACCTGCTCGGGCGCCCGCGGCGCGCCGCCCCCGCCCACGGCGAGCATGGAGGAGAGGTCACGCTGCGTGCGCTGCGCCTCGCGCACCAGGTCGCCGGTCATGGCGGCCGGCGCGATGAACGAGGTGATGCGTTCGCGCTCGATGAGCTCGGCGGCCTGCTGCGCATCCCACTTGTGCATGCACACCATGCGGCGTTGCTGCCGGTAGCAGCTCAGCCAGACCGCATGCGAGCCGGTGGCATGGAAGAGCGGCACTGCCAGCAGGGTGCAGGGCGGGTGCGCGGGCGCCGGCGCGGGCTGGCCGCTCATGAGGATGGCGGCCTGGGCATCGAGCTCCCAGGACAGCAGCGCGGCCAGCACGCTGCGGTGGCTGAGCATCACGCCCTTGGGATGGCCGGTGGAGCCCGAGGTGTAGAAGATGGCGGCGAGGTCTTCGCCCTGGATGCCGGCCGGCGGCATCGCCGGGTTGCCGGCCTGCGCCAGCAGCGCGTTGAAGTCCGGCACGCCGGCCGGCGCGGCGCTGGCGCGCACGGCGATCGCCTGCACGCCAGTGGCGCCGCTCTGCACGAAGCGATCGAGCCGTTCCTGGTCGGCGATCAGCACCCGCGCGCCGCTGTCGCGCAGGCCATAGGCCATCTCGTCGGGCTGCCACCACGCGTTCATGGCCACCGCCACCGCCCCGATCGAGGTGGCCGCGGTGAAGGCGATCACCCATTCCGGGTAATTGCGCATCGAGATCGCCACCCGATCGCCATGGCCCACGCCGTAGCGGGTGACCAGCACGCTGGCCAGCGCGGCCGCGCGCTGCCGGGTCTGGGCAAAGCTCAGGCGCTCGTCCTGGTAGACCAGGAAGGGCTGATCGCTGGCGGTGTCCTCGAACAGCTGCCGCAGCGAGGCCGGGGCGTTCACGAACAGGCGCAGCGCCCGCCCGTTGACCTCGCGGGTCTGGAGTTCGTAGGGCTGGCCGGGCGCGGTGAGCGTGGCCAGCGCCTGCTGGCGGGTGGGCAGCGGTGAGGGGCTCATGCGGAGGTCTCGCAGCAGCGGCGGCGCGCGGGCCGCCAGACGTCAGGGGACAGGCGTGGCGCCGGCCGGCCGCGGGCGCGGGCCGGCGCTGCCGATCAGTACGCGGTGGCCGGCCCCTTGGGGGCGATCGTGCCGCGCGCGCTGGCGAGTTCGGCCGTGGCCGCCGACATCAT
>JBIKWU010000339.1:0-3711 GCA_044356115.1 Burkholderiaceae bacterium
AGCCGATGTCCGAGCCCAGGGTGACGAACTCGAAGCCCGCGGCCAGCCGCCGCTTGGCCCAGGCCAGGCTGCTGGTGTGGATGCCGGCGGGCACCTTGTGCTTCTTGCAGGTCTGCAGGATGCGATCGACGGTCTCGAGGTGCCGGGGCTCGTCGGTGTCGCCCTGCGCGGGCAGGCCGATGGCCAGGGCGAGGTCGGCCGGGCCGATGTACACCCCGCCCAGGCCGGGCGTGCTGACGATCGCCTCGAGGTTGTCCAGCCCCTGGCGGGTCTCGATCATGGCGATGCAGGCCATCTCGTCGTTGGCCTCCTTCGCGTAGCCCGCGCCGCCGTAGAGACCGGCGCGCAGCGGCCCGAAGGAGCGGCTGCCCAGCGGCGGATAGCGGCAGGCCGAGATGGCCGCGGCGGCTTCCTCGCGGGTGTTGACCAGCGGCACGATCACGCCGTAGGCGCCGGCATCGAGCGCCTTCATGATCTCGCGCGGGTCGTTGCCCGAGACCCGCACGATGGGGGTGGTGTCGCTGCCCGAGATGGCCGGCAGCATGTGCCGCAGATCGCCGTAGTCGAGCAGGCCGTGCTGCATGTCCACGCACAGCCAGTCGAAGCCGATCTTGGAGAGCGCCTCGGCGCTGTGGGTGTTCGACAGCGACAGCCATCCGCCGATGGTCTGCTGGCCGGCGCGCCATTTCGCGAGTGCGGCGTTCTTTCTCATGGTGTCTCCCCCGGGGTGGTTGCGGCGCTGCCGGCGGGCCGGTGCGACGGTGTGTGGTGTGTCGCCGCATTCTCTCCCAGCGCGACGGGCAGCGCATCCCGTCGGGCGCCGGGCCGGGGTCCGATCACGGTCACCCGGCCGATTCCCGGATCGCCGCGGCTTTCGCGGGCCGGCGGATGGTGTGAAGATGCGGGTCGATCCGCAGGCGCCCCCGGGGGTTGCCTGTGCCGGACACCCATCCCGCACCCGAGGAGACACCCATGCGGCAAGCAGTGATCGTTTCTTATGCGCGCACCGGCCTGGCCAAGGCGGCCCGCGGCGGCTTCAACAGCACCTCCAACATGGCCCTGCTCGGGCACGCCGTCGAGCATGCCGTCAAGCGCTCCGGCGTGGCGCCGGCCGAGGTCGAGGACGTGATCGCCGGCTGCGTGGCCGCCTCGGGCAACGTCGCGCGTGGCGCGGCGCTGCTCGCCGGCCTGCCGGTCACCACCTCGGGCATGACCATCCACCGCGCCTGCTCCTCGGGCCTGAATGCCATCGCGCACGCCTGCCACTACGTGACCAACGAGGGCGCCGACATCGTGGTCGGCGGTGGCGTCGACTCCATCAGCTTCCAGGGCGGTGGCGGTGGCGGCAAGGAAGAGCGCATCACCGACATGTATCCGGCCTACTGGATGCCCATGATCGACACCGCTGACGTCGTCGCCGCGCGCTACGGCATCAGCCGCGAGTACCAGGACGAGTACTCGCTGCAGTCGCAGCAGCGCATGGCCGCGGCCCAGCAGGCCGGCAAGTTCAAGGACGAGATCATCGCGGTCAAGACCCGCATGAAGGTCGTCGACAAGGTCACCAAGGCCGAGTCCATGGTCGACGTGGTGGTCGACAAGGACGAGTGCAACCGTCCCGACACCACCCTCGAGGGCCTGGCCAAGCTCGAGCCGGTCAAGGGCCCGGGCAAGTTCATCACCGCCGGCAATGCCAGCCAGCTGTCCGACGGCGCGGCCGCGGTGGTGGTCATGGAGGCTCGCGAAGCCGAGCGCCGCGGCCTGCAGCCCATGGGCGCCTTCAAGGGCTGGGCGGTGGCCGGGTGCGAACCCGATGAAATGGGCATCGGTCCGGTCTTCGCCATTCCGCGCCTGCTCGCGCGCCACGGCCTGAAGATCGACGACATCGACCTGTGGGAACTGAACGAGGCCTTCGCCAGCCAGTGCCTGTACAGCCGCGACAAGCTCGGCATCGACCCCGCCAAGTACAACGTCAACGGCGGCTCCATCGCCATCGGTCACCCGTTCGGCATGACCGGCGCGCGGCTCACCGGCCACGTGCTCATGGAAGGCAAGCGTCGCGGCGCCAAGCACGTGGTGGTCTCCATGTGCATCGGCGGCGGCATGGGCGCGGCCGGCCTGTTCGAGGTCTACTGATCGCGTCTCGGGCCGGCGCGCGTCGCCGGTCTTCCCGCCCCGGGCCTTGCGTCCGGGCGGATGGCGCCACCCGGGCCCCGCGTTCAGCGGGGCTTTTTCATTTGCGCCGCCGCCGGCGCAGCCGCGTCATCGCCCGCGGACGCGCCCGCATCCACCCGCTCCATGTTGCCCAGCAGCTTGAGCAGGTAGTGCAGGGCGTGGCTGAGGTCGTCTCCCGAGAAGTCGGACAGCACCTGGTCGTAGTAGGCCCGGATCTTGGGCTGGGCGAGCTCCTCCCAGACATGCCTGCCCGAGCGGGTCATGGTCACCACACGCGCGCGGCGGTCCTGCCCGCTGGTGGCCACGCGCACGTGGCCGTCACGCTCCATGCGGCTGATCAGCCCCGAGAGATTCTGCCGCGTGACCATGAGGTAGCGGGCGAGCTCGCCCACGCCCATGCCCTCGCGCGCCCGCTCGCGCGAGAGCGCGCCAAGCACCGCCCACTGCTGCGTGGTGAGCCCCTCGGCCTCCACGGCCCGCGTGCCGGTCTTGTGCAACAGGTTGGCACATTGATACAGGCGAAAGAAAAGCCGGTTGGCGAGATCGAACCGGGCGTCGGCCTGTCCCTGCCTCTTGCGTTGGGCGATGGCGGTGGGCATGTGTGGCGTGCGATGGCTGGGATTGAGAGCGGCTGCCTCGGGCAGATAAGTAAATATATTGACATAAATGCGCCGCACGCGCACCATCGCGTCACGTCGCCGTCGCGGCGGCCGGGCGCTCTCGCGGCGCCGTCTTCCAGGAGCCTTCCATGTCCCGATTCACCAACCAGACAGTCATCGTCACCGGCGGCGGTGGCGGCATCGGCGGGGCCACCTGCCGTCGCTTCGCGGCCGAGGGCGCCCGCGTGGCGGTCTTCGATCTCAATCTCCAGGCCGCCGAGACTGTCGCCGCCGGCATCCGCGCGCAGGGCGGCCTCGCGCAGGCCTTCGCCTGCGACATCGCCGATCGCGCCACGGTCGATGCCGCGGTCGCCGCCGCCGAGTCGGCGTTCGGCCCCACCGACGTTCTCGTCAACAACGCCGGCTGGGATGTGTTCATGCCCTTCCTCAAGACGCAGCCGGCGCAGTGGGAGCGGCTCATCGCCATCAACCTCGTGGGCGCGCTGCACATGCACCACGCCGTGCTGCCGGGCATGGTGGCGCGTCGCGCGGGCCGCGTGGTCAATGTCTCGTCGGATGCGGCCCGCGTGGGCTCCTCCGGCGAGGCGGTCTATGCCGCCTGCAAGGGCGGCCTGGTGGCGCTGTCCAAGACGCTGGCCCGCGAGCACGCCCGCCACGGCATCACCGTGAACGTGGTCTGCCCCGGCCCCACCCAGACCGCCCTCTTCGCCGGCTACAAGGAAGGTGCGGGGAACCCCGAGAAGCTGGACGAGGCCTTCCGCCGCGCCGTGCCCATGGGCCGCATCGGCGACCCCGAGGACCTGCCCGGCGCCATCCTGTTCTTCGCCAGCGACGACGCGGCCTACATCACCGGCCAGGTGCTCAGCGTGTCCGGCGGCCTGACCATGGCCGGTTGAGGAGATCCAACATGCAGTACGAA
>JBIKWU010000185.1:0-7759 GCA_044356115.1 Burkholderiaceae bacterium
CCCGCGAGTTCCCCGAGGTACGCTGGGACAAGGAACTGGTGGACGCGATGACCGCGCGCATGGTCAACCGGCCGGCCTCGATCGACACCGTGGTGGCCACCAACCTGCATGCCGACATCCTGTCGGACCTGGCCGCCGCGCTGGCCGGCAGCCTGGGCATCGCGCCCACCGGCAACATCGACCCCGAGCGGCGCTACCCCTCGATGTTCGAGCCCATCCACGGCTCGGCCTTCGACATCATGGGCAAGGGCCTGGCCAACCCGGTGGGCACTTTCTGGTCGGTGGTGATGATGCTCGAGCACCTGGGCGAGCCGGCTGCCGCCGCCCGATTGATGACGGCGATCGAGTCTGTGACCGCCGACCCGGCCCTGCACACCCGCGACCTGGGCGGCACGGCCACCACTGCGCAGGTGACGGCGGCGGTGTGCGCGCGGCTGAGGGGGTGAGGGTCAGGGGGCCTGCGGGCCGGGTTTGAGCTCGTCTTTGTATTACACTGTCGTACGACGTTATCTCAGGGGAGTTCGCTGTGTCTGCCGTGCTCACCGTCCGCCTCAACGATGAAGAAGCCCTCGCCCTGGATCAGCTGGTGCGCGCTACCGGCAAGACCCGCAGCGATCTCGTGCGGGACGCCCTGCGCGCACAGGCGTTGCGCGAGACGCTGCGCCTGCTTCAGCAGGACCTGGGTCCGCAGGCGCGTGCTGCGGGGTGGTTGACCGAGGAGGACATCCTGCGCGATGTGAGCTGAGTCGCGCCTGACTGCCGTGCGGGTGTTCCTGGACACGAATGTGTGGGTGTCGGCTGCGGTGTTCCCGGGCCTGTGCGCGGAACTGCTGCTCGAACTCGACGCCAGGGGGCACCGCATCCTGAGCAGTGCCCTGGTGCGTGAAGAGGTTCATGCCGTCCTGCGGCGCAAGTTCCTGCGCCATGCGCCAGCGCTGAAGCGCTTCGACGCGCTCTGGGCGTGTGCAGTCGCTGTGCCGGATGTGGCTGAGCCCTTTGCCGAACCTGATGCGCGCCTCGTGGCCGCTGCCCACACCGCCGACGCAGATGTGTTCATCACCGGCGACCAGCGGGTTCTGAGCTGGGACTCGAGGGGGAGCCTGCGGATTCTTTCTCCGCGGCAGGCCTGGGAGCAGGTGCTTATCAGTCCCGAGTCACAGCCCCCGGCGCCGCCACAAGGCTCTTCGTGACCCTGGCAGTCGCCAGTGTTTTCCCGCCGCTCTGCACCACCACCTCGCAGAAGCACAGGCGACGCCCGAGGTGCGTGATTGTCGAGTCGAAGCTCACGCGATCCCCCAGCGCTGCCGAGCGCATCACCGACACCTGGATGTCATGCGTCACGGCATGCTGATCGACCGGCAGCCTGCTCATCAGGCCGACCATCGCGCAGACATCGCTGAGCAGGTAGACAACGCCGCCGTGCAAGCCGCCGGCCGGGCTGCTGATCAGGGCGCTCACCTCGATGCTCAGGTGCCCTGCGCCCTCCCGGCTTTGCCACTCCTGCGCGCCGAGCAGGCGGTGCAGGGGGTGGTCGATCAGGGGTTGCAGCCGGCGCGCGAGCGGGTTGTCGGTCATGGGTGACGATGGGCTGGCTGAGCTCAGGCCCAGGGGTCGATGACCGCCAGCCCCGCGAAGTTGAAATGCGCCACATTGCGCGTGGCGACCGCGTATCCGAATTCCAGCGCGGTGGCCGCGATCATGAGGTCCACCGAGGGTCGATGGTTGCCGGCGAGTTGTGCAGCGCGAATGGCAGCCCCTTCGTTGAAGGGCAGCACCCGACCTGCATAGGCGACGCGAAGTGCGTTGAACCATGGTCGCAGGATCGCTGCCTGAGGCGAACCTCGCGCCTCTTCCAGAAGCGTGCCGCGTTCGATCTCCATGATCGTCAGCGTCGTCAGATAGAAAGCGCTGGCCGGCTGTGCCTGCGACCAGGCGCAGACCTTGGGGTCCTGGTTATGCGGCCTCTTGCGCAGCTCGGAGATGACGTTGGTGTCGAGGACGATCATGCTCGCTCAGATCTCGACATCTCGGAACTCGATCTCCATGCGAGGAATGTCGGCGATGTCGTCGGGCAACTCGGGCAATCGCTGCATCAGCGAAAACAGCGAAGGCGCCTTGCCCTGCAGGCGGTGATACTCATCGATGCTGAGCATCACGTAGGCGGGCTGGCCGCGATCAGTGATCAATACCGGCCCGGTGAGGGCAGCGGCCTTGGCCCCAGCGACATCGCGGGTGAAGTCCCTGCTGGAGATGATTCGGGTGCGCACGGCTGCCTCCAGAGTAAACGAGCCAAAATGTTAGTATGTTATAACAATCCGGCTCGCGTCGCAGGCGCGGTGGGTCCTGTCGAAGATGAAGTTATCTTCGCCCCCTACTCCACCGTCACGCTCTTGGCCAGATTCCTCGGCTTGTCCACATCCGTGCCGCGGGCCAGGGCGGCGTGATAGGACAGCAGTTGCAGCGGCAGCACATGCAGGATGGGCGAGAGCAGGCCGGCGTGGTCGTGCAGGTGGATGACATGCACGCCGTCGCTCGGGGCGAGGTGGGTGTCGCGGTCGGCGAACACGAACAGCTCGCCGCCGCGGGCGCGCACTTCCTGCAGATTGCTCTTGAGCTTCTCGATCAGGGTGTCGTTGGGGGCCACCACCACCACCGGCATGCGGTCATCGACCAGCGCGAGCGGGCCGTGCTTGAGCTCGCCGGCGGCATAGGCCTCGGCGTGGATGTAGGTGATCTCCTTGAGCTTGAGCGCGCCTTCCATGGCGATGGGGAAGTGCACGCCGCGGCCCAGGAAGAGCGCGTGGTCGCGGGCGGCAAAGCGCTGCGCCCAGGCAGCCACCTCGGGCTCGCACTCGAGCACCCGGTTCAGCGCCACCGGCAGGTGGCGCAGCTGGGTGATGAGCTCATGCTCGCGCGCGGGTGAGAGCAGCCCGCGCTGGCGGGCCAGCACCAGGGTGAGCACGAACAGCGCGGCGAGCTGGGTGGTGAACGCCTTGGTGGAGGCCACGCCGATCTCGGGGCCCGCGCGGGTGAGAAAGCGCAGCCGCGAGGCCCGGATGAGCGCCGACTCGGGCACGTTGCAGATGGACAGCGAATCGCCCATGCCCTGGGCGTGGGCGTGCTGCAGCGCCGAGAGGGTGTCGATGGTCTCGCCCGACTGGGAGATGGTGATCACCAGCGTGCCGGGCTGGGCCACCGACTCGCGGTAGCGGTACTCGCTGGCGATCTCCACCGAGACCGGCAGCCGCGCCACCGACTCGATCCAGTAGCGCGCCACCAGCCCGGCGTGGAAGCTCGTGCCGCAGGCCAGGATGAGCACCTGCCGCGTGCGCGCCAGCACCTCGTGGGCGTCGGCCCCGAAGAGCCCCGGCGAGAGCGCGCTGCCGCCGGTGACCATCTCCAGGGTGTTGGCGATGGCGCCCGGCTGCTCGAAGATCTCCTTCTGCATGTAGTGCGCGTAGCGGCCCAGCTCGATGGACTCGGCGCTGAGCTGGCTCTGCACGATGGGCCGGTGCGCGGGCTGGCCGTGGGCGTCCAGCACCGTGAAGCCGTCGCGGCGGATCTCGACCAGGTCGCCCTCCTCGAGGTAGGCGACATGGCGCGTGACCTGCAGCAGCGCCGAGGCATCGGAGGCCAGGAAGTTCTCGCCCTGGCCCGAGCCGTTGTTGCCCACGCCCAGCAGCAGCGGCGAGCCGCGCCGCGAGCCGACCACGGTGTGCGGTTCGCGGCTGCTGATCACGGCGATGGCGTAGGCGCCTTCCAGGCGCTCGACCGCCGCGCGCACCGCCTGCAGCAGGCTCAGGCCCGAGGCCGCCAGCGAGTGCACGAGGTGGGCGATGACTTCAGTGTCGGTCTGCGACTCGAAGGCATAGCCGGCGGCGCGCAGCTCGGCGCGCAGCACCTCATGGTTCTCAATGATGCCGTTGTGCACCACCGACACCTGCAGCCCGCCGCCCAGCGAGGCGTGCGGGTGGGCGTTGTTCTCGGTGACGCCGCCGTGGGTGGCCCAGCGGGTGTGGGCGATGCCGGTGGGCGCCTGCGCGCCGTCGGCCGTGGCGCGCGCCTGCAGTTCGGCCACCCGGCCCACCGAGCGCACCCGCGACATCGTGTCGTTGAGGATGGCCAGGCCGGCGGAGTCATAGCCGCGGTACTCGAGCTTGCGCAGGCCCTCGATGAGGATGGGAACGATGTCGCGCTGGGCGACCGCGCCGACGATGCCGCACATGGGCTACTCCTTGGGCTTGCGGACCGGCCGCTGCCAGTTGGGGACGGTGACCTGGCGCGCCCGCGAGATGGTGAGCTTGCCGGCCGGCGCCTCGCGGGTGAGGGTGGTGCCCGCGCCCAGGGTGGCGCCCGCGCCCACCGTGACCGGCGCCACCAGCTGGGTGTCGCTGCCGATGAAGGCGTCGTCGCCGATGACGGTGAGGTGCTTGTTCACGCCGTCGTAGTTGCAGGTGATGGTGCCGGCGCCGATGTTCACCCGCTTGCCCACCACCGCATCGCCCACGTAGGCGAGGTGATTGGCCTTGGCCTGGGTGTCGAAGCGGGCGGCCTTGGTCTCGACGAAGTTGCCCACGTGCACCTCCTCGGCCAGCACCGTGCCCGGCCGCAGCCGGGCATACGGCCCGATGCGCGAGCCCGCGCCCACCTGCGCGCCATCGAGGTGGCTGAAGGCGAGCACCTGCGTGCCGGCGGCCAGCCGCGTGTCGCGCAGGACGCAGTTGGGGCCGATGCTCACGCCGTCGCCCAGGACGACCTCGCCCTCGAACACGCAGTTGACGTCGATGCTGACATCGCGCCCGCAGCTCAGGCTGCCGCGAAGGTCGAAGCGGGCCGGGTCGGCGAGCGTGACGCCCTGCTCGAGCAGGGCCTGCGCCTGGTTGCGCTGGTGGATGCGCTCGAGCTCGGCGAGCTGGGCCTTGCTGTTGACGCCGAGGGTCTCCCAGGCGGCATCAGGCTGCACCCCCACCACCTCGATGCCCTCGGCCACCGCGCTGGCGATGATGTCGGTGAGGTAGTACTCGCCCTGCGCGTTGCGGTTGGACAGCGCGGCCAGCCAGCGCCGCAGCTCGGCGGTGGGCGCCACCAGGATGCCGGTGTTGACCTCGGTGATGGCGCGCTGCGCCTCGGTGGCGTCCTTGTGCTCGACGATGCGCGTGATGCGGCCGTCTTCGCGCACGATGCGGCCATAGCCGGTGGGGTCGGGCAGCACCACGGTGAGCAGGCCCATGCGCGGGGCGCCGCCGGCCGGCACCTGCGCGGCGGCGCGCAGCCGCGCCAGGGTGGCGTCTGTGGTGAGCGGCACATCGCCGTACAGCACCAGCGTGGGCACGCTGTCATCGAGCAGCGGCGCGGCCTGCATCACCGCGTGGCCCGTGCCCAGCTGCGGCTCCTGCCTGGCCCAGGACACATCCGGGGCGGCCAGCCGCTGCGGAACCTGTTCGCCGCCATGGCCGTAGACCACCACCAGCCGTTTGGGGGCTAGACTGCGGGCGCGTTCGAGCACATGGCCCAGCATGGGCCGCCCGGCGATCGGGTGCAGCACCTTCGGAAGATCCGAGCGCATTCGCTTGCCCATGCCGGCGGCGAGGATGACGATGTTCATTTCTGCCTTGTTTTTCAGGTACTTGCGGCCGCTGAGGGTAACCCGCGATTTTACCACGCGGGGTCCGTGGCGTGGCGCGCTGCTGGTCGCGTGCGCGCTGCTGTTCTCGGGCTGCACCATGGCACGTCTGGGTTACGACCTGCTGCCAGCCTGGTCAAGCTGGCAGCTCGATCGCTATCTCGGCCTGGACGAGGACCAGCGCGCGCTCGTGTCGCGCCGGGTCGACGAGATCCATCGCTGGCACCGGCGCGGCCAGCTGCCGGGCTATGCCGAGTTCCTGGGCGAGGTCGAGGCGCAGTTGCGCGTCGCCACGCCCGGCGCGTCCGAGCCCGTGGCGGTGGGGCGCTGGCGGCTGCGCGTGACCGAGGCCTGGGCGCCGCTGGCCGAGCGCCTCGCACCGGCCATGGCCGAGCTCGCCCTCACCCTGCGGCCCGACCAGATCGAGCGGCTGCGCCGGCGCCTGGCCGAGGCCGACGAGGAGTACCGCGAGAAGTTCCTGCCCGAGAAGCCCGCCGAACGGATCGCGGCCCGCGCCGATCGCGTGGTCAAGCGGGCCGAGTTCTTCCTCGGGCGTCTGGAGGGGAACCAGGAGCGCGAGCTGCGCCAGATGGCCGCCGCCATGCCGCCCACCGAGGAGCTCTGGTATGCCGAGCGCCAGCGCCGCAACCAGGCGCTGCTGGGCCTGCTCACCCGCCTGTCGCGCGAGCGCCCGCCCGCGGCCGAGGCCACCCGCCAGGTGCGCGAGGCCCTGCTGGTCTTCTGGACCCCGGCTGATCCCGGCCGACGCCAGCGCCTGGACGAGGCGGTCGCGCTCAGCGACCAGCTCTCCACCCAGCTGCTCGCCCGCGCCAGCGCCGCCCAGCGCGCGCACCTGCTCAAGACCCTTCGCGGCTATGCCCAGGATTTCGTCCGGCTGGCTGCCCTCTGAACCGGAGCGCCCTCATGCAGACCGGCATCCTCGAGCCCGTTCCGTCCCACGCCCGCTACCTGGGCTTCTCGCTGCGGCCCGGTGCCGATCCGCGGCCCGGGCTGCGCGCGCTCGCCACCGCGGCCGATGGCTGCGCCACGGTGGTCGGCCTGGGCGCCACCCTGGTGGCCGAGCTCTCCGCCCGCGTGCCCGGCCTGCGGCCCTTCCCGCCGCTGGTGGGCGCCGGGGTGGAGCTGCCGGCCACCCCGGCCGCGGTCTGGTGCTGGCTGCGCGGCGAGGCGCCGGGCGAGCTCTACCTGCGCGGTGCCGAGCTCACCCGCCTGCTGGCCGATGCCTTCCTGCCGCAGGAGGCCGTCGACGCCTTCCGGCATCTCGGTGGCCGCGATCTCACCGGCTACGAGGACGGCACCGAGAATCCGGTGGGCGACGAGGCGCTGCAAGCCGGGTTCATCGAGGGTGGGCCGGCGGGCCTGGCCGGCAGCAGCTTCGTGGCCGTGCAGCGCTGGCAGCATGACTTCGCGGCCATTGGCGCGATGAGCCCGGCGGCCCGCGACCTCGCGATCGGCCGGCGGCTGGCCGACAACACCGAGATCGACGATGCCCCGCCCAGCGCCCATGTGCGGCGCACCGCCCAGGAAGACTTCTCGCCGGCGGCCTTCACCCTGCGCCGCTCCATGCCCTGGGTGCAGGGTGAGCGCGGCGGCCTGATGTTCGTGTCCTTTGGCGCGGCCTTCGACGGCTTCGAGGCGCAGCTGCGGCGCATGATCGGCGCCGACGACGGCACCCGCGACGCGATCTTCGGCATGAGCCGGCCGCTGTCGGGCGCGTACTTCTGGTGCCCGCCGGTGGCGGCCGGCCGGCTCGATCTGCGCCTGATCGGGCTCTGAGCGCGGGCCTCAGGGGGCGGCGGGTTCGTCGGCAACCGACGCCGCGCCGGCGGTGGCGGCCAGTGCCTGTCGCAGCGCCGCCGCCACCTGGGCCGAGGTGGCCGGCTTGTGCACCAGGCGCAGCCCGTTGGCGGTCATGCTGGCCACCAGATCGGGCCGCGTCTCGCCAGTGAGCACCACCACCCGGTCACGCGGCAGTCGGCCGGCCAGCGCGGCGATGACCTGATAACCGGAGGATTCGTCCTCCATGCGCATGTCGGTCACGCAGGCATCCCAGGGGGGGCTGGGGCGCTGATCCTGCAGCAGCGTGCGCAGCGCGCTCACGCCCGAGACCGAGGT
>JBIKWU010000186.1:0-7715 GCA_044356115.1 Burkholderiaceae bacterium
ATGTCCGAGGGCCTGGACTACACCCTGTTCCGGCCCTTCAACTGGATCGGCCCGGGCCTGGACTCGATCCACACCGCCAAGGAGGGCAGCTCGCGGGTGATCACGCAGTTCCTGGGGCACATCGTGCGCGGCGAGCCGATCCGCCTGGTCGACGGCGGCAGCCAGAAGCGGGCCTTCACCTACGTGGACGACGGCATCGACGCGCTGATGCGCATCATCCGCAATCCCGAGGGGCGGGCCAGCGGCCAGATCTACAACATCGGCAACCCGGTGAACAACCACTCGGTGCGCGAGCTCGCCGAGATGATGCTCGCGCTCGCCGCGCGCTACCCCGAGTACCGCGACAACGCGGCCCGCGTCAGCCTGATGGAGACCTCCTCGGGCGACTACTACGGCAAGGGCTACCAGGATGTGCGCAACCGCGTGCCGCGCATCGACAACACCATGGCCGATCTCGGCTGGGCGCCGCAGGTATCCATGGCCGATGCGCTGAACCGCATCTTCGACGCCTACCGCGGCCAGGTGGCGCAGGCGCAGGCGCGGGCACTGCTCGACTGATCAGGCGGTGGCACCATGCCCAGGCTCGCGCTGAAGATCGATGTCGACACCTGGCGCGGCACCCGCGAAGGCGTGCCACGCCTGCTCTCGGTGCTGCGCCGGCGCCAGGCGCAGGCCACCTTCCTCTTCAGCCTGGGGCCTGACCGCACCGGCCGCGCCATCCGGCGGGTGTTCAGGCCGGGCTTCCTCTCGAAGGTCTCGCGCACGTCGGTGCTCGCCCACTACGGCCTGCGCACCCTGCTCTACGGCACGCTGCTGCCCGGGCCGGACATCGGCCGGGGCTGCGCCGGGCTGCTGCGCGAGGTAGCAGCCGCCGGTTTCGAGACCGGCGTGCACTGCTGGGACCATGTCCGCTGGCAGGACTTCGTCGGCGGACAGAGCGCCGACTGGACCGCGCGCGAGATGCGCGCCGCGGTGGCGCGCCACACCGAGATCTTCGGCAGCCCGCCCCGCACCCACGGCGCGGCTGGCTGGCAGATGAACGAGCATGCCTACCGGCTGGAGCGCGAGCTCGGCTTCGTGTATGCCTCCGACGGGCGCGGCAGCGCGCCCTACCAGCCGGCCCTGCGCGGCCAGCCGATCGGCGTGCCGCAACTGCCCACCACGCTGCCCACCTTCGACGAGCTCATCGGCCTGGACGGCGTGAGCGCCGACGACGTCGACCGGCGGCTGCTGGCGATCACCGCGGCGCAGCCCGGGCGCGACCAGGTCTTCACCCTGCACGCCGAGCTCGAGGGCATGAAGCTCGCGGCGGTCTTCGACCGGCTGCTCGCCGGCTGGCAGGACCAGGGACTGCAGCTCACCTCCACCGGCGAGTACTTCGCCTCGCTCGCCGGCCAGCCACTGCCGCTGCACGAGATCGCGGTCGGCGAGGTGCCCGGCCGCAGCGGCACGCTGGCGCTGCAGGGCCCGGCGCTCGCGACATGAGCATCCGCCCGGGCTCGTCCCGCCCCCTCCACCGCGGCCGCGCGCTGCCGCTGCTGCTGCTCGGCCTGGCGCTCGCGGCCTGGTTCGGCACCCTCGGCTGGCGTGACCTCATCACCCCCGACGAGGGGCGCTACTCGGAGCTCTCGCGGGCCATGCTGGCCAGCGGTGACTGGCTGAGCCCGCGCCTGAACGGCTTCCTGTACTTCGAGAAACCGCCGCTGCAGTACTGGGCCACGGCCATCGCCTTCGCGCTCTTCGGGCTGAACGACTTCGCCGCGCGGCTGTGGCCGGCGCTGGCGGCCGCGATCGCGGTGGGTGTGCTGTGGTGGGCGGCCCGACGGGCGATCGGCGAGAAGGCCGCGCTCTACGCGGCCTGCGTGCTCGGCAGCAGCGCGTGGTGGATCGGCAATGCCCACTTCGTGAATCTCGACGCCAGCCTGTCGGCCGCCCTGGGCGTGGCGCTGGTGGCGGTCTGGTACGGGCTGCGCGATGACGCCAGCCCCGGCCAGACCCGCGCCGCGATGCTCACCGCCTGGCTGGCGATGGCGCTGGCCATGCTCAGCAAGGGCCTGGTGGGCATCGTGCTGCCGGGCATGGTGCTGGTGGTGTACACGCTGTGGAGCCGCGACCTCCTGGTGTGGCGGCGCCTGCAATGGGGCACCGGGCCGCTGCTCTTCCTGGCGGTGGCCGCGCCGTGGTTCGTGCTGGTGTCGCTGCGGCATGCCGAATTCGCGCATTTCTTCTTCATCGAACAGCACTTCACGCGCTACCTCACCCATACCCATCGGCCGGGCGCGTGGTGGTACTTCGTGCCGCTGCTCGTCATCGGCCTGGTGCCCTGGACCACCCTGCTGCCCGGGGCGCTGCGCCTGGGCTGGCGGCGCGAGCCGGGGCGATTCCAGGGCAACCGGCTGCTGCTCACCTGGGCGGTGGTGATCTTCGTGTTCTTCAGCATCAGCGGCTCGAAGCTGCCCTCGTACATCCTGCCCATCTTCCCGGCCCTGGCGCTGCTGATCGGCCAGCACGCCCTGCGACTGAGCGCGCGACGGCTGTCGGTGCACGCCGTCCTCATGACCGGGCTCAGCCTGGCCGGCGCGGTGGCGCTGATGGCGCTCACCCAGGCGGATGCCGATACCGACCGGCGCTTCGGCGCGGCCGAACTCGCCTATCGCAACTGGATCGTCGGGGGCCTGGGCGCGATCGCGCTGTTCTGCGCGGCCGCCGCGGTGCTCGCCCGCCGCGCCCGGGCCGGCGCAGCCATCGTGACGATGGCTTTCGGTGGCCTGATCGGCACCCAGCTGATCATGCTCGGCCACCAGACCGTCGCCCAGGACAAGACCGCGCGCGTCCTGGCCGCCGCCTTCCAGAAAGCGCTGCCGGCCGGCGCGCCGGTGTTCACGGTGAGCACCCACGACCAGTCGCTGCCCTACTACCTGCAGCGACCGGTGACCATGGTCAATTACGTCGACGAGTTCGCCACCGGCCAGCGCATCGAACCGGGTCGGGCGCTGCCCACCGAGGAGGCCTTCGCCGGCCTGTGGCGCTCCCTGCCGGCAGCCGGCGCCTACATGCGCCTGGAGACCTTCCAGCGCTGGCAGGCCGCCGGGCTGCCCATGACCGTGATCTACCGCGACCCCTCCCGGGTCGGCGTGATCCGGCCGACGCCCTGAGCGGCGCCCGGCCGGCTCACCGACCCCACGCCACAGCCCGCAAGAGCCCCACCGCCATGACCCATCCGAATCGCCGGCGCCGCAACGCCCTCATCCTCGCCGCCACCGCCGCCGCTGCTGCACTGCTCGGTCCGGTCGCGCACGCGCAGTCGTCAGCCTGGCCACAGCGACCGGTACGTCTGGTGGTGCCCTACGGGCCCGGCTCCTCGCCCGATGTCATGGCCCGCATCCTGGCCGAGCGGCTCGCGCCGCGCCTGGGCCAGCCGGTGCTGGTCGAGAATCGCGCCGGCGCCGGCGGCAATGTCGGCACCGGCGCGGTGGCCAAGGCGACGCCCGACGGGCACACCCTGGTCATCAGCACCAACGGGCCGCTGGTGAACAACACCGTGCTCTACAGCAAGCTGCCCTACGACCCGTTCCGCGAACTCGCGCCGGTCATCCTGGCGGGAGGTCAGGCCAATGTCTGCGCGGTGCGGGCCGACGCCGGCATCGGTTCGATGAAGGAACTGGTCACGGCCATGCGTGCCCGGCCGGGAGGATTCAATTTCTCGTCGATCGGCGTGGGCAGCCTCTCGCACCTGGGGGTGGAACTGCTCAAGGTGCGCACCGGCAGCTTCGCGGTGCACATCCCCTACCCCTCGTCGCCGGCGGCCATCACCGCGGTGCTGCAGGGCGATGTCCAGTTCAGCTGCGTGCCGGCGGTGGCGGTGATGCCGCAGGTGCGCGCTGGCCGCCTGCGGGCGCTGGCCGTGTCCACCGGCACCCGCAGCGCGCTGATGCCCGAGATCCCCACCCTGAAGGAGACCGGCTTTCCCGACGTGGAGGCGGTAGCCTGGATGGCGGTGCTGGCGCCGGCCGGCACGCCGGCCGAGGTGATCGGCCGCCTGAACCGCGAGATGAACGCGGTGCTCGCCTTGCCCGAGGTGCGCGAGCGCATGCATTCGCAGTACATGGAACCCATCGGCGGCAGCCCCGAGCAGCTCGCCCGCTTCATGCAGGACGAGCTGCGGGTCTGGACGCCGATCATCCGGCGCAGCGGCGCCACCATCGAGTGACCCCGCGCCGGCCCGGCCCGGCCCGCGCCGCGGCCGGACTCGCGACCGGGTAAGCGGCCGGATTCGCGGCCAGGCTCTCAGCCCGGCGTGCGCTCGAACCAGCGCCGCGCCAGGCGGTCCCAGAAGCTCGCGCCCACAGCCAGCGAGTCGTCGTTGAAGTCGTAGCCCGGGCTGTGCAGATTGGGGCCGGGCTGGCCATTGGCCCCGTTGCCGATGAAACCGTAGGCACCGGGCACCGCCTCGAGGATGTAGCCGAAGTCCTCGGCGGTCATGGCCGGCGCGATGTCGCGATCCACCTGCGCCTCGCCCGCCACCTCGGCCATCACGTCGGCCATGAAGCGGGCCTGCACGGCATCGTTGACGGTGCACGGATAGCCGTTGCGGATCACCACCTCGGCGCTGGCCTGATGGGCCGCGGCCACATGGGTGGCCACCCGGTGCAGGCCGTCGACCAGCATCTGCAGGGTCTCGGGCCGCAGGGTGCGGCAGGTGCCCTTGATGACCGCGCGCGCCGGGATGATGTTCTCGGTGCTGCCGGCCTCGATCTGCGCCACGGTGAGCACCGCGCTGTCCAGGGGGTCGGCCGAGCGCGAGACCAGCAGCTGCAGCTGGCCGACGATGGCGCAGGCCACCGGGATGGGGTCGATGCCGGTGTGCGGCTGCGCGGCGTGCGCGCCGCGCCCGTTCACGCGGATCTCGAAGCGGTTGGCGCTGGCCATGATCGGCCCGACGCGCACCCCGAAGCGGCCGGCCGGCAGCGCCGGCCAGTTGTGCAGCGCGAAGGCTGCTCGTACCGGGAACAGCCGCAGCAGCCCCTGGTCGATCATCTTGCGCGCGCCGGCGCCACCCTCCTCGGCCGGCTGGAACACGAAGTGCACCGTGCCGTCGAAATCGGGCTTCTCGGCCAGCAGCCGTGCGCCACCGAGCAGCATGGCGGTATGGCCGTCATGGCCGCAGGCGTGCATGCGCCCGGGCACCGTGCTGGCATGCGCGAAGCCGTTGGCCTCGGCCACCGGCAGCGCGTCCATGTCGGCGCGCAGGGCGATCGCGCGCTCGGGGTCGGCGGCGCGCGGGCCGCCGCCGCGCAGCGTGCCCACCACCCCGGTGCCGGCCAGGCCGGTGTGCACCGTCAGGCCCAACGCGCGCAGCGCCGAGGCCACCTTCTCGGCGGTCCGGTGCTCCTCGTAACGCAGTTCGGGGTGGGCGTGCAGATCGCGGCGGAAGGCGACGAGCTCGCCGAGATGCCGGCCGATGCCCTCGTTCATGTTCATGGCAATGTCTCCTGCGGGTTGCGAGCCACGCTACCACAGGCCGGCTGCCGCCGATCGATGCCCGGGCCCCGGCCGCGGGCGTACACTGCGCCGGCCATGAGTCAGCCGATCGCGTTTCGTACCGACTTCCGGGTCGAGTGGGGCCACTGCGACCCCGCCCGGATCGTCTTCTACCCGAACTACTTCTTCTGGTTCGATGCCTGCTTCCAGCAGTGGCTGCAGCACGCCGGCCTCTCGCAGGCCCTGCTCACCGAGCGCTACGGCGTGATCGGCACGCCCATCCTGGAGGCCAGCGCCCGCTTCCTGGGCTCGTCCACCGATGGCGACCCGCTGCACGCCGTGGCCCGCATCGACGCCTTCGGCGAGAAGCGCTGGCGCATCGACTACCAGCTCGGCCGCGGCGACCGCGTGCTGGTCGAGGGCTGGGAGGTGCGCGCCTGGGTGGCCAGGGTCGACGGGCGGCTGCGCTCGCTGCCGGTGCCGCCGGCGTTTCGCGAGGCCTTGACCACGGCCTCGACGCGCCCGGCCGCGGCGCGCGACGATGGTAGCCTTTCGCCAGACACCCCCCAGGAGACGCCATGAAACTCGCCAAGGGCTACCAGCAGCTCATCGACGAAGCCCGCGCCCGCATCGTCACCCTGCCCACCGACCAGGCCATCGCCCGTCACGGCGACCCCGACACCGTCTTCGTCGACATCCGCGACGTGCGCGAACTCGAGCGCGAGGGCATGGTGTCGGGCGCCTTCCACGCACCGCGCGGCATGCTTGAGTTCTGGGCCGATCCCGACAGCCCCTACTACAAGCCGGTGTTCGGCTCGGGCAAGCATCTGGTGCTCTACTGCCAGTCGGCCTGGCGCTCGTCACTGGCGGCCGCGGCACTCACCGACATGGGGGTGCCCAACGTGAGCCACGTCGAGGGCGGCTTCCGGGCCTGGAAGGACGCTGGCGGCCCGGTGGCGCAGCGCGAGCCGCACAAGGGCTGACGCCCCCCGCATCGGCGCTCGGCGGCTCACGGCCTGCCTCGCTCATGATCGGCCACCGGCGCAGGGGCGCGCGCCCCGGACACAAGCCTGCTCAGGCCATCCCCTCGCTCGGCCGGCGATCGCGCGCCCGCGCGTAGACCATCGCCCCCACGGCCAGGCTTACCGCTAGGAATGCGAAGATCCACTGGTAGGCCTGCGGCGGATAGCCCGGGGCAGCCTCGCCGAACAGGCCGGCAATCGCTCCGCACCCCACCGGCAACAGGAACGATCCGCTCACCTGACCGAGATTGGCCGCGGCCGAGCCCCGACCGCGCAGGTGCGCCGGCGTGAGCGACGCGGCGTGGGCGATAATGATCGGGCTGTAGCAACTGAAGCCGCAGATGCCCACCAGCAGGGCCACCGCCAGCCACAGCGGCGGGCGCGGCAGCAGCGCCAGGCACAGCAGCACCGCGACCACCGCGCCGGCCGCGCACAGGATCACCCGCTTGCGGCTGTCGAAGCGGCGCTCCAGCGGCGGCAGCAGCACCATCCCGGCGGTCTGGGCCGCCACCATCGCCAGCAGCACGTTGCCGCGGCCCAGCGCGTCCAGACCGTGCACGTCGTGCAGATAGGGCCCGGCCCACAGACCGAGCACGGTGGCCATGGCCGCGTAGGCCACGGTATGGATCGCGACCACCAGCCGGTAGCCGGGCAGGCGGAACACCTGCGCGAAGCCGGCCAGGGTCTGCCACAGCGACTCGCCACCGCGCGGCAGCGGCGGCTGCCCGGGCGGCTGGTCACGCACCGCCCACACGAAGAAGCCCACCACCCCCACCAGCACCAGCGCGGCACCCCAGAACACCGTGCGCCAGCCCACCGCCTCACTCATCCAGGCCAGCGGGGTGGCCGCCAGGAAGTTGCCGATCTGGCTGATCGCGAACACCTGGCCGTAGAGGGTGGCGATGCGATCCGACGGATACCAGCGACTGAGCAGCACCACCGCGCTGATGAAGCTCGCGCCGCAGCCCAGCCCGAGCAGGAAGCGCCCGGCGATCAGTCCGGCGGCATCCGTGGCCGTGGCCACCACCAGCGTGCCGGCCAGGGCGAACACGCTCACCGCGGCCAGCGTGAAGCGCGGGCCGATGCGATCGAAGCTCATGCCCACCGGCACCTGCGAAACGCCCAGGGCCAGGAAGAACATGCCGCCCGCCAGGCCGAGCGCCTGCGGGCTGAGCCCGAGCTCGTCGATGAGCTCGGGCGCGATCACCGCCA